>SIAA01000013.1 GCA_009692045.1 Phycisphaerales bacterium | reverse complement strand
CAGAAAGCTTTGGAACTGATCTTCCAAGCGTTTCGCATCAACGGACTTGGTGTAGTTGAGACAGATGATCTGATCATGATTGATCTGATCACTTCATTGACGACACTTCAGCCCGCACTCGTGCTCGGGCCCGATGTGGATCTCAGCCGGATGGCTGATCTGGGTCAGGTCGTAATCAAGGTTTACAAGATAAAGAACACCAAGGCAACGGGCATCTTTGATCGACTCTCCGCCAATCTTCCCGAGTACGCGCGCATCGAAGTTGACGGCAACTCCAATCAGATCATTCTTGAGGGTGATGCCGGATTGGCCAAACGCTGTCAGGCACTCATCGACCTGCTTGATGTGCCGCCTTATGTAGATGTTCTCACCGAGACATTTCGCCTGGAATTCACCGATGCTCAACAGGTGGCCGACAACATCTCCACCCTCTTCGGCTCGACTCGTTCCGGATCCTCAGGAGGCAATCGCACCAATCAACAGAGCCGCGGAGGGCGCGCCCAGCAGGCAGGGCAACCAGCCGAAGCGCAGGCCGTGGGGACAAGCGAGCAACTGGTAGTAACGACTCAACCATCAGCGAACTCGGTTACCGTGCGGGCCGAGCCGGAGATTCTGGGCGAGATTCGCAATCTCATTCACACAGAATGGGACATTCCCATCAATGTGGATGGCGACCCATTCCGTATTTATGACCTGAAGTATGCCGATCCGCTCAAGGTGAAAGAACTGCTAGGGACGCTGCTGGGATCCAGCGGTGGTGCCACCTCCGGCGGCAATCGCGGCGGCTCCAATCGCGTGGTGCTGCAGGGCGGTGGCGGTGATTCTGGAGCCGATGCGGCGGTTGCCAACATCTTCATGATCGAGGCTTACCCTGACTCCAACCGACTGATCGTGGTAACGAAGACCCCGGACAACTTCCGCTGGCTGGATGATGTCATCGCCCGCATCGATCAGCCGCTCAACGCCGGGCTGCCCATTTCGATACCTCTGAAGTATCAGAACTGTGTCGAGCTCGCTGAGATCGTGAATGCTCTTCTCGCCGAGGCTGGTTCTGGCGCCACCATCACCGCTCCGGATCAGGGACTTTCAGGAATCGATTTCCAAGCGGCTGGTGGCGGCACAGGTGACACGAGTGGTGGCGGTTCGACGGAAGATCGTGCGCAAGGCGCAACTATCGAGTTCCCCTGGCAGAGTGGCAGAGGAGCAGGCGGTGAAGCGACTCAGCGCGAGCCGAGCGCCCTGGTGGGTAAGGCACGAGTGGTGCCCAATGCTTCGCAGAACTCGGTACTGGTACTGGCGCCTCCCGAGATTCAGGAGTCACTGATCTCTCTCATCAATCAGATGGACAAGCCCGACCGTCAGGTGATGATTGAGGCCATCCTTGCAGAGGTCGAGCTGGGTGAGCAGTTGCAGTACGGCGTGCGATTCGGCCCCGATGGCTCGGTGAAGCCCGCCAACCAAAATAACGCCGTGGTAATCGGAACTAATGTTGACGGAGTTCGGGACACCGACTTCCCCGAAGAATTCAACGCCTTCCTCTTCGACTTTGCAGTGGATGCCACGGTTGTGCTGCAGGCACTTGATCAGGACACCGCCGTGAGAATCCTGCAACAGCCCCGCATCGTGACCAGCGACAATAAGGAGGCCATTTTCTTCCAGGGACAGGACATTCCGTTCCAGGCGTCGCAGTCGCAGGGATCAACTACGGGCGGCTCAACGGTTTCCAGCTTCGAGCAGATTGCCGTGGGAATCGGAGTGAATGTGCGGCCGCGCATAACGGTAGACGGAAATGTCGCCATGGAAATCGAAGTTCTTCTCTCCAACACCAATAGCACGACTCCACTGGGCGTGGGTAACAACCCCGTCATCGATCGCCGGCAGACAAACACCACGATCACGGTAAAGGACGGGCAGACCATCCTCATCTCGGGAATCCGCATCGAGAATGAAGCCAGCGACAAAACTGGGTTCCCGATCCTCGGGGACATTCCCATTCTCGATCTCATCTTCTCCAGCAAAGAGAAGACGACATTCGCCAAAGAGCTCTTGATCTTCATCACTCCGATTGTGATCGAGAACCCTGATGCCAATGACAACAACTTCAATGTGGAGGAGCTGGAGCGCCTCCGCTCGCTTACTCGCCCCCTGGCTGAGTCGAGCGATGCCATGCTGCAGCGGCAGCAGAAGCGCGGGCTGGTACCCACTCCCCGTCCCGGTACCAAGGCACCGATAGCACCGATCACTGCTCCGGGAGACAAGGCGCAGCAGAGCCACGAGTCACCGCCTGCAGTTGAACCTGCGGCGCCATGATCTTGCGGGGACTATCTGCCGCATCACTGATTGCCCTTGTTCTGGGCTCGGCATGCAGTTCCCCGCCTCGCAGAAGTAACGAGGCCTCGCGGGCCTCGGCACCGCCAACACCGGCAGCCCCCCTGCCAACCAAGCATCTCTCATTCTCTGTTGCGCGCATTGGCGCTGCTGCCTATGACCGATTCACTCCTCCTCTAGCTTCTCCCGACTTGCGCTTTATCGCGGTTCAGACCACGAGCAACTGCAAGTGGTCGGATCGCACCGGACTCGAGGATTCCGGGGGAACTGCCCGCATTGCCCCCCTCTCCATCGGAACTGTTTCGGTGTACCAAGTCGGCAAGACTGACATCACATTCCTTGGAGTCGCTCCCGCGAATCTGCTGCTCGGCCGGTTCGCTGATGCTCAAGGGTTCTTGGTGGAGCGGTCAAATCCGGACGGCTCGCGCTGGATCGGTATGGTCGATTGGCAAACACGGGAACCCAAGTGGCTGGTACAGGACAACGCCTTCAATGCTCTCGCCGCGCTGGGAGTTGACGGCTCACTCTGCTGGTCACGGATCCGACCACAATCTTCGGCCCCACTCCCAGGCGCCTCAACTCGAAACAGTTCGATGGAAGTCGTGGTACGCCAAGGGCAGAACGAACGGGTGTTTCTGCCTCCCGATGGCGGCGCACTTCTCGCTCCCACTTGGGCCCAGGGCGGAGAAGGGGTTTGCATGATGCAACTTCGAGATGGTGTGTTGGATGCCCTCTGGGTGGATACCGCCTCCACGCAAGCGACGCCGGAGGAATTGTTGGCACGCGCTGTCGGGTTTCGCCTAAGCGATCGCGCCACCGTACGCACCGCATATCACGCCTGTGTACCGCTGGGATCAAGCGCCAGGCGCGGCCCCAGTGCCTTCCTGCTGGCCACACCACACTCTGGCCTTCTGGAGTGGGATCCTCTCCGCCACTCAACGCGGCACTTTGCTACTGGTTCTGAAAGCGCTCTTCGACTCGCCGCCGGCAATGACCTACTGCTGATGAATGACCGGCTCGTCTATTCCCAAGACGAGTCACTCGGCATTGACAGCACGGTAATCGTTTCGGGACAGTGGGTGCCACTGTGCGCTGGAGCTGATGGCCGCGCCCTCCTGTTTTCTCCAGTGGAAGGGCAGTTCGAGTTCGCCATCATTCAGATGAGCGATGACTATTCATCAGCGGCATCGTCGTCGATCTCGATGTCGTCATCGTCATCATCGTCAAGCTCGTCGTCAGCGTCCTCGAACTCGCTGTCGGCGTCCTCCTCATCATCGTCATCATCGTCATCTTCTTCATCATCGTCATCGTCGAAATCATCGTCGTCGATTCCGTCCTCCTCGCCTCCAGGCGTAGGGTCACCCTTCGCTCCCAGCGTGAGTTGATGTGATAGTCGGTTGAGTTCGTCGATATCGATGAGGATCACTGCCATTTGGGCTCCCATTACTACGGGGAGGGAATATCCTCGCTGGAGGCTCTGCTGTCAACCTCACTTGTGGACAAACGGGATGGCTGAGACCTTACCCGATAACCCCAGCAGTACCCACCCATCCACCGCCGAGATGGATTCCATGGGAAGCGGGAGGGATACATCGACCGAATCATGAGCCAGTTTCATCCCCGAAGGCGTGTCAAACCGCCAAAGTCGCACGGCAGCTCGGCCCCGAGCCTCGGCCAGAACTTGCCCGGACGGGGCAACGGCCGCCAAGAGGACGCTGCCGTCTAGTTCTACCGCCGCCCGGTAGACATGGTCCTCCGATACCGAATCCTGACCGATCAGAGCCCCTGCCGGGCTGAACTCTCGAAGGCGCTCATGATCGAACACCAGCACCCCTGCTGCGCCTGACGCTATCGACCGTGATGGTCGCCCCGGAAAAACATTCGGGGGATCAGATTGAAACAACTCGTCCTGATAATCACCGGTCGTTTCGCTGAATGACTTGACTGACTGGTTCAGCCCCAAGACCACGAGGCTGGTTCCCTCTAGCAGGGCGTAGTCGGTCTGCCGCGCCGAGGCGCTCTCATTACGCCACATCAGAGCCGGCTCCGCGGAAGCGTCATAGCACTCGATCCCCAAGGCCGTCCCCAGGAACAAACGATTTCGCTCCAGCAGCAGCCACTTGATGTCCTGACCGTCCAGAGTGCACGTCGGACCGCTGATCCTGCCGTCAGCTCTGGCGATCACCGCGAAACAGGTCTCGATGCTCTCGCCCCGGTTTCGGCGACCGGCCATCACTAGGTAATCCCTGTCGGAGACAACCGCAGTCACCTGATCGAACAGTTTGGCGGTGGCCCAGACTTTCCCCCCATCACTAAGACGCAGTAATGCCGCATGGCCATCGCCACGCACGAGTGCCAGATCATCATCACCTACGAATGGCTCGATGCGAAGAGGCTCACCGAAGTAAGGCAAGTCGCCCTTGGTAAAGAGGTCAGTTTTTTCGGCCGGAAAGCAGTCAGCTACTGTCGCGCGGCTCCATGCCACCTCGCCGGAGGCGGGATCAATGCGCGTCACCGAGGGGCGCTCCTGCGCCGTGTCCTGCCACATCAGAACCATTTCCTCATCCGTGCGGAGAATCGTCGGCTGCCGATCTGTGGCGGAAACGCGCCAGCGTTCCGAGAGATCCGCGGCATCCAGAAGGGTCATAGACCTACCGTCAGCGACAAGAAATACATCCATCGGACGGGTTGCATCGGCGCGCTCGGTGTAGGTCGGGAGTCGACCATCGATCTCGATCGGACTCCCTGGTTCGCCCCACACTCGGGGCAGTCGTCGCGACTTTCGCGCCGCTGCCGGCACCGAAAGTTCATCGACTCCCGCTTGCGCACCTCTCCCTATCGCTCGAAGCCTGGCCCTCGCTTCAATGTCGGCCCGCCTGAGCACCTCTCCCCATCGACCCAGTACCGAGGACATCTCGGCACTCGAAATCACCTCGATCCATGCTTGGGCCGCAGCCTCTTGATCGCCCGAGAGCAACTCCAACTCACCTTGAGCGATTGTGACTTGGGCCCGGCTGGCCGTGTCGGGGGCCAGAATGCGAGCAGCGGCAACGAGTCGCTCACGGTCGCGCGCAGCTTGCGACCCTCGCGCCAATGTCAACGCCGCCTCCATGAGCTGCAGTCGATCCATCTCCGAGCCATGGTTGACTACTGCCTGAGTGAGCTTGTCGAGGCGCTCTATCACCAGAGAACTTCGATCGGTCGCGATGGCAAACCTTGCCAGCGCGACTGAAGCGGCCGCGTCCCTCTCATTGTTGTCAACCCGCGCCGCAAGCAGTTTGGCGGCGCCCTCTGGACTCATGGCCGCTAGGAGCCCATCACCCTGAGACAGGAACAGCGAACCGTTACTAAGGAGCGGATTCTTCGGCCCGGCCTGCTCCAGTCGGCCCAGCAGCACACCAGTGCGAGCCACTCGAAGTTCTACAGAGTCATCGAGTGGAATCACCAGCGCACCTGTTCCGTCAGCGAGCGTTCCTGTCTGCACTCTCCCTCGCAACCACGCTCGATCTTGAGGATCGGGACCCTTTCCTGCCAGCAAGGTCGAGAGGGACCAGAGCGGATCACGAAGGCTGGCAGGATTGAAGGCGACGATGTCACTTCCGACTGCTAGAACTGTCTGACAGGCTGGACTCACCAACAAGTAACGCGCAGACCCAGATGGCTCCCCAGGTCCGATGGGTAACCGCTCTACTAACGCCCCGGTGTCAGGATTGACCTCTTCGATCGTCACTCCATCAGCGCCCATCGAGAACACCCTGCCTGCCAGCAATATGGGACGGGACATCTCCCAGGGAAACGCCGGGTATCGCGGTTCCTGCACGGGAACCAGACCGCGGCGGATCCAGGAGATGACACCGCTGCCTAGAGCGACTCTCGCCAGCGTCCCCGAGGCCGTGCTGACTATCACATCACCCCCCACACGCAGTGGCGATGAAAACGGGCGCAGAGTTGCCATGCGCGTACCGGCACACGAGCCGAGCTGCGTTGTCCACAGATGGCGGCCATCATCAGTGGCAAATCCAAAAAGCGCGCTCGTGGTCTCAAGTCTGCTGCTCACCTTGCGCGCTTGAACGGCCACAACGCCATCGGCAATCACGGGCGCTCCGTGGAAAAAGAAATCTCCGCCGCGCCGCTCAACTGTGGATGGAGGCTGCGTTTCCCACAAGATCCGTCCCGTTTTCTTATCAGCACAGATCAGCGAGCCCGAGCCCAGTCGCTCGGTAGCGCCAGCGTGCCCGTCAATCGCGAAGGCGCTCTCTCCCCAGACAACCACTGCATTCAAGTCGCCAACTCCACCCTCCAATCGAAGGTTGGTGGGAATGGTCAGGCGCGACTGCCATTGCTGACGCGGCGCTTCGCGCTCGAATGCCATCAGCGAATTGCCATCCTCCACCAGCACCGCATCTGGAGTCGCGGTCGGAAGCATCGTCAGAAGCGCGCCTGTGTTGGGGGCATCTTCCAGTGCGCCCCGCATGAATCCCAGCTGATCGACTCCGGCTAACAGTCGAGTGGTCAGTGATCCCGCCATGCTCTCCCGCCACACAATGTGCAGGTCGGAGGGCAGACCTACGCCAAACTCGCCCGGACTCAGAGGATCGATGAGGCTAGGCTCCTTTGGCGGCGTGCTCGCTCTCAGTCGTGAGAGCAGTTGAGATGACTCAAGCCCACCTTCAGCGGCAGAGAGCTCGGCGGCCAGGGCACCAACTGCGGAATCATCACCAAGTCCCCACATGGCAATCCCCATGAGCCGCGCCCGGTCAATGGCACGCCGACCGTGAAGGTCAGGGTGCCCCTCGACCGATGCCAACCAAGCTCGTGCCGGCTCAAAGTGAGCATCGGAAAGTTGCTGTTCTCCCAGCGCCAGCGCCGCATCGAGACCAGCTGCTGTTAGCGGGGCGCACTCTGCAGTCCAAAGCAGATCTCCGCGGGTGAGGCGACGCTTGGACTCGGATTCCTGTTGCTGCCTCAGAAGATCGCGCACGGTTCGGTTGGCCACCAAAAACTCGGCAGCACGGCGCGAGGCTCGCACGAAGAGGTCGTCATCCGCCTCGGTCGCGATGAGTCTGTCACCGAACTCGGCCAGCAAACGCCCGCAAAGACGGGCACTCTCCGGGGCATTGGTGGCGCTCAGATCGATGGCCTGACGGAGCATTTGTGCGGCACTGGGAGAATCGTCCACGACTACAGCCGACAGTTCCTGTCCCCTTGCCTGCCAAGGCACAGTCAACAGCATGATGCCGCCGACTATCAGGGACATGACTGGCGATGGTGGATGACTCATGGGATGCCCAAGTCATGCTATGGCCCATCACTGGAACTGGAGCAAATGGGTTACATTGTCCTCTTGCCCTCCACCTCAATCTCCATTTTGGTTTCGAGCGCCGCAGTGCTTCTGGGCGGCTGCTCACTCGCGCCAGTGGTTCAGGTGAATGGCGTAGATCGATCGATCGCGGTTGACGCTGGCCAGCAGTACCACATCAATCTGACCTTGGTGAATAACGGTGAATCTCCAATCGAGTTGGACATGTTCTCCTACTCACTTACGGTCTCCGGTCGCAGCTACACCGGAAATTGGGCCGCCTCCAAGACGGTGCCGCCTTTCGGAAGGATCGACGAGTCAATCCCGGCCGTGATTCTGGGCGATGCCGCTGCCACCGGCGCACCTTGGAGTTTCTCGGGCGATCTCACCTATCTCGCACGCAACACACTTGCCCACACTTTCTTTGACATGGGTGTGCAACACCCCACCGTGAGTCTGAGTGGAAGCGGCTCGGTGCCCGAGGCAACTCCCCCTGCCCCGTGAGGGCAACTCGATTAGGACTCGCTAAGGCGACGCTGCTGGTAGGAGGCTGAGGCGGCCTCCATGAGTCTGTTGTGAAGTCCAGACTCGGCCAACTCGTTCGGCCTTGGCTGACCGGCAGCGCGACGATAACTCCCGTCACCATTCATCTCCCACGACTGGGCTGTGTCTTCCAAGCCCCAGGTGAGAACCTGCCACAACTGCACTCGATGCGCCAGAAGCGAAATCGGTGCCGCAGCCTCCACTCGTGTCTGCAAGTTGCGGTACATCCAGTCAGCACTGCTGATGAAGAACTCACCATCGGTGGGGTCGGCGGCACCGGCCGAGAAATAGAAGATACGGCTGTGTTCCAGAAACCTTCCCACAGTTGAGCGGACACGGATGTTCTCGCTCAGGCCCGGCACTCCCGGACGCAAACAGCAGAACCCCCTGACAATCAGGTCGATGCGCACGCCGGCAGCGCTGGCTCGGTACAAAGCATCCATCACGCCCCGGTCCTCCAACTGATTCATCTTGGCGATGATGCGCGCCGGTCTGCCCGCAGCCGCCAGTGCCGCCTCTCGCTCAATCAGCTCGAGAAACCGCTGCTTCATCGAGATGGGCGCGATCAGAAGCTTTCGAAACTCCTTCTGCCGAGAGCGTCCCGTCATGTAGTTGAACACGCCGATGAGATCCTCGGTGATCGCCGGATCGCAGGTGAGCAGCCCGATGTCCTCATAGAGACTGGCGGTACGCGAGTTGTAGTTGCCCGTGCCGATGTGGCCGTAGGAGCGCAGTCCCGAGGCTTCCTGTCGAACCACCAATGCAGTCTTGGTGTGGGTCTTGAAACCAACTACGCCATAGGCCACATGCGCCCCGGCATCTTCGAGCCTACGGGCCCACTCAATATTGCGCTCTTCGTCGAAGCGCGCGCGGAGTTCCACCAGCACCGCGACCTGCTTGCCGCTCTCGGCGGCGCGAGCCAAGCTCTCGACAAAGGGGCTGTCGCCGCTAGTTCGATAAAGGGATTGCTTGATGCAGAGCACCTTGGGATCAAGGGCAGCCTGCTCAATGAACCGCTCTACGCTCAGCTCAAACGAGTCATAGGGATGATGCAGAAGAATGTCGCCCTTGCGAATCTGCGCGAAAATGTTGGCATCATCCTCCTCAAGGCCCCGAGGCGGAAGAGGAGTCCAGCGCGGATATCGAAGCTCGGGGAGGTCGAGGTCGGCAATCGTCGCCAGCGCGTTCCAATCGAGCGGGCCCTCGCACTCGTACACATCCTCTGGCCCAATCTCCAACTCTTCACAAAGGAATCGCTGAATACGGGGGCTACCGCCCGCAGCAATTTCCAAGCGGACAACCCGCGCGAATCGCCGCTCCTTGAGGGCACGCTCCATCACATGAAGCAGATCGTCATGATCGTCATCCGAAGCATCAATCTCCGCGTCGCGAGTCACACGGAAAGGCATCACCTGCACCACTTCCATACCGGGAAATAGTTCATCAAGGTTGTGTTCAATGATCTGGCGCACGGAAATGAAACGCCGCCCGGCGCGGAACTGATACATGCGCGGACTCGTGACAGGAACCTTTACCCGAGCAAAGAGTGCTTCTTGCTCCCCAGGGCGCCGCACCACCAGTCCCAGCGAAACACTGCCATTGCTTATGAAGGGGAAACGATGGCCGGGATCCACGGCCAGAGGCGTGAGAATGGGAAAGATGCTGGCAGCGAACCATGCTTGGGCCTCATCTCGCTCTCCCTGGCTCAGCTCCTCCCAAGAGACAACCTCGATGCCGGCCTTACGAAGCTGGGGTCGCAGTTCTTCGTGCCAGCAGCGGGTTTGCCTGTGAGCAAGTCCCTGCACCATCGTGCGAACCGTGTGCATGAGCTGAGCTGGAGAGAGTGTCTCGGCGCCAAGCAGCGGGCGACCTGTGGCAACGGCACGGCGCAGATGCCCCACACGCTTCATGAAGAACTCGTCGAGATTGCTGCCGAATATGGAAAGGAATCGCACTCGTTCCAGCAGTGGAGTGCTTGGTTCTTCGGCGATGCTCAGAACACGAGCGTTGAACTCCAACCACTCGATGTCGCGCGGCAAGAATCGCGCGGGGGCAGCTAGCCATTCGCGCTGGGTCATCTGGCTGGGTTCGTGGCCGCCAGTCGCGGCGGCGGCTGTCGCGGCGGCGGCGGCCTCATCTGTTTGCGGCCTCACCGCCGCTACGCCACCCTGGGTAGAAGGAGCCGCGGCCGGCTCAGCATCGACGCCGCTCCACTTCTGTTGCCGCCTCTTACTCATGCTCTGGCTTCGCTCTCTGCTCGGTGGTGCCGCACGCTCCCCTGCTCGGCATCCCGCTGGGGAACGAAGCGGGCGGCACAACCCGGAGCCTCCGTCACTCGAACGGTACGCAGTTCAACGCCGGTGGGGAGTCTGGCCGCCAGTTCGGTGCCGATGAACTGCGCCACCGCCTCGGCTGTCGGGTTGACGAGAGTAAAAGGAGGTACTTCATTGAGTGTTCGGTGACAAAGCGGACTGAGAATGTCGCGCAGAACCTGCTCCAACTCGTGGAAGTCGATAACGAGGCCATCACTATCAAGCTGCTCGCGCCCCACAACTACCGTGACGTGCCATTCATGCCCATGAATCGGCTCAGTCTGCCCAGCAACCGTGATGGCATGCGCCGCCGAAAACTCGCTGCACACTTCCGCCTCGAACATGGCAGGCGAGTATAGGGCTCGCCGAGGGTTCGGGGCGGTTCGGGGGTCAGAATTGCGGGCTCAGGGGCGTTAGAGTGCTACAGAATGGAACAGGCTCCTCTGATGTTGTCGGTATCTGGCGCACGAGGAATCGTTGGAGCATCAATGACCAGCCCGGTCGTGTCCTTGCTGTGCCGCGCTTTCGTGGGAGTTCTTCGAGAGAGTGGAGTCTCCCGACCCCGACTCCTGCTGGCAAGAGATGGTCGTGCGAGCGGAACTGAACTGCTGCGCGCATGCAAGGAGGCGCTCACAGCCTGCGGCTGCGACTGCGAGGACCTGGGAATCGTCGCCACCCCCACGGCGGGATTCATGGTGGAACACACGCGCGCCCACGGCGCTGTTGTGATTACTGCCAGCCACAATCCCATCGAGTGGAACGGCATCAAGTTCATCGACTCTAGCGGAGCCGCGCCAGCGGCGGCATTGGCCCGAAGGATCATCACTAGGTTTCAATCAGGTTTAGCAGTTCCAGACTCCAGTGCGGACTGTCGAGGAGTCTCGGGTGGGCGCGATGACGCTGACTCACTTCATGTTGCTCGGGTGCTGTCTCTGGTAGACCGCGATGCCATTGCTTCGGCGCGAATCCACGCCACCATCGACTCCTGTAACGGAGGGGGGAGCAGAAGTGGATGCATGCTGCTGGAGAGCCTCGGAGTGAGCGTCACTCAGATCCACGGAGAACCACTGGGTTACTTCGAGCGCACTCCCGAGCCGATAGAGGCAAACCTGTCGAGCCTTTGCCAAGCGGTGGCTCATTTCGCCTCCTCTGGTGCCGGCGCAGCGTCATCACCCTCTGTGGGATTCGCCCAAGATCCCGATGCGGATCGCCTGGCCCTCGTAGACGAGCGAGGCCGCTTCGTAGGGGAGGAGTACACGCTCGCCCTATGCGCCCAGCGGATTCTCCAACGGGTTGGTTCGGCAACGCTCGCGACGAATCTGAGTTCGAGCCGCATGATTGACGATGTGGCACTTCAGTTTCCGCCCAGTTCTGTGCGCCGCACTGCCGTCGGGGAGGCGCATGTGGTCGCTGCTCTGCGGGAGTGCGATGGTGCCATTGGGGGCGAGGGCAATGGCGGAGTCATCTGGCCAGCGGTGTGCTCTATCAGAGACTCTCTGGGAGCGATGGCGCTGGTGCTGGAGTCGATGGCACTCTCGCGGCTGCCGTTGTCGCAGTTGGTGGCAGGAATCCCGCAATACACCATGATCAAGCGCAAGATGAATCTCGCCGATGCTGGTGGCGCGGCGGCAGTGCAACCAGCGCTGGCGCGAGTCTGCGAGGCCTACGCTGGTGAGAGAATCGACCGCACAGATGGCGTTCGGATTGATCTTGCTTGCGGCTGGGTTCATCTGCGCGCGTCGAATACAGAACCAATCATTCGACTGATCGCCGAGGCAAAAGACGCAGCAACCGCCCAAGCGCTATGTGTTCGCTGCGCGAGGGTAGCGGGCTTGCGCCTGTAACCGCCGCTCAACCGACCTCGACCTCACGCTGACCGTAGGCCGAGGAGCCGCGCCTTGCTCTGGGCTCGGGCAACCAGCCGCCCATCACGGCAACGGACCCCGGCAATACCTGGGAGAGTTGGTGCAGGAGAGCTCGATCCGCAACCAAGCGAAGTCCGTGTGGCACCAGAATGGCTGCACCATCTTTGGTCTCGACCCGAAGTTGCACTTCCACCGGCTTGCCGCGCAAGTTGACCGTGCTCCCCGCAGCCTGCCGAAGCAGCCCCGCTGCCATGCGCATCCTCGGTCCAAGGGGTTCCTCATCGGCAGCTGTCCCCTGCTCGCGAATCACAACCTCTAGCCGCGTCGCCAGGTGTGCGGAGGCATCAGCGAGGTCAATCACTCGATCAATCTTGATCCCGGCCTCGGCTCGGCTGCGATCAACAAACCCTATGAGAGCCACAGCCTTCCCTACCTGCAGGCTGGCGCCATGCTTGGCAAACTGATCGGGAAACAACACGCCTTCGGCAGTTCCATGCTTGTCTTCAAAGGCGATCGTCGCCATGCGACTCCCCGGTGACTTGCCTCGCTGCGAGACCATTTGCCGTACCCGAGTCACGATGCAACCACAGACGGCAGGCGCATCAGCGTGCATCGTCTTGAGAGCTGCGGTGTCACTCGGACAGAAGGTCTCGATCTCCTTTCGATACTCATCAAGAGGATGCCCCGACCAGTTGAAGCCGAGTGCCTCTTTCTCGAACGAAAGTGATTGCAGTCGATCCCATGCCTCCGACTTCTTCAGTGCTGTTCCCACGCGGGCCTTGGGCGTCGCGCTCGCACCGCCTGGTTCCGGGGCAAACATGGCAAACATATTCATCTGCCCATCGCGGCGATCCTGAGCCAGACTCTGACCAGCGCGGATCGCGTCTTCGATCGAGGACACGATGGCCGCGCGAGCCTCAGCACCATGCAGTGAATCGAATGTGCCAGCCTTGGCCAGCGATTCAATCGCTGCGCGATTCACCTGGCGCATGTCCACCCGTCCGCAGAACTCGAAGAGATCGTGAAATGCACCGCCCTCGGTGCGCGCCTTGATGATGGCACTGATGGCTCCATCCCCCACGCTCTTGATGGCGCGCAGTCCGAAACGAATGTGCCCGTGCCGGCTGTCGCGGGGTTCTCCCTCGCCGTATACAACTGCGAAGTCTGCCGCAGACAGATTGATGTCCGGCGGGCGCACCTCTATCCCGACATGGGGGCGTTCGACGGTGTGGTCGGGAAACTGAGTGCGCCGACAATCCTCTAGATACACAGCCCAATCCTCGATCTTGCGGGCCTGACTCTCAAAGGAGAGGACCGCCGCCATGTACTGGTTTGGGAAGTAGGTTTTGAGATAGGCAGTTTGGTAGGCGATGATCGCGTAGCCCGTGGAGTGGCTCTTGTTGAAACCATATCCGGCGAACTTCAGAATCAGGTCGAACAGCTCCCGCGCGCGCGACTCTGACATCCCCTTGGCCACAGAACCAGCGACGAAGTCGGCACGAGCACCATCAATGACCTCGACCTTCTTCTTGGATATCGCCTTGATGATCGAGTACGCCTGACGGAGTGGGATGCCCCCTAGGTGATGCAGAACCTGCATGACCTGTTCCTGATAAACCATTACTCCGTAAGTCTCGTCGGTGAAACGTGACACAACTTCGTGCAAGCGGGGAATCGCCTGCCTGCCGTGCTTGCGTGCGCAGTACTCATGGCTCAACTCCATCGGACCCGGCCGGAACAGAGCGTTGGCGGCGATGAGGTCCTCCAAGCGATCGGGCTTCATCTCGCAGAGCAGACGCCGCATCCCCGCCGACTCGAACTGAAATACCCCACCAGTATCGGCACGACAAAACAACTCCAGTACCCGCTGATCCTCGAAGTCGATTCGATCCAGGTCAAGCGGATCTGTTCGCGGTGCTGCGGTGGCAAGGAACTCTTCGGAGATCGACCCGGCAATCAGTTTCTTTGCCAGTTCAATGGTGGAGAGCGTCCGCAGCCCCAGGAAGTCCATCTTGAGAAGGCCGATGCTCTCGCAGGTCGGGCCATCCCACTGCGTTACGGCATCTTCGCTGCCAGTGAGGCGGCATAAAGGCACGATCCCCTCCAACGGCTGGGTGGCGATGATTACGCCCGCCGCGTGAACTCCCGCATGGCGGGCATGATCTTCCAGCGCCTTTGCAGTTTCAATGACCTTGGCCACAACTGCGTCTTCGCATGCCTCACGCAGCGCCGGCTCCCTCGCCACCGCCTCCTCGATGGTGATGTGCAGTTCGCTGGGAACCAGATTAGCCAGACGCTGGCTCTCAGAGGGTGTCAGCCCCATGACTCTTGACACATCCTTTATTGCAGCTCGGGCCTTCAGTCGACCAAAGGTGATGATCTGCGCTACATGCCCATACTTCTTGCGCACATACTCAATGACACGCTGGCGACCATCCTGGCAAAGGTCGATGTCGATGTCGGGGTACTCACTGCGATCGGGGTCGGTAAAGCGCTCAAAGAGCAAACCGAATCTCTCGGGACATGCATTGGAAAGCCCGAGCACATAACCGACCATTGTGCCCACACCTGAACCTCGGGCGGTTGCTGGGATTCCCTGCTGCCTGGCCCAGTTGACGAAGTCCCACACAATCAGGAAGTAGGCGCTAATTCCCTTGTCAGCGAGAACGCGCAACTCCCGATCGAATCGAACACGCACCGCTGGCGTGACACCGCTGGATCCATACCTCCAGATCAATCCGGCTTCCGCCAGTTGGGAGAGCGCCCGATCGCAACCAAGTTTCAGGTCAGCCTTGGAGAGGGAGGAATCGCGCGTCTCGTCGAAGGGAAGTAACTCGAAGCGGCGGCAGTAGGTGCGGTGCCACTCCTCCAAATCACCTCCCTCGAATCGCGCCGGTTCCGTCGGACCGTTTACCCGCACCACCGGGGCGTGATTGGTTACTGCGGGGAACTCCACATTGCAACGAGCGGCGATGTCGACGGCATTGGCGATCGCCTCGGGTTCGTCGGCGAATAGCTGCGCCATCTCCTGCGGACTCTTGACATACAGCTCCTCGCTATAGCGCAGTCGGTCCGGGGATTCCTTGTTTTTCCCCATGGAAATGCAACAGAGCGTGTCGTGCACATCGTGATCCTCTCGCAGCATGAAGTGGGCATCGTTGTCACACACCAGGGGCAGGGAGAGTTCGCGCGCCAGTTTCTTGAGGAGCGGGTTGATTTTTTCCTGCTCTTCAATGTGACGCTGCAGTTCGATGTAGAAACGAGCCTTGCCATCAGGGCCGACACCGAATGTGTCACGGTGCCAACGCGCCTCGGCAAGTGCAGACTCCCAATGCTTCTCGTCAGCCGTCCGTAGATAGTTGCATAAGTGAAATGCGATCGAGGAGCCCAGATGCCCATTGATGGCAATCAATCCCTCATTCCAAGACTCAAGAGTCGACTTGTCCATCCTGGGGCGGTAGTAAAATCCCTGCAGATATGCATCGGAGGAGAGCCGCACGAGGTTGTGCCACCCGGTGAGGTCCATAGCGAGAAGCACCAGATGAAATCCGCCGTCCTGTGTGCCAGTCTGCACCCGCTCGCGGCGATCCCCACGCTTGCCATCTCTATCGGGGGCGATATACGCCTCGATTCCCATGATCGGTTTTACGCCACCCGCGCGCGCCGCCTTATAGAACTCCATCGCACCGAATAGATTGCCGTGATCAGTGACCGCCACTGCCGACATGCCGAGATCCTTCACGCGATCTATTAGTCGATTGATGCGGTTTCCCCCATCGAGCAACGAGTACTCCGTATGCAGATGCAGGTGCACAAACTGCGGTGCCGCAGCAGTCGGGTCGCCAGAGGATTTGCGCTTGCTGTTACCGTCCATGGCTTGCTCCCCTGCCTCGAGGGTGCTTCTATATTAGGACACCGACAGGAATGCTTGAAATGGGGAGCTCCGCCCTACTATGGTCCACTAATCATCTATGAGCAACAGTCTTGGAACCTATAGAGTTACGCGCGCCTGGAAGTTAGATGCCGCCCCCCGACATGGGTTGGGGACAGCGCTTCGGCTGCTGCTAGCCGTACTGATCGGTCTCCCGCTGCTGCTGCTGGCGATACTCATCGCCGTGGTGCTGGGAGTCGCTTTCATGCTCTTCGCATTCGTATCCAGACTCTTCGGAAGCAATCCCTTCCGAGGGCGCGCTGATCACAGCCGCACCGCGGATAGCGAGGTGATCGTCGGCGAGGTGATCCGGCGAAGAGTTGCGAGTGTGACCAGCGAGCTCCCAATCAAGTCGCTGGGCACTCAGTCTCAACGGTCGATCGGTACGCCTCTACCGCCTGCCGAGTGATGGGTCCAACTCTGCCGTCAGCGATGTTCGCTGCTTCGACTGCCACTACTGGCAGGACCCCATAGCCGGAACTCGTCAAGAACACTTCATCGGCGCCCAGCAGGTCATCAACTGTCATGGGCGAGGGTTCATACTCCACCCCCACGGCTCTCAGAGCATCCAGGACGCAGTTGCGAGTGATGCCCGGGAGCGCCCTCGGCGCCCTCACCTTCCCTGCGCTAATCACCAGCACATTGCCAACACAGGCAGAGAAGAGACCTCCTGCGATGTCGAACCATATTGCCTCGGCGCAACCAGCCGACGCCGCGTCTTGCAGTGCCCGCAGCCTGCGCCAGTACCACAGGGTCTTGTGTGAGTTGAAGGGATCCGTGCTGTCGATGCGACCAGTGGCGACACTCACGCGCACTCCCGAGTCATATAGCTCATGGGGGTAACTGAGGCGAGGTTGCACAGTGATGGCGATAGTCGGATCCGCGGGACGGGCACCACTTCGCCCCTCTACGGGTTTCGTATGCAACATGTTCAGCCCACCACCGGTGAGAGTGAGCTTGATGCGGGCCGAATCCAAGGCGCTCCGTTTCAACGCAAGTTCCACCGCTTCACAGAAGGGATCGACTCGCAGCTCCTGGGACAGCCGAAGGACAAGCGCGGATTCACACAATCGTTCGATGTGTTGTCGAAGTCGGAAGACCTTGGCGTTCTCGGCGAACATGGTCTCGAAGAGTCCGACGCCATGTTGAAGCCCCGCGTCAAAGAGCGATACGCGGGCATCTGACTCCTCGACGAATGAGCCATTGATCCATACTGTCATGCGTCGAGATTAGCCGCGCTTGACCTACCCCAGTGCTATCGTCCACCGATGATCGGTACGCACCCCTGCGCAGCATGCGGAGTAGAACTGTGCCGAATCAGCGCCGACAGGCACACCTACCCATCCCTAGCCATCGTCTTGTGCCCCGCGTGCGGCGCCGTCAGCAACCGCTGCATGCCGGCATTTGAGGCACTGTGGAGGTGGTTCGTGCGCCGCCGGGCCGCCGAGCGGGCTTTGGTCTGGCGCCTCTTTCTGCTCCTATCGATGGCAGCGTGGCTGATCTACCTCGGAGCCGGCAGTGTCCCGTTGGTGGGATTGGTCGATGGTCGACACTCCAGCCTCATCGAGCGCCTAGAACTCACGGGGCTCGCGCGTTTTTGCGGAATCGCCCTTGCTGTTTCCTGGTTTGCCTCGCTGACCCTCCAGCATCTTCGGCCCAGGCACATGATCTTCACATGGGGCACGCTCCTGTGTCTCGTTGCAGTGGCCAACTACCTGGTCACGATTCTGTCGTGGCACATCAACTCGACGCCAGAGCAACAGTTCAGATCTGACAACTTCGCGGTGGAGCACTCCGCGATTCTCGTCGGCGGCTTGATTGCTGCCGCAGTCGGCACTATCGCCCTCATCCCCCTCGCCGATCTTGCGCCCTACACCTACAAACTCATCGACTCAGCCCGGCTGCGGCGAAAGTTGGCCTTTGCTCGCAAGGAGCGCCGACGATGAGTGATTCCACCAAACCAACCGAGCCGGTGGCGCGCCCGCGACCAGACCTCGATCGAATTCTCGACGGTCACACTCGTTGCCCCGGTTGCCTGTATGAGCTGCATGGCCAGAAGATAGAGCGCGAACCGGTTTACGGCCTTCTCATCATTCGTTGTCCCGAGTGTGGCGTCATCACCAGCCTGCAGGACTATCCCATCGCGGCCCCATGGGTGCGCCGACTGGGACGAATTTTAGCCGCGTTGACTCTCGCAGGACTGGGGCTCTGCTTCATCATGGGCATGATTGGAGTCGGCGCTGCTTCGGAACTAACGGCAAGGCACGCCTCCCGACCGCTGACACGAATCGCGCAGACGCTGGCGGAAGCTGATGGTGGAAACAGAGACCCGAGTCCTTCTCTGGGACTCCAGCGCTGGAATGAGTCTGATCTCGTCAACAGAGTTTGGAGCGATGAAGAGGGGGTTCGACTGGCGTGGACAAGATGGGCGCTCTACATGCCCGCGTGTCTGGTTGCCGCATTCATCTGCGGTTGGTTCTGGAGCTTGATCCTCATCTCACGAAAGCGAAGGGCCGTGTTGTTGGTGACCATCTCCATGATTGCGCTCGGCTCCCTCGGTAGTTGGGCTTTTTTCTGGGTGGAGCGGCAGATTTTTATCAGCTATCTGCAGAGCGGTGTGCTCAGATCAATCGTTCCGGGAGCCTCTCACTTCGTCGATCCCTTCCTGGCAGCCACTGCGCTACTGCAGATGTTCATGGCACTCCTCAGTGTCTACCTCGCCCGGCCCCTAAGCAGATTGCTTGCGTTCCTGCTGCTGCCTCCGCAAAAACGGGTAACGCTGGCGTTTCTCTGGACATGCGACGGAAAGAATGTGCCCCGAGGCTAAGCCTCGAACGGCGCGCAGCGCTGATCAGCTGCTGGTAAAGAGAACTTCGCCCATTCGGTCAACAATCTCGAATGAGTTGAGAGCTCCGGCAGGGAGACCACCAATATCAAAGCTGACAGAGGTGACGGTGCCTCGGATCGTGAGCGAGCCGAGAAGATGCCGAGTCTTGCTGGCATCGAGGCTGTAAAACTCGTACTCATTTCCGTCGATGCCACCGACTCCCATCGCCAGCAAACGCCCCTTGAGCGTATCCACTAGGAGGATCACAGCAGCATTACCGCCAGCCGCAGTGGCTGACAGTCCAACGACTCGCGGACGATCCAACATTGTTAGTTCGAATCCGGGCGCCCGCGCGTTCACCTCGCGCTGAACCGACTCAGAGTGCAGGGCGGTGAAGAGTTTTGTCGACTCCCCGCTGATCTGGGAATAGAAGTAAAGCGAAGTAACCAATCCACCAGTGAGCACAAAACTGGCGGCGCGCCATAGGGCACTCGAGCGCCTCCAGCGAACCGCATCGCGCTTACTCTCGAAGGCGTAGACGGACGCGGGCATCTCATCCCGATCAGCGTCTGATCGCCGACCCGCGCGCCCAACGGCGACAGATCCACCGATTGATGCGAGGGGGGCTAGTCGGGCATCTCGAGCGGCGATCTCCTCGCCGACGGCAGCCATCACGCGGAACTTCAAAGATGGATCTGGAGTGACACCGGGCAAAAGTGTTTCGTCGGCGGCAAGGATTGCCTGAGCGACTCGCACCTCTTCTGCCAGAGCAGGGGATGATTCGCGCATCAACTTGTCAAACCGTGCCAACTCGATTGGATCGAGGGCTCCGATGAGTTCTAACTGTGCAAGTTCGAATAGTTCTTCGTGGGCGGGCTTGTGGGCAGACATCGAGTACTCCGAAAACCCCAATACTTCGGTCTCCAACACTGGCTGACCGCCCCTCCACGCAAGTTCTAGATACGCAACACCTGTGAAATCGGTTGCATGATTGCTCGATGACCTGTAGTCCGAGAACTACAACCGTTCGTGCGCCCGATCGTCCGCCAGGCGGGACCGCAGGCGGGTGAGGCCTCGGCTCAGCGCTGACTTGACGGTCCCTAGTGGCGAGTTCAGCTGCTCGCTCACCTCCCGAAGGGTGAAGCCCTGAAGGTAGACCCGCTCGATCACATCCCGCTGAAGCTCGGGAAGGTCGCGCAAGCCCTTCATCAAGGACGAGTCCGATTCGATTCTTGCGACATCTGTGGTTGATAGGTTCGCCGCAGAAGCTACCGATTCGGTATCCAAAGACAGTGCTGTAGGCCTGCTCTGCTTCCTGCGAAGCCGATCTATCAGGAACCGCCGAGTAATTAGCATTACCCAGGTAACCAACTTGGCTTTGTACGGATCGAATCGATCCGAAGTACGCCACAACTGAATGAACACCTCTTGAACGGAGTCATCGGCCTCCACACGGGACCCGGTGGTCTGATAACTTGTTTTATAAACCAGCGCCCCAAAACGCTCATAGAGCGTGTGGATCGCGGCTTCGTCTCCTTGTGAGACGCGCTGCATAAGAGACCATTCTTCGTGCTGTGTTCCCATTTTCCCACCCACTTTGTTACGAAGCCCTACCGAACAGATACAAGGTATCGCGACAGAATCGCTACGCAAGATAAAAAGTCCGTTTTATTGCACTTCCCCTGCAACCGTTTTTGTGGCACTCTTCTGTAGATCGAGTTGGTTCAGACCACGCGAGATATCAAGCTGAAAGGCGTTTCTCTGCAGTTTTTTGAAGACAATCCCCTCCGCCCGCGACTCGTGCGTGCATTTACGCTCGTGGAGTTGTTAATTGTCATCTCCATTGTCGCCCTCCTCTCCTCCATGATGATGCCGGCATTCAAGTCGGCTAGAGAGAACGCTCGGCGCGTGACCTGCATGTCAAACATGCGCCAGATCGGGATCGGGATCAACCTGTATGTGAGTGAGCGCGATGACAGACTTCCCGCGAGTTACTTTGGTCTTCCAGGTGATGAGTGCAAGCCCCAAGAGATGATGGCGGCCTCCACTGGACTCATGACATTCATTTCCGATGAAGGAGAAACGGTCACTCAGAATCGGGCGGAGGGTCTGGGTCGGCTGATCGATGCCACTAACTCATACATCGACAACCCTCGGATCCTTTACTGCCCCTGCCATCGAGGCGTGCACTCCTTTGTGGCGAATCATGGTGATGGCGGCGGGTTCCCGTCTGGTGCTTTCGCCGCCTTCACGAACTATCACTACCGCGGCGACCTCAAGACTGACGGCTCATTCCGGCGCATTACCGATGGCGCACCGAGCGAAGTCACGCTAGTTGCAGATGGCATGCGCTCTAAGGCGGACATCAATCATGTAGTTGGTGCAAACCTCTTGCGCTGCGATCTGTCCGTGCGCTGGTGGAAGGACTCTACTTTCCTGTTCAATGAGGCAGTCCCCCAGAACGCCACTGATCAGTCAACGCCTGAGATGGTCATCAGGTACGCCAATCTCTGGAAACAGATGGATTCATCGAGGTAGCGGTCCACGCTTGGGCCTGACCCATACCTCAAGGGCACGGTGAGGTGTGCCCCGCAGGGTGATACCCGCGGAATAGGCACATTCCCAAGAGGACCCAACGAAAATGTGGTCACTCTGCCACAGAGGTAGTGAACTGGGATAGGTTCCGCGCCAGCCACTTCCCGCCAAAGTGAAGGAATCTCGCATGGCTGGCAGTAGCGCAGCAAGTGCCGGTCCATTGGTCATATTGAAGTCTCCAACCGCCAAGTCGGCGCTGTCAGTGCCGAGCGATGACAGCGACCGATGCAAGTTCGTTGCTAGCAACATCCTCGGTCGATTCCAATGAGAGGGCAGGTTGAAGATCGCAACCCTAAGGGCTGACTGCGCACCGATCATGGCGTTCAACTCTGCTACCGTCGACAGCCCATCCGCAAAGAGTGTTCGCACACCGGAAACCTCTAACCGAGTTACCACCGCGAACTGCCCCACAGTGATGAGGCGATCACCCCGAGTCTCAGCAAGCATGTTTAGTCGCGGGAGCAATCTCGGCCCGGCATCAGTCACGATGAGCAGATCGAATGTCAGCGATGCCAGGGATGTCGCCACAGATTCGGCGGCTTCTTGGCCGGGCCACTGAGCGTTTACGAAGCACACCTTGGTAAACGCCCCATCGCTCGGGCGCCGACTGAACCCCACATCCTCCGTCACGGCCCACAGCCCCAGCCCGATCGCACCGAGCCAGCACGCCCACTTCACCTCGCTGCTGCGACGACAAACAGTTGCAGCGGTGCCGAGCGCCGCGAGGGAGATAGACACCAGCTCAACGGGAATCCAAGAGAGTCCTTGAGTGAGGGCGAATCGATCTCCGACGATTGCGCCAACTAGCCACGCGACCGTGGTGATGAAGGCGCAACTGAAGAGCGCCCACCACAGCAGCGAGCCGGTCACTCTTCGCAAGTGCTTCCCTGTGGTTGGACTTGGCACCATCATGGATCAGTATTCAGCGGCAGGATTGTGCCAAGTTGGCAGGCAAACAGTTGCAACACCGCGGCATCTGCCCAGAACGCGAGGCGCGACGGCTCGCCATTTGTAATGACCGAGGCTTGACCGCGATGCAGTGAGGCTTTGGCGGCAATCGGCCCCCCGAGTTCCTGCAAGCAGCCTGCGACGGGCGCTGCCGATTGGCACGGGGCTTGCCATGCACAACCGTCCGAAAGCGGACATCGAAAGGACCTCAGCAACAATGTCAAAGATCATCGGAATCGACCTAGGCACAACTAACAGCGTGGTTGCCATCATGGAGGGCGGCCAGCCCAAGGTGCTCATCAACTCGCAGGGGCAGCGCACGACTCCGAGCGTAGTTGGTTTCACGGAGAAGGGTGACCGACTGATCGGGCAACCTGCTCGCCACCAGCAGGTGACCAATCCCAAGAACACCGTGTTCTCCATCAAACGATTCATGGGCCGTCGCCACGATGAAGTGCAGCACGAAGAGAAGATTGTGCCATTCACGGTCGAGGGCGGTCCTACTGACCTGGTAAAGGTCAACATCCGTGGGCGCAGTTTCACGCCCCCCGAGATCAGCGCCATGATCCTGCAGGAGTTGAAGAAGGTTGCCGAGGACTATCTGGGTGAGAAGGTCGATCGCGCCGTCATCACCGTTCCCGCCTACTTCAACGACAGTCAGAGGCAGGCTACAAAGGACGCTGGCGAAATCGCTGGCCTGAAGGTTGAGCGAATCATCAACGAGCCGACCGCTGCCGCTCTGGCCTATGGACTGGAGAAGAAGAAGAACGCCCGCATCGCAGTCTTTGATCTCGGAGGAGGCACGTTCGATGTCTCGATCCTCGATGTTGGCGATGGGGTATTCGAAGTTCTCTCCAGCAACGGCGATGGTCACCTTGGCGGTGACGACTTCGACCAGAAGTTGATCGACCACATAGCCGAAGACTTCCGCAAGCACGAGGGCATTGATGTCCGCAAGGACCCGATGGCACTGCAGCGCCTCAAGGAGGCAGCGGAAAAGGCCAAGATCGAACTGTCAACCCAGCTCGAGACCACGGTCAATCTGCCCTTCATAACCGCGGACCAGAGCGGACCCAAGCACCTGCAGGTGACGATTACGCGTGCCAGTTTCGAGTCACTTTGCAGCGATCTCTTTGCTCGCCTGCGCGCCCCCTGCGAAACCTGCCTCAAGGATGCCGGACTCAAGCCCACGGATGTTCAAGAAGTCGTGTTGGTCGGCGGCTCCATTCGCATTCCCAAGGTGCAGGAGATTGCCAAGGACATTTTCCAAGCCAAGGAACTGGACAAGAGCATCAACCCCGATGAGGTCGTCGCCGTGGGCGCGGCCATTCAGGGCGGCGTCCTCCAGGGCGAGGTCAAGGATGTGTTGCTTCTCGATGTCACGCCACTCTCACTTGGCGTCGAGACTCTCGGCGGCGTTCTGACCAGGTTGATCGAGAAGAACACCACCATCCCCACCAGCAAGAAGGAGACATTCTCCACCGCGAGTGATAATCAGACCTCAGTGACGATTCATGTGCTCCAGGGTGAGCGCGAGTTCGCCAGCGACAACCGCAGCTTGGGCCGCTTTGACCTCACCGGCATCCCTTCGGCTCCACGGGGATTGCCGCAGATCGAAGTCGAGTTCAACATTGATGCCAACGGGATTCTCAATGTGTCAGCCACCGACAAAGCGTCCAGCAAGAAGCAAGAGATTCGCATCACCGGCTCGAGCGGCATCAGCAAGGATGAGATCGAGAGGATGAAGCGCGAGGCGGAGCAGAACGCCGATGCCGACAAGGCTCGCCGTGAACTGGTCGACTTGCGCAATCAGGCCGAGCAGGCCGCCCACGCCACCCACAAGTCCCTAGAGGAGCACGGCGCCAAGGTTTCTGCCGAACTGCGCAGCAAGGTCGAGTCGGCGATCTCCAATCTCGAATCAACTGCCAAGGGAGATGACAAGGCTGCGATTCAAGCCGCCATGAAAACCCTGAATGATGCCGCCATGGAACTCGGCAAGATCGCCTATGAGGCCGCTAAGGAGCAGTCGGCCGGGGCTGGCGCCAATGGTGCCACCAAGTCCAAGGACGATGTGATCGATGCCGAATATGAGGTAAAAGACGGCAAGTAGGGCTGCCGCGCCGCGGGCTCCACCTCCCGCAGCAAACTCTGGGCTCCTGGCAAATCTCCGCCCCTAATGCTTCCAAGCCTTGGGGGCTTTTGCTATGGTGTCATTGATCGGACCGCAGCTCTCGATCCCTCGGGCTCGTTGCCGGAAGGATCTCAGCTCGCGCCTTCCGCCCTCCAATGAACTCCATCAGAGGCATAGCTGTCAGTCCTGGGGTCGCCATCGGCAAGGCTTGGGTGCTCACCGAGGGGGTCGGTCGCGTTTCCTATCGCACTGTTGATCCATCGGAGGTGGCGACCGAGCACGCGCGCGTTGATCGTGCTGTGAGTGAGTCTCTCCGCGATCTTGAGACCCTGCGCGATCGCACCCGCGAGCGCGACAAGGATGCTGCCAAGATTTTTGACTTTCACATAGGGCTGCTGCGAGATCGCGCCCTCATTGATCCGATCCGAGCCGACATCGCCCGCGAAAACGTGACAGCGGAGTACGCGGTAAGCGAGACGCTGCAAAAATTGGCGGACACTTTCCGCAGCGCTACCAATGAAGTGTTTCAACAGAAGGCCAACGATGTTGTTGATCTGGAGCGGCGACTGGTGGGCAAGTTGGCCGGTGATGCCATCGACCTCAAGCGGCTGGGGGGATCCACGACGGAACCTGCCATCATCATCGCCCACGAGTTGACTCCCAGCGAAGCTTCACAGTTTCACCATGCCGGTGCCCTGGGCTTTGTGATCGACGGCGGCGGTCTGACTGGGCACACTTCCATCATCGCGCGGGCCCTGGGTGTTCCCGCAGTCGTGGGCTGCGGCACGGCGACGCAACTAATTAGCGATGGCGATGAAGTGATCGTCGACGGCTCATTGGGAACGGTGATTGCCCGACCGGATGCAGAGACGCTGACGAGGTACCGCCTCGACCGCGACCGAATCCGGGCGCGCCATCAGTCACTCCAGGAGGTAGCCGCGCTCCCTTCGGTCACGCTGGATGGTGTGCAGATGCGCCTGATGGGAAACATTGAGTTCCCCGAGGAGGTTCGAGCGACTCTCGATAACGGCGGCGATGGCGTTGGGCTCTACCGAACTGAGTTCCTCCATCTGACTTCCCACACGGCACCGACCGAGACGGATCACTTCGAGGCATACCGCCGCACTCTGGAACTGCTGCAGGGACGATCGCTGACCCTGCGAACGCTGGATCTCGGAGCAGACAAGTACACCCAGGAACACTCGGCCGAACAGGAACGCAATCCATTCCTCGGGCTCCGGAGCATCCGGTACTGCCTGCGCCATCCTGGTCTGTTCAAGACGCAGCTGCGAGCAATCCTCCGCGCATCCGCCCTCGGACCTCTGCGCATGATGTTCCCGCTCATTTGCAATCTCATGGAGCTGAGGCGGACCAAGTTGATCGTGCGCGACCTCTGCGAGGAACTGGCCGAGGAGGGAATCGCCTTTGATCCGAACATACAGATGGGCATGATGATCGAGGTGCCAAGTGCCGCGATCATGGCTCGCGTCTTTGCTGGGGAGTCGGACTTCTTCTCCATCGGCACCAACGATCTGACCCAGTACACCCTAGCCGTCGATCGAGGAAATGAGCGGGTTGCCAGCCTGTACACTGCAGCGGATCCTGCGGTTATCAGCCTTGTGAAGTCGGTAGTACGCGCTGCCCGCCACTCCTCGCGTGAGGTAAGCGTTTGCGGCGAGATCGCGGGCGACCCCCTCTTCACCATGTTGCTTATTGGCATGGGGGTCCGTACACTCTCCATGACTCCGGCGCAAATTCCTGTCATAAAACGGGTGTTGCGGTTGGTGGACATTCCGCGATGCGAGTTGCTCGCCCGCAGAGTGGGCTCATTTGAATCCGAACGCCAGGTAACAAGTTTCCTGCGCGATGAACTACGAAGGATCGACCCTGAAGCGCTTGTCGGTTCAACAGACTGAACCACACAACCGCCCACTTTGCACGGAACTTTTTCAAACTAGGCGCTGAGTTGCGCTCCCCTCCCTGCGGAAATGCAGGTGGACGAGGACGACGCTGATGCGCGGGTGGAACGACGAATTGCCCTCACTTGAAGTAGATGTACTGGTTTCAACAATCGGGACGCCCTCGGGCGACTCTCTTGTTGTCCTTGCCTGCCAAGTGGAGCGAACTCGATCCGCCATGACTTGCCGCGATAACGCGGCGGAGCAATCACATGACGGACGAGGAACTACACGCCGCTGACGGCGCAACTGGCAATAATCACAGCGGCGACAGCCACGAAGACGCCGGGGTCGGGACCCCAGAAACTGACGCCACGCAGCCAGATCATGACGGTCAGGACGATGCCGGGATAACTCGCGAGGTGGAGGACGCCGCCGAGCGGTCCTTCTCAGCAATCGGGTTCGACGATGCCGCTCCTTCGGACATCCGTCTGACCAACAGGGAGCGAACCGATCTGGAAGATCATCTGCCTAGGGGCGACGCGGCCGCATCAGATCAGCGGTCTGAGGAGTCCGCCGAGGCGGACATCATCGCTGCTGGAGATGAATCTTTGGATGATGGCGGTATCGAGGAGGGCAGTGATCCTGATGGCGATGGTGCGACTGTAGCCCTCGAGTCAGATGAGCACACGCCTGCCATAGATGGAGAGGATCGTTCCGAGGAAGCCACTCCGGTAGCTGACGGCGCAGAGGCTGCGCCTGCTGCCAAGAAGACAACACGCGGACGCTCACGGCGCGGCAAACAGGCGACAAAGGTTGCCGAAGAGTCGGCTCCTGCACCTCAGCCGCAAACAACCCCTACTCCTGCTCCGGCCAAGCGCACCATCAGACAGGTGCGCTCGAGCGAGCCGATGCTGATTCTGGTGAATGACACACCGGCCGAGGAGTGCCGCATAGCCGTGCTCGAGAGCAAGAAACTTCAGAGTTACTTTGCTGAGCGCGCTTCGACGGCCACGAATGTCGGCAACATCTACAAGGGTCGCGTCATCAACATTGAGCCCGCGATCCAAGCAGCCTTCGTGGATTTTGGAACCGGTGCCAACGGGTTTCTCCACATCAGCGACCTGCACCCCAAGTATTTCCCCGGTAACGAGCGCAGCGAGCGAACTGAGCGGGTGGGCAGAAAAATCCCGCGCCGCGATCGCCCGCTCATTCAGGAGGCGCTGAGACGCGGCCAAGAAATCGTCGTGCAGGTGATCAAAGAGGGCTTGGGCAGCAAGGGACCCACCGTCACTTCTTACATCTCCATTCCCGGACGGCTCTTGGTGATGATGCCCGACATGGATCGGGTAGGTGTGAGCCGGAAGGTCGAAGACGAGGATCAGCGCCGCCAGATGCGCAAGATTCTTGACTCTCTCGATCTGCCCGATGGATTCGGATTCATATTGCGAACGGCCGGCTTCGATCGAACCAAGACAGAGCTGCAGCGCGATGCCGCCTATCTAACACGACTGTGGAAGGCGATGGAGAAGCGCATGGACCGCACCGGCGCACCCTGCGGGCTCTACACCGAGAGCGACTTGCTCATCCGCACACTGCGCGACTTTGCCGATCCGGCTATTGAGGCAATCGTGGTCGACAGCAGTAGCGCCTATGAGCGTGCCAAGCTATTCCTAGAGATTGTCGCGCCTCGGTCCGCACCGAAGATTCTGTTCTGGGACCGCCCCTACCCGCTCTTTGAAGCGTTTTCCGTGGAGCGTCAGGTAGACGAGATCCACGCTAGGGCAGTGCCGCTTCGATCCGGCGGCGAGTTGGTGTTCGATCAGGCCGAGGCTCTGGTCGCTATCGATGTCAACAGCGGCAAGAGCCGAAGTGCCCGCGATAGTGAGACCAACGCCTTCAATACCAACATCGAGGCCGTGAACGAAGTGTGCCGACAGCTGCGGCTTCGCGACCTAGGCGGTCTGATCGTGATGGATTTCATCGATATGCGCTCCTATCAAAATCGGCGCGCCGTCGAGGACAAACTGCGCGAGGAACTCAAGCGCGATCGCGCCAAGACCACCTTCCTTCCCATCAGTGATTTCGGCATGATCGAAATGACTCGGCAGCGCATGCGGCCCAGCCTGCGCAAGACGCATTACTTTGACTGTCCCCACTGTACCGGTCACGGAGAACTGCGCCTGCCCGACACCGTAGCTGCCGAGGCCCTGCGCCGCATCGCCCTCCTGTTCGCGCACGACCGCGTGCGCCGCGTTGAACTAGTGTGCTCGGCTCGGGTCGCCACCGAACTGCTTTCAACCAAGCGTCGCGCCATGCACGATCTTGAGATGAGATTTGGCAAGCACATCGATGTGCGCATCAGCGAAGCATTCTCCATCGACCGCACCGAGGTATACGCTGCGGACGACCGGAACAGCGACATTGAAATAGACCGATTGCCCGCGCTTCCTGTGCCGGTGTTGGACGATCTTCCCAGAGAGCCGGTAGAGGCAGCCGACCAGGATGGAGATGGTGACGAGTCTGTTCTGCGCCGCCGCCGCCGCCGTCGCAATCCGGCTCCTGCCGACGCCACCGCGATCGCTCTGGCAGGCGGATTCGATGATCTACCCGAAGTCGACGACACCGAAGCTCCCATTCTGGATGAACTCGAGGATGATGAGCCGGAGTCGGCGGGCAACGAGGCGCCAGCACCCCGCGGTTCTCAATCCTCGCAACAACGCAACGGCAATCGTTCCCTCGCAATCGGCGCAAACGCTCCGCGAAGTGAGGGCCGTGGTAGAGGTCGCAATCAGAGACGACGCCGGCGCAAGAGCGTGAGTTTTGCAACACTAGCGACCGAACTCCGGACCGACCGCGCCACCATGCTGACCCGATTGCGTGAAGCCGTACCCCCTCTGGATCTAACAGATCTAAACGATGACTCGACGGAACTCAGTGGTGACAACGCGGCGTTCCTTCGCAACACCATGCGCCCCGAACCAGCCCCGAGGGCACCACGAACTCCGGATACTGATGATCGCCATGGTCGCAGGCGGCGCCGCCGCAGCAGAGGCAATCTCATGAATCTCCCTGCACCCGATGGCCCCGTACCGGCCATGGCCGTGGCAGATGAGTGCGGCGTTGGGCTTGGTGAGTTACTCGACCACCTGCGCTGCTCGCTAGATGAGGCCACGGCTGCCACCATTACCGATGACATCGCAGACTTCACTCCGGAACTTGTTCTTCAAGCAAGATTCCTCCACTCCCCGCGATGGGCGACTGACTCTGGCGGCGGTGATGCCACTCCGAGTGATAGTGATGGCGGCGGCAGCTCCGCGGCGGATAGCGATGGGGGAACAGATGGCGTTAGCGATGCGAAGTCCTCAGGTGGAGACGCTCCTCAAGGCGACAGGTCGGATCGAAGTGACGGCGCGGGCGGCGGGCGATCCCGTAATCGGCGTCGCGGCCGTCGGGGACGAGGACGCTCACATGAGGGCGAGAGCTCGCATGGCGACCACTCTAATGGCAGCAATGCCAATAGAGGCAGTACGCCTCAACAACCACAGCCGACATCGACATCCGCCCCCGCTCCCGTGGTGCCCCCCCCCAGCAGTACTCCTGCCAGCGCGCCGAGTGCCGGCGGGGCCGTGCCCGCGCCACCGGCACCGGCTAGGCGATCCCTCTACGGATCAGTGATCCGCAAGCTTGGGCTTGGCCGCAGCAGTTCCGCGAAGAACAGGGACGAGTAGACATGCGACGAGTGATCGTCCTCGGGTCAACAGGCTCGATTGGCGTAAGCACGCTGCAGGTGATTGAGCATCTCAACAGAGAGGGCGAAGAACAGTTTCAAGTTGTCGGACTGGCGGCTTACTCCAGTCAAGCGCTCATCAGCCAACAGTCGGCGCGCTGGGGAAACTGCCCCACTGCGATCACCTCGCCGACTAGCCCAGTTCTCCCAGGCTCATTCACCGGGCCGCAGTCGGCCCTGCAACTCATCGATGCCATCGCCAGACCGGGTGACATCGTGGTCGGTGCCATGGTTGGTGCCTCGGGGATTGCCCCGACACTCGCGGCGATTGAGAGGGGTTGCCACATCGCACTCGCGAACAAGGAGACGCTTGTTGCCGCGGGCTCGATAGTCACCCAGGCCGCTCGGCGCATGGATGTGAATCTGCTTCCCATCGACAGTGAACATAGTGCGGTGCATCAGTGTTTGCGCAGCTCCGATTGCGAGCAGGAGATTCTTCGCGTCGTTCTCACCGCTTCGGGTGGCCCATTTCGCCAGGCCACGCTCACAGAGATGGAGCAGGCCACACCGGCGCAAGCTCTGCGCCACCCCACTTGGAAGATGGGACGCAAGGTTTCCATCGACTCGGCGACGATGATGAACAAGACCCTGGAAATCATCGAGGCTCACTGGCTCTTTGGCCTCGCCGCGGAGCAGATCGATGCTGTCCTTCATCCTCAGTCGATTGTGCACTCATTCGTTGAGTTCGTAGATGGCAGCACTATCGCCCAACTCTCTCCCCCCGACATGAAGCTCCCCATCCAGTACGCCCTCACTTGGCCGAAGCGTGTGCTCGGTTGCGCGAAGAGGCTGGAGTGGTCGCAGTTGGGACAACTTGAGTTCAGCGCCATCGACCCTGAACGGTTCCCGGCGGTCAGCCTCGCGCACCAGGTCATACGTGCCGGGGGCACGGCAGGCGCGATTCTGAACGCTGCGAACGAAACTGCCGTGGAGGCGTTTCTTTGTGGCCGTATCACTTTCCCGATGGTTGCTCGCATCGCTGCGGAGGCCCTGGGCACCGTAAAGTCCGGCCCCGCCTCCTCGCTCGAGGCTGTATTGGCCGCTGATGCGGAGGCGCGCAGTTATGCGGCTCGACAGATCGAGTCATTGGTGTAATCGGCGCGTGAGCTCCGGACACTCGATGCGCTACCCTGCCGTGTAATGGACTTCCTCGCTGGCGCCAATCTGCTATTCGTGATTCTGGGGTTCGGTTTTCTCATAGTCATTCACGAACTCGGGCATCTGCTCGCCGCCAAGTGGGCGGGAATCAGATGCGAGAACTTCGCCATTGGCATGGGGCCTGTTGTGGTCTCATATCGGGGAGGGATCGGCCTCAAAGTTGGCACAACCACCCGCGCCATCGTGGCGAGATTCGGGAAGCCGCCCATTGAAGTGACCGATGAGGAGCTGGCCTCGGCCGGGATCAATGAAACGGAATACACCCTGCGCGCTCTGCCCCTCGGCGGCTTCGTGCAGATGCTCGGGCAGGATGATCTGAACCCAGGCGCAACCAGCAATCATGTTCGCAGTTACCAACACGCGCCCATAGGGAAGCGCATGGTGGTCATCAGTGGCGGCGTCATCGCCAACATCATCACCGCGTTCATCATGTTCATCGTGGCCTTCATGGTGGGTGTTCGCTTTGAAGCGCCGGTAATCGGCGCCCTCCAGGCAAACGGCGCGGGGGCGGCGGCGGGGTTGAAGGCGGGCGACCGCATCGTTGCCATTGATGGAGCACCGATCCAGACTTTCGCAGATCTGCAGATTGCTTCGGCATTGAGCACAGAAGACCAGCGCCTGACCATCGATGTAGATCGCGCTGGCACACCGCAGGTGATTGCAGCCACTCCGAAACAGGACGGAGGCATGCGGGCGCTGGGCGCGTGGCCTGCTAGTGGCTGCACGCTCGACCTGACCGCCGAGACGGGACCTAGCGTCTATCGCGCCCTGTTGCGGGCGGGATTCTGGTCGAACGCGGGGAACTGTGCCAACCTCCCAGCAGAATGGTTAGTTGATGGCGGCGCCCCAAGTGAAGCGGTTTTCGCCGGGAGAACTCTGAGTGCGAACCTCCTTTCAGTCAACGGAGTGAACGCGAGTTCATATGCCTCGCTTCGACAAGGTGCTCGGGAGTCGCAGGGCAATCCATTCCTTACAACTTGGAAGCTCTCTCGCGGTTCAGGAGTTACGGAATCTGCTTCAGTCGCGCTGTTGCTATCGGTAGTTCCTGAGTGGCCCACGCAGATTGATGGCGCCTCGCGAGCGGAAGATCGGGGAAGTCTTGGTCTTCTCGGCTGGGCTCCCTTGCTGCGGATCGAGTTGGTTTCGCCCGACTCCTCAGCATTTGGGGCGCTTGTCATAGGCGACATGATCTTGCGCGTAGGTGATACGGTCGGCCCCGATGCTGGTCAGCTTCGAGCCCACGCTCAAGCACATGCCGGCAAGACCATCAGCCTGACCGTGGATCGGCTGGGGCAGCAGGTGCTGGTTGAGGCTACCGTCGATCGCAGGGGAATGCTGGGCGTGATGCTTTCTCCGGCTTGGAGTAATCCCACAATCGGCCAGACATACTCCACTTTGCTTGGGCCGGATGGATCGGATGAAACCACGCCCGCGGCTGCGCTGCGGTTTCCCCCGCTGACTCGAATCGAATCGGTCAATGGGAAGCCCGTCTCCAACTGGCTAGATATTTTGGGTGCACTACGAAACTCAACCGCAGCGGCCACAGCAGCCTCGGCAACCACGACACAAGTCGACGGCACTTCGGTGGCTGTGACGGCGCGTTTCCCCTCCGCTGATGCCACAGCCGCCGCTGTCTCCGCCGAAATCCATGTGAGTGCGCCGCAGCAAACTGCGATCGACTCCATCGGCTGGAGTGTTCCTATCGAAGAGATTTGGTTCGAGCCGCTGCTTGTCACACTCAGCGCCAATGGCAATCCCATCACAGCGGTGCAAATGGGGTTGCACGAGTCGTGGAAGGTCGCCGTGCTCACCTATCTCACTCTTGATCGACTCTTCCGCGGCACTGTCGGGGTAGAGCAGTTACGGGGGCCGGTGGGAATCGTGCACATCGGGACACGCGCCGCAGATCGAGGTCCGACCTACCTAATGTTCTTCCTTGCGATGATCAGCGTCAATCTTGCGGTTCTTAACTTCCTGCCTCTGCCGGTGGTTGATGGTGGTCACATGCTCTTCCTGTGCTATGAGAAGTTGTCGGGCAAGGCGCCATCGGCGGCGTTCCAGAACATCGCAACGATGGCGGGAATCGCCCTCCTAGGCGGCGTATTCCTCATTACTTTCTACAACGACATTGCCCGCCTGATCGGATGATGCTCCATTGCCCGCTGTTTCCCTGATCACAGGAGCCGGAACGGGAATCGGCCGGGCAACCGCCATGCTCCTTGCAGCACAAGGGCATTTAGTGGCGCTGAGCGGCCGCACTCGAACAAAGCTGGAAGGTGTCGTCCAAGAAATCGAATCGCTGGCTCATTCCCGCGGCGCGGCTCGCGACTTCAGCCAGTGGCCACGGAACTCGCTAATTGTTGAAGGCACTCTCGGGGACCCCGACTTGGCCTACGCCATCGTCGAGAGAGTGCAGGCTGAACTAGGCCCCATTGACAATCTCATAAACAATGCGGGAACGATGCCCAGCGCGAGCATGAGTGCCACCACCCCGCAGCTGGTGCGCGAAACCATGCGCAACAACGCGTTTTCAGCTGCCGACCTGACCCTTGCCTGCTGGGCCGGCTTCTGCCAACGCAAGAGTGGATGCATCATCAACATCTCAAGCAAGGCGGCATTCGATCCCTTTCCTGGATTCTTTGCCTACGCCGCGAGCAAGGCCGCCATGGATTCATACATGCGCTCGGCAGCGGTCGAAGCCAGAGGGCTGGGGATTAGGTGCTTTGCTCTTGATGTGGGCCTTGCCGAGACCGCATCCATGCGGACACTCTTCGACACCCGGCAAGCGCCGCCTGCGAACTGCCTCTCTCCCGACGAGGTGGCCCGGATAGTTCTGGATTGCATCGAAGGTCGGCGAGCCGAGGATGAGGGACGCGCCGTCGTGATCGACACCGAATCGCTGCGCTAGCGACGCTTGTTCATTGCCCGATCTATCTCACGCTTGGTCTCGCGCTCCTTGATGGCTTGCCGCTTGTCCTCTTTGCGCCGCCCCGTGGCGATTCCTACTAGAAGTTTGGCCCGTCCCCGAACGAAGTAAATCTTCAGCGGAACCAGTGTGACACCCTTGGCCTTTACCTCAGTTGCCAGACGCACGATCTCTCGCCTGTGAACTAGCAGGCGCCGAACCCGGGTGGGCTCATGCTGACGCGCCGCACCAGCCGGCGCATAGACCTCGATGTGGACTCCATGAAGTTCTGCAGTAGGAGGCACCTCCTGCGCCAGGACCCAGCCCTCCCCCAGAGATACATGGCCATCCCTGATCGACTTGATCTCAGTTCCGAGAAGCTCAAGGCCGCATTCGATGGTGTCGCCGATCGAATAGTCGTGCCTCGCCCGCCTATTCTCGATGGTCGGTTCTCGAGCTCCTTTCTCTTTACCCATGGCTGGTCAAGGCTATGCAAAACAGTGAGCTCGGGCATCCCCAGGGTTAGGTGTCCCAAACTCCCCAAATGCACACCCAATTGTGGCTTTTTGATTGGTACTCGCCTATTCTTGCTTGTCTTTTCCGCCTTTGGGCTAAACATATATCAGGCGTGCACTCGCGCCCCCACTTGGCGAACGACCATCGGAATCGGCTAATCCTGACCACCCCACCCGCCTGGAACCACAGATGCCCACAACACGTGCTGCCGCGACGATCACCCTTAGCACCATCCTGACACTCTCTGCGCTGGCGTTTTCCTCAGAACTGGTCTCGCCAACAGTGGTGAACGGAACCTCTGCGTCCCCGATCATCAACACACTTGAGGCTCACTCGCCCGGCGTGTCATTCAGCGAGTCGTCAGGTCGGATCACCCGCGTATACGGCGTGCCATTCGGTTCAGGTTCCAGCCCAGTTGATACCGCGAATCGGTTCGTGACTCAGCACTCCGGAATGTTCGGCGTGCCAGCCAAGCACCTTGTTCCCATCGGACCATTCGATGACAGCCGCCACATTCAGCCCGTGAAGTGGAATGATGAATCAGGCTCGTACGAGTTCATGTTGGTGGCGTTCACTCAGCAGGTTGAGGGCATCCCGGTGTTTCGCAGTCAGCTCAAGTTGCTTGTTCGCAACGAGGCCGGTTTCCCCCTCGTGCTCGCGGCAGCCGATCTGCGCGACCTCGGCGGGTTTGCCGACAGCGTGCGCGGGAAGGCTCTGCCTCCCTCTCGGCTGGATTCGCGCGTCTATGCCAAGGGCGCCCTGGCTCAGTTCCGTGACGCGCCTGCGATCACGAGCCCCCAGATGGTGATCTTTGCGGGTACGGATAACGAATCGGTTGCGCCACGCCTCGCCGTTAGTTTCATCATCGAGCGTGGCGTCGCTGGTATCGACTTGCAGAAACTCCTCTATGTCGCCGATGTCGAATCCGGCGAGGTGCTCTTCGAAGAAGACCAGATTTGCTACAACGTAACTGGTGTGGTTAGTGGCATGGCCACGGTGGGGCCGGCCGCAGATGCCTGTGGCCTCGAGACCTCGACACCCCTTCCATATGTGTCAGTGACTGGTCCCAACGGCAGTTCATTTGCCAACTCGCTGGGACAGTTCGATGCCACCGCAATCGGAACGGAAACAGTGAGTTTGTCAGCCTCGGTAGGCGGACAGTATTTCGTTACCTACAACCAGAGTGGCAGCAATGAGTCTCTGACAACCGACGCTCCCGGCAACGGCACCGCATCATTCCTGTTCAATGCGGCAAACTCGAGTGAGCAGTCTCGCGCGGCCGTCAACGCCTACCTGCACTCGAATGTGGTTCGAGACTTCACTCTCGCCTACAACCCTAACTATCCAACCATTGCCGGCCAGACCAGTTTCCCCGTGAATGTGAACCTGGCATCCACCTGCAATGCCTACTACAACGGCACATCGATCAACTTTTACTCCTCGGGAGGCGGCTGCAACAACACGGCATTCTCGTCAGTGGTCCACCACGAGTATGGCCATCACCTGGTCGCGGTCGCAGGCAGCGGCCAAGGTGCCTATGGCGAAGGTTTAGGCGATGTGATGGGATTGCTCATCACTGAGAACACCTCTGTGGGCATCGGATTCCAGTCCTGTTCCTCCGGTATTCGTGATGCCAACAATACTTGCATGTACAGCGCCTCCGGATGCTCCACTTGCGGCAGCGAGATCCACGCCTGCGGGCAGTTGCTTTCCGGTTGCGTGTGGGATGTGCGCCAGTATCTGTACGGAGCAGGAGTTCCTAACTTCCGCGACGTGCTGGCTAATCTGGCGGTGAACTCGATCCTGCTCCATACCGGAAGCCTGATTAACGCCGACATCACGATCGATTGGCTCACCCTCGACGATAACGACGGCAACCTCTCTAATGGATCGCCGCACTTTGCGCAGATCAACTCCGGCTTCAGCGCCCACGGGCTCCCTGGGCCGATGATTTCTCCTCTTTCCTTCACCTTCCCGGGAGGGCTGCCAGCTTTGGTATCCCCCGCGGGCAACACAACGATTTCCATGCAAGTCGCTACCAATGGTTCGACTCCAGTTGCCGGTACGGGCAAGCTGTATTGGCGCGTGGGCGGAACCGGTGCCTATGCGGTGGTGAACATGACGCAGACAGTTTCTAACTCCTACACCGTGCAGATTCCCGCCACCACCTGCGGGTCAGCCTTGCAGTACTACTTCACCTCGAACTCGAATGGTGGAGTGGTGGCAAGTCCACTGACTGCTCCGACTTTGGTCTATGCCGCTAGCAGCGCGACTGGGGTGGAAACTCTAGTCTCTGATTACTGTGAAACGAGTGGTGGATGGGTAGTTGGCGCGTCTGATGATGCTGCTACTACTGGCATTTGGGTCAACGCCGATCCTGTCGCAACCAGTGCCCAGCCTGGCGATGACCACACGGCGGCCGGCACGAACTGCTGGATCACCGGTCAACATGTAAGCGGTGGCGCAGGCAGTAATGATATCGACGGCGGCATCACCACGCTGACTTCGCCAACTTACAACATGGCAGGGCAATCGGGTGCTGACCTCTCCTTCTGGCTGTGGTACTCCAATAACACCGGCGGCGGCGCGGCAGCAGATGTGCTGCCCATAGAAATCTCTAACAACGGCGGCACCACGTGGGTGGCGCTGGAGACCATCCCCACCGATGGCAGTACCAATGCCTGGGTGAAGAAGACCTATCGAGTGTCGAACTTCGTGGCTCCTACCGCGAGTGTTCGGTTCCGAGTTCGCGCTCAGGACTTTGGTTCTGGTTCACTCGTAGAAGCGGCGATCGATGATGTGGAGATCACAGGTCTGCAGTGCTCCGCACCGAGCATCCCCGGCGATCTCGATGGTGACGGTCTAGTCAACGGCACCGACATGGCGATCCTTCTAGGAGCTTTCGGCTCTAGCGCAGGAGGAGACATCAACGGCGATGGCGTGACCGACGGAGTAGATCTGGCCATTCAAGTCGCTAACTGGTCCTGATTCGCGAGTTAGTGAAGGCGATCAGCTAGGCAGACCTATAACACTGGGCAATCCCATAACCGCTCAGCGGGGTTTGCAGGCTGCGGGCGCCTACTGGCTATCCACACACTATATTTTTACAAGTCTTTCAGAAAATAGGGCGGAGTATCTGGGCGCATCGTATTGATTGGATGTCGGATCCATCGGTTTCGAGAGCGCCAACTATGTTTTCAAGAGTCGTCAAATCGTTCATCGCGGCGAGGCACTGCAGCACAGTGCTTGCTGTCGTTACCAGCACCGCGCTCTCAACAGAGGCGCGAGCTGATTGCCCATTTGTCAGGAGCTTCTCGGGGGTGCCATTGTCGTACACCGGATATGAGAGTTCGTCATGGGGAGTTCCAGAACCCTCCGGCGATGTGACAGTTCGATTGCGGCTGCGCGGAGACTTCGATAATCCGGCTCTTGAATTCGTCTCGGTCTATCTGAATGGGACCTTAATTGGCACCGCATCCTCGGGTGTCTCTTGCGTCGATAGCCAGGCCGATATCACCATCTCGGGCAGCTACTTCAGTCTCCTCGTGCCTGAGGGTTACGCAACGATCCGAATCGTTGCATCAAGCGATGTCGGCTATGACTGTCAGGGCAGCTTGGGATCCGCGCAGGCCAATTTGAGCTACACACGCAAGATCTGTAACACTCAAGTTCTGCAGAGTTCATCTCTTCCTGTAAGTGGCAGCGAGTTCGGTGTGGGCTTGGCAATGAGTGACGATGCCATGTTGATCGGGGCATCCGTTGCTGCTGGCTCGAGCGCGCCCGCTGCCGGTGCGGTGGACGCGTATCGCAAGACCTCAACTGGAGCCTGGCAGCTCAATGCACACATAACCGCACCTGATGGTCAATCGGGCGACAAATTCGGGCGCGCCATTGCTACACACCGCAATCTGGCCGTGATCGGTGCTCCCTATCGAGATACCCCCGCCGGAGCCGATTCGGGGGGTGCCTACGCGATCGAGCGTGCCATTGATGGGCAGTGGAGCGAACCTATGGTGATTGCACCGGCCGCCCTTGATGCCGATGATTTGGCCGGATGGGCAGTCGCTGCCTTTGACGATTGGATCTTCATTGGCATCCCGCGCTCGAACTTTGGTGCCACAGATTCGGGCCGTCTGGCCGTGTTTCACTCCGATGGGCTTGGTGGATGGATTGAAGTGCAGTCACTTCAGTCTCCGGCGTTGGCGGCTGGTGATCGGTTCGGCGAAGCTGTGACCGTTGATGGTGGCCGCCTGTTTGTGGGAGCCCCTAGAGATGATGTCGGCACCGTGAGCAACCAGGGGTCTGTTCACGAGTTTGTTGAAGTCGATGGATTGTGGATACATAGCGCCCAGATCACGGCACCAGATGGAGCCGCCAACGACCTGTTCGGTGAGGCTGTCTCCAGCGATGGCAACTCGCTTCTGATCTCGGCTCAGGGAAGGGATATCAGCGGTGTCGTCAACTGTGGATGTGCCTACACCTGCACTCTCGCCAGTGACGGCACCTGGCTCTTTGGCAGCTCTCCACTGGTCAGCGCCAACATCGAAGCTGAGGCGCGCTTCGGCTGGCATCTCGCAGTTTCCGGACCTCGCGCCGTCATCGGCGCATGGAACGCTGACATTGGGCCGGAGGGCTCAGCGATAATCGATGCCGGGTCAGCCGAGGTTTTCATTCGAAGAGGCAATGGGTCCTGGAATCGGCAGGCTGTACTGACAGCCGACATAGCCGGTGCGTTCGATACCTATGGACGAGCGATCGCCCTGCATGGAACCTCACTCGCTGTCAGCGCACCAATGAGCGACATCGGCGGCGGTGCGTCGGGGATGGTGTTCATCTACTCACTATCAGCTGACTGCAATGAAAATGGGATCGATGATGCTCTGGAGATAAGCGGCGATGCCACTCGGGACTGCAACAACAACGGATGGCTTGACTCCTGTGAAATCATCGATGAGCCGGCTCTCGACCTCAACAACGATGGACGCCTCGACATGTGCCATGAGAATGTTGACTTGAATCATGATGGCTTGATCGACGGCCACGATCTCTCTTTCTTGCTCGCGGCGTGGGGAACGCCGATTGGCGATATCGATGGGGATGGCCTTACCAACGGCGATGACTTGAGCCTGTTGCTCTCCAACTGGCACTAGGTGTCCGAGTCGGATCTCAGTAGACAACGCTATAATCCCCGCCCCACCTCAGGGGTCGACCCAGACCCATGGGTGGGGGAGCCTTGCCCAGGTGGCGGAATCGGCAGACGCGCCAGCTTGAGGTGCTGGTGGGAGCAATCCCTTGGAGGTTCAAGTCCTCTTCTGGGCATTTGAGGTCGTCGCATTGTGCGGCGACCTTTCTTTTGCGCAGTAGCGTGTTCACCGATGACTCTCCCTCTCCCCTCCGAACCAACAGTCCGCATCAATGAGGTTTTCCACTCGATTCAGGGGGAGAGCACCTGGGTGGGCGAGCCATGCGTGTTCGTTCGACTAACCGGCTGCCCTCTGCGCTGCGCCTACTGCGATACCGCCTATGCATTCCGCGAGGGGGTCACGCGTGCCGTCATCGAGATCATCGAGCAGGTCTGCGCTTTCGGATGTCCGCTGGTGGAAGTAACGGGCGGCGAGCCGCTGGCACAGAGAGCGGTGCATGGTCTGATGAATGGCCTGTGCGACCGCGGGCTGACTGTATTGCTAGAGACTTCCGGATCGCTGGATATCTCAGCTTGCGACCCTCGGGTGATTCGGATTATGGATCTCAAGTGTCCAAGCAGCGGCGAGACAGAGAAGAATCTCTGGTCAAACATCCCTCAACTGAACTCGTTGGATGAAGTGAAATTCGTCATTGGGGATCGCGCTGACTATGACTGGGCCAAGTCGATGATCGAGCAACACTCGCTTATCAGCAGGTGCAAGGCCGTACTAATGGGGCCGGTGTTTAGGCAAGCGGCTGGCTTGGACATCGCTGGCCATGAGGGACTGAACCCTCGGGTCTTGGCTGAGTGGGTACTAGCCGATCGGTTGGCGGTGCGGATGCAGGTGCAGATGCACAAGGTCATCTGGGATCCTCAGACTCGCGGCGTCTAGGGCAACTCTGCTGGGGGCCCTAGCAAATCCAACCCTCGAGCCTTGCCACTTCAGGGGAAGATCGCTCGACGGGATCAGTAGAGAGGAGGACAGCGTCAAGAAGTTCGCCGCTCGGTTCATCAATGGCCTCGGTAGACACGCGCGTATCAAGCAGGATGCCGCATTCGGCGAGCGCGGCAACGATGCCCGCGCGAGCCCGCTTTGGGCCAGCGCTATCTCCGGTGTATCCCTTGGCGGGCAAGTTTCGAGCCCGCAGCACCCACGATGGACAACCCTCAGCGAGGGTGCATGCCGCACCTCCAACAACGCGGCAGGGGCTGATGCTCACCTGGCCCTCTTCCGCCAGCGGAAGAAGCACCTGACAAATGAACACCCAGGTTTGTTTGAACGAGCGCAGATTCATGGGAGCCATGGGAGTTCGAAACTCCCGATCTGCGGTGCGGCGGGGCTCCGCGCGCTCAGTCAGTCGCATGGCCGTTCGCCAAGGCCTGGGTGCGCCAAAGGCATTCATCCACCTCGCGACCTCCAGCCAGTCGAGCGCAACCTCATGTTTGGAGACCGCCTCAAGCGGCAACCCCATCGCGGCATTGACTCGCCACAAATGCCTGCCTCCATCCAACGAACTGGCACGAATCAGACGGAGGAGCGTATTTCGATCGACGCGCTCAACCCTAACTGATTCGCCACCACGGGAGCCAAGAGTGCGGCTGGCAATGCGAATCCGTGAAGTGGCGCCTGAGTCGGCCCCAGAGAAGTCAACTCCATGAATGATCATGGGGCGAGGATAGGCGCAGCGGCCCAACCTAGCCCTTCGACCTCGCCGCCGGACTCCGATTCACCCACGGCTGAGACACGAATGGCGGCCCAGCGGGGAGAGGCCAGCGTCTCAAACGGCGCCTCAAACAAGCCATCAACTACTGCACACTTGATCTGCAGTAGCAGTGGCGCATTCGCTCTCTCCCAGTTGGCCAGACACTTCTCCTCAAGTTGTTTGTCACGCTCGCCATCCACCGGAATCAGGCCGGGAACCAGTTGGCGCGCCCTCTCCACATCGATCGTCACCTCACCTGATGTCATGCCGGGAACTCGACCGCGAATCATCCCTCCGGCAATCTGCAGTTGTGTCACTGTGGAACGATCTGGCGGTAGCGCCAAACGGGTACACGGATCCCCGAGGAGGTTGTAGAGCCCGGCGTGCATCTGCCTCAGTTGCGGCAGCGAGGTCTTCCATCCCTGTGCGAGGGCGATGGGCGTCGCAATCGCGTCAATGATGTCGCCCTGCGATGGCTTGGAAAGTGAAGTGTCAATGTACAGATCGAGTTTGCCAAGTTCTTTGACACGGCCCGAGCAGAGCGCCGTCAACGCATCTCGTTCGAGAATGGCGTTGGCATATGGATGAGTTGGTCTGCTGCCAGCGATTACTCCGACTGGCCCAGTCGGAGCAAAGAGCATTGATTCGGCTAGACACGGCATGGCATCCGTCCGATCAAAGTGACCCGCGCTGCAGCAGACGAGAATCGCAATGGGGAGACGAGAGGGCAACTCGAGGCTCGGCCCCGGGGGCAAGTCCTCGACACGGAGAATGGGAATCTTCCTAGCTCCGACCCGCATCTGATCGAGGGATCGATCACTTCCGTGACCCATGTAGTTGAACAGTAAAGAGGGCGCAGCCAACTGGGCATCTACGGTCTGGCGCAGTTTTGATGGGGCAGGACACCACGGTGATCCTGGTTTGCAATAGGAAACACGCAGCGACATGCTGGCAGGGACTCCCTCGGTCAGCAGTCCCTGCGAGAGCGTCTCGAGCAGGGTGTCGAAGCCCCCGAAGTGGCCCTCGCCAGCAACGAGTTCGATGCGGCGTCGCCAGTCGCCGCTCGGCGCCATCTCATATCGCTTCACCTTCTGAAGCACAGTTCGTGCCTCCAGTGGTGTGCGCGCCGGGACCCTTCCCACTGCCGCATCGGGGAAATCGATCCCATCGGCGCATCCATAAGGAAGGTCAGTGGCGTACTGAGGTGGGCTTCCTTCGGCGATGCTTGGCTCGGTCTGCTCTACGAGGAAGCAGGGAACTGCATCGGCGTCACCCAGCAGCAGGACTGCTTTCGAACATCCCTGCTCCACGCCATCGAGATGAAGACGAATGCGCGCTCGAAGAGGCTCGGGGAAGTCATCCGCTCTGAGTTCGATCCGCTCAACGCGCCACCCCTGGGCCGCGCGGTAGCTCTGCCACTCTTGCGCCACCTCCGTTAGCTCCGGCGAGTGGGCAATGACTAGAAGAGAACTGGACTGGGGCAAACTTTGGCAATGTGCGGTGGCAGTGATCGATCCCAGTGCAGTTAGCACAGCGGCCATGGTCGCGCGCCGCAGTCGCTTGAAAAGTCGCTCAGACACCTGAGCCCACATCAGTTGCGCGAGCCACATGAGGACTGCGGCTTTCCACAGGGGCAGGAGGGACCTGAGTGGACATGACCACCTCCAGAGCTTGATCCGGCCACGCCGAATACCGAGTGTTTGCGGATGAACACGCGTCCAAGAGCCTTAGGGTCTGCAACCGGTGCATCGGCGTCGCGCATGGGACGCAGGAGGGTCAAGACTTCGCCATCTTTTTCACAAATGTATTCATACTGCGGCATAGGGAACTCTCCAACTACTTTAGGCGCGTGCGCGTCTTGCGGTACGGGCGGCGTGACCTCGATTCGTCCGACTTGGGGGCGGCTCTGGGCGCCGCCGATGCCACGGCAGATGGGGGGCTGGCTTCGTTACGGCTCTTAGCCTTCTGCTCGGCGGCGCTGCGCCGACGGAAGATGGTGGCGGCATCGGCAAAGGCCTCCTTGCGAAGGCGACCAAGTTCCTCAGTTGTCAGGTCTCGCCACTCGCCTACTGCTAGCGACTTCAGCTCGAGAGGTCCGATTCGAACTCGCCGCATCTTGGTCACTGGATGACCAAGTGCCAGCATCACAGGACGAATCTCTCGGTTGCGCGACTCCCGCAACTCCATATACAGGATGGTGCGATCCCGATCCCGGGTAATGATCTCCAGGCTCGAGGTGGTCCCACGAGCCGTGCCTCGACTCTCAGCCGTCACGAACAACTTCTGTTCAATCCTGCGGATGGAATCGGCACCAACCTCCCCCTTCACGGTCAGTTCATAGCCCTTCGTCATCTCATAGCGAGGATGAGTGAGTCGGTTCGCCAGTTCGCCATCATTCGTGAGCAAGATAAGCCCGGAAGCGTCGATGTCCAATCGTCCCACTGGGAATAGCCGCGCCTTACTGTAATGCTCGACCATGTCGAGAACGCCTGGCCTGCCCTCGGGGTCTCTTACCGTACTCAGTACACCCTTGGGCTTGAAGAGCATTACATAGACGCCCCTCTGCTGTTTGCGCAGCGGCTTGCCTTCGACCAAGATTGAGTCTTTTTCGGGATCAACCCAAGCTGGAAGCGCGTCAATGAAGTGGCCATTCACCTGCACGAGACCCTGCTCAATCAACTCCTCACAGCGGCGGCGGCTATCAATGCCCGCGGCGGCAAGCGCCTTCTGCAAGCGGATCCCGCGGGCTGCCTTGGTGAAAGGATGGGTTGGTTGCTTGCCTCGGCGTGCCATCGCGCCAATCTACACGCCTGACAGCGCGTGTACGCTCGTGCGATGAGGACAATCTCCCGCAATCAGGCCGCATCAGCCCTTTTTGCGCTGATTGCCCTCGGTATGACTACCGCCGCTCGCGCCGCCGCAGGCGATGCCTGGCTGGGACTTCAGGTGCGCGATCTGCCCGGTGGCTGCATCGTGAGCAATATCCTTCCCGGTCCTCTCGGGGGAACTGGCATTGAGTCGCCGACTCTCTGCCGACCTGACTGTCTGGAATCAATCGATGGGCAACCAGCGAGCGCAGCGGCGTTGGCGCGAGTACTCGCCGCCAAGTCAGAGGGCGATCACATCGAACTCATCTATCGACCCGCAGGCACTCGATCGTGGCGCATTCCCGTGGCGGTGGACAGATCGAATCCCGCGGTCACCGTGTCAATCCAACTCAAGGACAAGATCGCGTTCACCGGCACATTGATGCTCCCGTTTCGGGCCACTGACCCCGCGCAGGTCGTGCCCTCGGTAGCGGCAGACCCACTGGCGTGGCAGTCAATCGCGCTTGAGGCCGTGGCAGCGGCAAAGATGGATGGACCGCTGCGGCTGCTCACTGCGACGCTGGCTGCAAAGTCCACGGCGACACCCGACGGACTCGAGCCTTTCGTTGTCCGCGCGTGTGCCCAGTCACCACTCGCTACGGCAGACATCGCGCGCTGGATCAGGGAGCCAAACGACTCTTGCGCTACGCGACCGCAGCACACGGCGGCGACGCTGGTCGCGCGCTGTTTGGGAACCGCACCGCCTGAGCTTGGTTCGCAGGGATCGCTTCCCTTCAATGGCCCAATGTCACCGGTATTCGTGATGGACTTTCTGCTCAACGGGGCCCGTGAGTTCTTTCAAGATCTCCGCGTATCGCCGACGACCGACCTCAGTTTGGTAGAGACAGTTCAATCGCTAGCCGCCATCGCCACCGAAGGTTTGGCAGCCAATCCCGATCAGGTGGAGGCAGCCTGCGCTGCCCTCCGTTTCTCCGCGACGATTCCTCCCGAGGTGTTCGTGCATGCTCTCAAGCACATTGATGTGCTGGTGCAGCCGGAGATCGACTACGCCAAGATGGAAGCGATCATGCCACTGCCCGACGAACTCGCAGGTGCCGTCGAGGGAGCGGTGATCATCGCGGAACAGATCGATCAACTTGGATGGGTAGTAGTGGGAACTGGAGAAGACAACCGCTATGACATGTCTCGAATCGCTGCTGTGTTCGACCCCGGAGGCAATGATAGTTATCAGTGGTCGGATCCCTGGATCGGAAACCAGGGAATCATTGATATCGCAGGCAACGATCGATACTGGGGAGGCAGGAGTCAGGGCCCAGCCGGTGCCCTGCTGGGTTTGTCATTCATCGATGATCACGCCGGCAACGATGAGTATTCAGCCAACTGCTTCGGTTGCGGAGCTGCACTCCTAGGAAGTGCGCTCTTGCTTGATCGCGCTGGTGATGATCGCTATGAGTCGCAGTCGTGGTCGATGGGAGCGGCATTTGTGGGAGCCGGGGTACTCATTGATCTAGCGGGAAACGACACCTATCGCGGCGGCGTGTTCTGTCAGGGCGCGGGCGGCCCTGGTGGCGTGGGAGCGCTGATTGACGCCGCTGGCAATGACACCTATTCGGCCGGCCCCTTCGCCAGCAGTGTTCACGGCACCGCAGGCGCGTGGGCATCGTTCGGTCAAGGAAGCGGCTTCGGCATCCGTCATTACGCCGCCGGTGGCGTGGGGATTCTTGATGACCTCAGTGGAGACGACTTGTATGTCGCAGGCGAACACGCTCAGGGCGCTGGATACTTCCGCGCTCTCGGAATCCTGCATGATGGCAGCGGCAGAGATCGATACAACGGCGATCATTACGCTCAGGGCACAGGAGTGCACCAGGCATCCGGCGTCTTGCTCGATGATGGCGGTGACGATTGCTACCAGGCCGCACTCTCTGCGGCGCAAGGCTGCGCGTGGGATCTGGGAATCGGGGTACTCGTGGATCAGAGTGGCAACGATCAGTACCGAGGCGACATCCTGGCGCAAGGATCCGCGGCGCAGCAAGCGATGGGAATGTTGATCGACCTAACCGGCGACGACCACTTCCTCGCAGCTGGAATGCCCGCACAGGGTGAGTCAGGAACCAACGAGTATCACTTCGGATCCACGGGCGCTCTCTCTTTCAGCCTCATTGTCAACATGGGAGGCGGTTCAGACTTCTTCTCCAGCGGTCGCAAGAATGGCACCACGCAACCCACCGGCACTGCCAACGCCGAGTCGCC
>SIAA01000058.1 GCA_009692045.1 Phycisphaerales bacterium | reverse complement strand
GGGAGCGCATGGCGACGCGAATCGCTCAGCACTGGCACGAGTTGGCGGGACCTGCACCCATTCCCTTTGCAATCGGCGATGCGTGGTGCGCCGGGAATCTCGCGGCTTACAGTCCAGATCATCCCGCTTTGTTCATTGATGGCAGTGCCGAGTTGAGTCCTTGGATCAACATCACCGACTTCGCTCGCCGAGGTGGAGTCGGTGTATGGCAGACCAAGAGTGAAGAGTCGGCGCGGCGTCTCCCCGGCTGGACGTCATCGATCACCAGCGTGCGTCCGGACTTCTCTCCCGAGGTAGGAGACATTCTCGTATTCCCGCTTGGTTGGCAGACAAAGGCCGCCGTTGATCCGGCATGGATCGGTTGTCTGATCGTGCCTCCGCAGCGAAGGGAATAGACGCAAAGTTGACGGCCAATTCACCCCGCGCTCAGGCAGCGTTGGGCACAGACTCACGCTTTTCGCTCAAGTCCGGCTCGCCCGAGCGATGAGCGAAGCGGTCGCGCGCATCCCTCTCCAGCCCCACCATGCCACGGGCCCACTGCTCCAGCACTAGTGTGGGAAACGCCAGAGGCATCGGTCTGTGCAACCAGTCGAAGCCACCCGCAAATCTCTCGGCGGCATCGCGGCGGATGATGCCTCGATCAACCAGCACACCTGTTGCCATGTCCTCGCCGTATCGACCCATCAGCGCCCTGGTCCACTTGCGCCAAGGCGGAGTGAATCCTCGCTTACGGCGCTTGAAAACGAAAGGCGGCACCAGGTCGCTTAGTGCTCCCTTGAGCCGCGCCTTATGGCCGAGGCTCAGATCGCTGCGTGTCTTGCGGAGTCCGATGATGAGTTCAGCAAGCCGGTAGTCAACCAGAGGTGTTCGTGCCTCCACGCTGTTGGCCATGCTCAGTCGATCGGAGAGCACGAGGCCATTCGATTGGAGATAGGTGTCGCAAACCAGCTGGGTCATTGACATCTCTATATCCGCCCACCACTTCGCCCCGGTGAACACTCGAGCGGATGGGGCTGTTGCCATGCGAAGAGTCAGACCAGAAGCGGCCACCAAGTGTCGCTCACCGTCTTGGAACTCCGAGCGAATGTCCCAGAACACCAGTTGCTTGGCGGAGGTGCGCCGGTCACGGCGATAAGCGCGCAAACCATCCAGCAAACCTGAACCACCCTCGAACCAGCTGGCGAGTCCGGTGAGACTGATGGGAGGCTTGCGAAGCCCCAAATAGTCAACTAGGCCGGCTTTACCGGCCAAGAGAGCGCACTTGCGCTCATTGTGTTCCACGGAGTCGCGCAACCACTGGTAGCCCCAGAACAACTCGTCCCCGCCGTGGCCCGTGAGCATCACCGGGACATCATGATCGCGCGACAGACGCATCAATGCGTGCACACTTGGTGCGCTTGGATCCGCTAGTGGATCGTCGCGACACAGGCAGTTCATGGGGAACTCGTCGACTACACGGTCAACTCCCAGCCTGATCTCGGCGAAGGGAATGTCAATGTGTTTGGCGAACTGGCGAGCCGCTTCGCGCTCGTCCTGAAATGAGTGGCCGTCATAGCCCACGGTGAATCCGGTGACCGGGCGGCTGGTATGCCGCTTAGCAAGCGCCGCGATGGCGGAGGAGTCAATGCCACCGGAGAGTCCGATTCCAATGGGAACATCGCTGCGGATAATCGACCTACCGACACTGTCCAGTTTGGCCCGCAGCCGCTCGATGGGTTCTCCGCTGACTGGCGGCGAATCAGTGAGGCGCCAGTACTTCACCTCCCGTTGCTGACCAGTCCGCAGATCAATGTCAAGGTAAGAACCCCCTGGGAGCTTGCGTACGCCTTGCAGGGCCGAGGCGGGTTCAGGAACGAAGTTCCAGTAGTAGTAGGAGCGGATGGCGTCGGGGTCCATCTCAAACGGGACCACGCCAGCACCGACCAGGGCGCGAAGTTCGTTGGAGAAAACAAGGCTGCCATCGCGCTCTACCAGTGATAGGGGCTTCTCACCCATGCGATCGCGGGCGAGCAGAGCTCTCTGCTTCCGCTCATCGATGAGGGCGAAGGCGAACATTCCCCTTAGGTGGTGCACGCAATCGACCCCGTAATCCTCATACAGATGGACGATGGTCTCGCAGTCGCTCGAGGTGGCGAACTGGTGCCCGCGTGACTTCAGCGACTCCCGCAGTTCGGGAAAGTTGTAGATCTCGCCATTGCAGACGAGGGCGATGGTTCGATCTTCGTTGTAGAGAGGCTGCCATCCACCATTGAGATCGATGATGGACAGCCGTCGCATGCCGATGGCGGCATTGCGAGTGAGGTGGAAGCCCTCGCCATTGGGACCCCGGTGGCGCATCTGATCCGCCATGTCACGCAACATCCACCGATCAGATAGACCGATACCCTCTACTCGTATTACTCCAAAAATCCCGCACATTGGTGGTACTTGTGAGTGCCTTGCTGCCCTGAAATCCAGCTGGAATGAACCCTTCGCAGGGAGATCCTAGAGGAGCGCTTACACACACGCAAGCAGTCTTGAGTCGAAACTCTCCGAGGCCAGCGCCATCGAAGTGTCGGAAGGGAGCCTTGGTATGGATCCGTGTTTTCAACTATTTGAGTGCGGTTGGAAGATGACCAACTGATCGCCTCCGGTTGTTGGCTGACCTTTGCCCAATCCAAGGAAACGAGCGTGGTCTGGGGCATGCCCAGTGCCGCGGTGGCGCTGGGTGCCGCCCAGGCCGTTCTCTCGCCTGCGAACATTGGCATCCGCATCGCTGCTCACAGAGCAGACTCACGGGTAGCCTCTCCACTTCCATCCCATCAGAACAGCGACCAACTACCCGCGCCCCGTGCAATCACCCAGCAAAGATTCCAGAATCTCAGTCCTGCCAATCGATGATCGACGCATCATCGGCGAGGCGGTCAGACGTATTCTGATGACCCAGCCAGACATCGAGTTTCATTTTTGCTCGGATCCGCCACGTCGGAGTGGCACTCGGGGCCGATGATGTGTCCATTATTGAAGCTAAGTTCAGTTAGCGCGTTCACCTGCGCGCTCTTCACCCTGGCGCTGGGCAGTGCTCCAGATTCAAAGAACATGAACACTGAAACCGCGAGTACTCAGACCACTGGATGCTGGGCCATCGCCATCCACGGCGGCGCTGGCACCATGGATCCCGATGCGCCCGCTCGCCTCATAGAGCTTTACCGCGAGTCTCTCTCGCACGCGCTGCGAATCGGCGCCACGGCGCTGGAGCAGGGGAAGAGTTCCCTCGATGTCTGTGAACTGGTGGTATTGAACCTAGAGGACAACCCGCTCTTCAATGCCGGGCGCGGCGCGGCGTTTACAGCCAAGGGAACTCACGAGCTCGACGCCTCAATCATGGATGGAGCGTCGATGCGATGTGGAGCCGTCGCCGGAGTGACCACCGTGAAGAACCCAATCACCGTAGCTCGCATGGTTATGGAGAAAACGCGGCATGTGCTGCTGGCTGGCCCGGGCGCGGATGAGTTTGCGAGGGAGTGCGGCGTAGAACTCGTCCCCAATGATTACTTCGGTACGGAGCGGCGCAGCCTCATGCTGGAGGAAGTGTTGCGGGAACGGGCTGCAGCAAGTAAGCCCACTGCATCACAGGTGAGCCCGCAGTGGCCCAGGCGCGCCGAGTCGCGTTACGGAACCGTTGGATGCGTTGCCCTTGATTCGGCTGGTCATCTGGCGGTCGCCACGAGTACTGGCGGACTGAACGGCAAGCAGCATGGCCGCGTGGGTGACTCGCCTATCGTGGGAGCGGGCAGCTATGCCAGCGATGTGTGCGCCGTGAGTTGCACGGGAACCGGCGAAGAGTTCATTCGTCACGGTGTGGCTAGATCGGTGGCAGCGAGAATGCAGTTCGGTGGCGAGACCGTCGATGAGGCCGCTCGTCATCTGGTGTTCGACATTCTGCGCAAGGACGATGGCGGGCTCATCGCCATCGATGCGGGCGGGCGCATTTCCATGCCCTACAGCACTGTAGGTATGTACCGCGGTGCCGCCGATTGCCGGGGCAGATTCGAGGTTGGCATCTTTGATGACATGAAGCAGGAGTCGAGCGGCGCGGCAAGTGCGATCGTTGTCGAAGGTCACCCTCTGCCTAGTGGTGAAGCAGCCTCGCATCCATCAAGCGGGCATCCTCAGGGCGTCCTCCTCGCCATCGGTGGCGGACTCAGGCGCGAGAACGCCGAAGTGCACCACAAACTCTGCGAAGCAGCTGGCGAAGCCAGTCGAATCGTCATTGTCACGGCGGCAAGTGGTGATGAGTTGGATGAAGCACGGCTGACTGTTCTTCCATTCGCGGAGATCTGCGCCTCGGCCAATCTGGAGGTACTGCGGCGCGGGGACGCCAGTGAGCGCGGCGTGCAACTGATCGATCAGGCCACGGCGCTCTTCTTCACCGGTGGCGATCAGAAGCGAATAGTTGATCGATATCGGGCCGGTGGAAAGGACTCACCAGAGCTGCTCGCTATGCGCCGATTGCTGGCACGCGGTGGCGTGCTGGCAGGTACCAGCGCGGGGGATGCCATGATGGGTGCCACGATGTTCCACGGCGGAAGCAGCGCCGAGGCCTTGGGGATCGCCGAACCAGTTGTGCAGGATGACAGTGATAATCCGCCCGAACCCACGCTGCTGGGGCCGCGGTATGGAACGGGAATGGGATTGGAGCCGTGGGTACTCACCGACTCTCACTTCCTTGAACGCAATCGAATCGGTCGACTGGTCGCGGCACTGGCACAGTCCGGTATCCGCGGTGGAGTGGGTATCAGCGAGAATGGGTGCGTAGAGATTGATCTGGCAACTGGGATCGCTACCCAGGTAGGCAACACTCCTACCGTGGTGGTCGATGGCGCGAGCATCAGAAAGGAGGGCAAAAACTATTACGGCGCGCGAGTGCTGGTGCTCGACCGAGGTGACACGATTGACCTGGCGACTCTGAAATCAATGAGCCGCGGGCTGACTGCCGAGGGATTGACCCAACTTGCCGAAGCACAACTGCTGGATGCCTACACCTCCCCTCCACTTTCCCCGCGCAAGAGGCGCTCCACGGAGGTCGCGATGAACATGCTGAGTTTTCTGGCCAAGGCGGCAGAGGGCAACGGCGCTCCGTCTGAACTAGTCCTGGATGGTTGGACGCTTCACGCCGTCGCCGATGGCGATGGTTGGTCGCGACTTGACATCACCGTCACCAAGTGATCGGGCCATCCCCTCTCATGCCGAAGCAGTTCAGCAAGTACCTGAGTTCCCTTACGGCTGCTGCCGGATTCAGAGAGCAATCGATAGGCCCGCTCCGCCAGGGCGATCCCCTCTAGCCGCAAGCCCATTGATTTCGCTTCGCTGAGCGCAATGTCGAGGTCCTTCAGGAAGTGAGCTACTGCGAAACCGGGCTCGAAGTCTCCGCGCAGCACCCTAGGCAGCAAGTTGTTGACAGTCCAGCTTCCGGCAGCACCACCTGCCACCGACTGTTGCACCTTGGCGCCTTCCAGACCTGCTGCTTCCGCATAGGCATAGGCCTCGCTCATTCCGATCATGTTTGCGGCCACCAGAATCTGATTGCAAACTTTGGCATGCTGGCCACAACCAGCCGCGCCATGATGCACAATCGTCTGACCCATCAAACTCAGCAGCGGTTGCACTTGCTCCACTGCAGCAGTCTCTCCCCCAACCATGATTGACAGTCGCGCCTCTCTCGCCCCGACATCTCCACCGGAGACCGGTGCATCCATGAACGCAACGCCACGGCTCTTGCCTTGCGAGGCGAGCTCTCGTGCCAGAGTCGGAGAACTCGTTGTCATATCCACGATCAGAGATGCGGGGGTTCTGGCACTCAGAGTGCCCGACCCGCCCAGATGAATCTCCGCAACATCCGCGGGCAGGCCCACCATCGAGAACACCACATCCTGCCCCTCGGCGCAGGCGCGCGGCGACTCGGCCCAGCGAGCGCCTCTGGCAATCAGTGCGGCAGCCGATGATCGCGTTCTAGTGAATACAGTGAGTTCGTTGCCAGCCGCAAGCAAGTGGCCCGCCATGGAACGGCCCATCACACCCAGCCCGATCCAGCCGAGTTTCCTGCCCATAGCGGATGGCATCAGATGTCAGCCGCCCCAACCCGAGATCACCAGCGAAAGATCGGCGGCATCGGTGAGCCCATCGTTGTTGGCATCGCCGGGGCTGTTGGCTATGCCCCAGTAACCCAGCACCATTCCTAGATCGACGCCATTCACCACGCCGTCACCATTGAGATCACCGAGATTAGGAGGTGGTGGAGGTGGCGGTGTCCAGTGCACTTCCAAACTGGGGCGCAGCACTTGCGTCTGACACTCGCTCGACCAAATCTCGATGCCATCATCATTGCCATTGATGATCTGGGGGAGAACCGCAATGCCCCAGTTGGGCTGCCCTGCCACCCAGGCCTGAACCAGCCAAGTGATGTCGAATGATCGCTCGGCCGCCTCTTCGGGTTCATTGTCGCCAAGGAATGTCCCAACATGCTGATCCAAATCCTCGGGTTGGGAGAGTCCGCCACTTAGGGAGTTCCAGGTGCTCTGCTCGCTCCATGAGCGCACCACCTCGAAGAGATAAAAGTCCGGGTCGTAAAACGGATGATCAATGTCGCAGGCGAGATGAAAGCGAAGTGTCGCGTTGGTGACAGTAGACCCGATGGGGATCACGCCACCGATGCTGGTGATCTCAGCGATTCCATCGAATCGCAGTAATGCCTGCCCGGCATAATCGCTCCAGAAGGAGTTGGCCCAATCATCGTCCGAGACTTTGGTTTCCCAGTTTCCATAGGACGAGTCAGGTGAGTCGGCGTTGAGCCAGGTGTCAACCGTGCCCTGATAGCCGTTCAATCCCTGCTGAAACACGGCAACATCGGCGGCGGCGCGCGGTGTCGCGGCAAGGCCGATAGCAGTGCAGCCCAGCAGCACGGAACCCAATAGCGTTCGCCTGTTCGTCGAGTGCAGTTGCGAGGATCGTGCCATGCGTTCTCCTATCCCGTTCAGTCTAGTTGGAGGACGCTGGCAAACCTATACCTGAGGATCACAGAATTTTCCCTGTACCACCGGGCCGTCGAGCATGGCATCGTGTTTCAATCGGTCGGCAGGATCAGCAAACCGATCGCGTACTTTCCGAGCGGGCACTCCCGCGTGGATTTCGTAGGGCGGCACATCCTTGGTAACTACCGAGCCCGCGCCGACGATGGATCCGCGACCGATGCGCACACCCTGAAGGATGATGGCACTCTGGCCGATCCAGCAATCGTCTTCGAAGATAGTGGGGAGAATCTCCGGTCGCCCAGTGAAGATCATGGGAGTCCCAGCCTCATCCCAGCGATGGTCGCCGCCCAGGACTGTGACGCAAGGGGCGAACATCACATACTTGCCCATGATGACCTTCGCTTGCAGGGTGCAGCCGAAGTTGGTGAAGCAGTGGGGGCCGGCCACGAGATCGGGCATGAGACGGCAGCCCGGACCCATGATGAAAGTGGGATGCACATGCTTGAGCCCCATGCGAAAGATTCGCCACGCCATTCTCTGGCGGCGTAGAAAGAGGAACAACTGTCCTCGGCCGAGCACTTTGCGGAGCATGCGATTGATCATGGGGTCAGTTGAGCCTAGGCATGGACTATCTATCGGCACAATCGTAGATGTCACGCATCCATCTTTGGTGGAACCACGGCCAGATCATGAGCAGGATTACCCATCACTGCCCACTCGATCGCCCGACCCTGAAACTCGGGGGACCATGCGCTCTCAATCAGCGCGATGCACGCCTTACGCGTCTGCTCGAGGGGGCGTTCGCCTAACAACCACGGTTTGAGGGCTCGCGCGAGGTCATCCACATCGTTCTCTTTGAAAAAATCACCAGTAACGCCGGGAATCACCGCCTCAAACTCAGGCATTTGCGTCTGCACATTGCCGTGCGTCACCACTGGGACACCGAAGGCCATGCTGTGCATCGCGGTAAGCCCCACGAATCCCGGCGAGACTGTGACTCGTGATGCCATGATGTAGCGAGCCAACTGCGCCTCGTCGTAGCAGGCACCCACAAAGTGGGCGGCAATGCCGGCATTGTTTGCCATGCCTTCCAGTTCGGCGCGCGTCTCGCCATCGCCGACTATGAGCAGGTTGGCGTTGACTCCCTCGCGCTTGAGGAGGGCCAGTGCTTTGATCAGCATGTCCAGCTTGCGCTTGGCGGTGAGCCTGCTGGTGCAGAATGCGATGGGCAATTCAGGGTTGGCAAAGAGTCGGGTTCGCAAGTCAGCAAGTTCCTTCGCGGTTATCGACTCCCGCTCGCGCGTTTGCGAATCGAGATCAAGGCTGTTGCCGATCACATGGATACGAGAGGGACTCCACCCGAGATCAAGAGCATGCTGTCGCGCCATGCGGCCGTAAAACAGGTGAGCGTGGGGAAGACAATGGAACGCGCGCCGAAGCAGTCCCTTCAGTCCCACGGGCGGGTAGAGAAAGCCATGACCCCAGAAGAACACCCGCTTGCCCGTGAGCCGAGCGAGGATGGCGCCGATCCAAGTTGCCGGCCAATAGACCACGCCTAGAAAAATAATAGTGTCGTACTGGCGCGACAGCGACAGCCCAATGACTCCGTGCTGCCACATGATGTGACTGATCAGTTTGCGAGTGCGCTGCAGATGGAAGCGAACTCTGCTGCTGAAGTGAGCGCGCTTGATACTGCTCTCGAAATCGTGGTCGTCCCCGAAGAAGGTGAAGTCGGCGACTTGGCTGCGGGCCAGCCGCTCCACAATGGCCTCGCGGTAGTGGGCGAAAAAATGATAAATGACGGCGACGCGCGGGCGGATTCGGGGTGGTGCGTCCTTGGCGCGATCAGCGTTCATCGTCAACTCTGTGGCCAAGTCGATCACCTGTCGTCCATGACATGTTCGCAGTCTAATCCCGCACTTCGGCGTTAGCATCTGCTACCCCCTGAGGAGCCCATGATGAGAAGCAGCAAGATTGCCCTGATTTCCGCCTTCGTAGCCGTAGCCGCATTCGCAGCAGTTGACGATCCGAAGAAGGCCGAGCCGCAGTCAGCCGATGCACCCGCTCACCAACCAACTGCGGCAGAGCAGAAGGCTTATGCGGCCTATGAGGCCTACGCTGCAGTCGGGGAAGAGCAGGCTTGGCTGGCGCAGCGCACGGGGAAGTGGACCGCGGTCGTGTCATTCTCGGCCTCGGCTGACGGCGCGCCCCATGAAAGCACGGGTACTGCGGAGTTCTCCATGGACCTCGACGGCCACGTGCTCAAGCAGGTTTATGCGGGCGACATGATGGGAACGCCGTTCACCGGAGTCGGCTACACCGGCTACGACAATGCAGCGAAACAATCTTGGTACATCTGGATGGACTCGGGGTCATCTGGATGTGGAACGGGAAGAGGAACCATGGACATCGCCAAGGGTCAGATCGCCTGGAACTGCACGGAGACCGATCCAGTGACGGGGCGAACCGTGCATAAGCGCGGCAGCGAAGAACTCACCAGTGATGGGCGCTTTGTGTACAAGAACTACAGCACCGGAATCGATGGTAAAGAGTTCGTGTCCCTGTGCATCATCTATACGCGCATGGGCCAAGCGCCTGGGGCGTAGTTCACGGCGCGTTCGGGAGGGGCTGCAGCAAAGTTGGATCCATCAGATCCACTGCAGGGAGAAAAAAGTCGTCATTGGTGTCGAACACCTTGTCGGCGCCAGCACTGACGATCTCAGGGAGAGCCTGGCCCGCTGCGCCAGCAGTGATTCGCAGCGGAGTTCCCCAGTAATCCGGTACCGCGGCCAGTTGGTTCAACTCTTCCGTCGACCGGGGTTGGCCGGAAGCCGAGGCGCCGCGCGCGGCGATTCGACTCTGGAGCTGTGACGCCGATCGCATGGTGGCGCGGTAGCTGGCCTCATCACGCACGAATCCAACAGCCAAGATCGCTAGCGGCACGATCACCAGCAGCTGACCAAATCCAATAATCATTCCAGCGATGGCGAGCCGGCGCGGCTGGCGGCGTACGGCGAAGGCGCACAGAACGCCACCGATCAATCCAGTGAGTCCTACAAAACATGGACCAGTGAGTGCGCAGGAGAATCCCCAGACCGCCAGAGGGTTCTCCGCCCGAGCCGCCATCGGCACCGGAGTCATCGGGGGAGTAGCTGGCGACTCGCTCACTTCAGAGTCATTGTGAATCAGGGACTCGCCTGCGCAGGCGAAGAATCCGCGTCATCATTACTGTCAGCATCCGCTTCGCCTTCGAGTTCAATGGTCTGAACGGTGCCGCTGGCATCGAGCATGATGCAACCGCCCATGGGCATGCCATTGAACTGCATGCCACCGTGACCAGCGTCACCGACCTTGATCGCATCGACCTTAACCTTGCAGGTGCCCAAGCCGCCTGGCAGGGCGATCTCCCAAGTGCCAGAGCCTTGCCCGCCGCTCGGTCCGCTCATGCCGCAGTTAGGTCCGCCGGGGCCGC
>SIAA01000057.1 GCA_009692045.1 Phycisphaerales bacterium | reverse complement strand
ACCCGTCCCTATCCCGCGACACTCGCCAAGGGCACCTCTTCGAACATACAAGCGATTCCCGGCCAGACCTCGATCACCCTGACCAACGCCACCCCGGTCACCTACGCCGACTTTGATCTCTGGCTCAATCGCCGCTATGTGAGACGCATCGCTTTGCTAGGCGCTGGTCAATCGATTGAAGTTCCCACTCAGTCGTTTTACGACGAATGGGGAGGCTGCCCCTTCGTCGGTGGCTTCTGGCGAAGTTACGACCCAACACCCATCGTTCTTCTGCAGATTCAGGTGGCGCCAGACCAACCCCTCGTCGGACTCATTTGCGCTCTCCCCGAGTCAGTGCGCGAGTGAAGTTCCTTACACCGATTCAAAGTCCAAGTTGGGCCCGCTTGGCCTCCCACTCGGCCAGCTCTCTCTTGTTGTCTGTACCGAGCGGCAATCCACTGCGCACCGCTTCGATCTCCAAGCGCGTCAGCCGCATTGACTTCAACTGGTAGTCCGCAAATGCTTCGCAAGTCACGGGGACAATCTCGCGAATCAAGTCGAACATGGCCGAAGCGTAAACGCGGATTTCCTCCTGAGCGTGAGCATCCATGCGAAGTGAGAGAAAGTGCAGCAAGTTGTGCAGATCACACTTCCAATACCACTCGGTATAAACGCTAACCGGCAGGGCAACGCGCGCCAGCTCACGAGCAACACCCTTCTCGCTCAGTTCCAAATACTCGCGATAGTTTGACTCCGCTTTCTCCAGCAGTGCCAGAAACTTCTCCGCGGTGTCGGCCTCCACCACGCCCTCGCCACCCTGACGATTGGAGGAACTCTGCTGACGAACACTCTCCAAACTGGGCCGGTAAAATCGATCCGGCACAATCGAGTAGCGCGCGGAGTACTCATTCACATTGGCTGTGCGGTGGCGAATCCACTGCCGCGCAATAAAGATCGGCATGGCCATGTGAAACTTGAACTCAACCATCTCAAAGGGAGTTGTGTGCCGATGACGCAGCAGGTATCGCACCAGACCGCGGTCCTCGTTGATGTGCTTGGTGCCCTGCCCGTAACTCACACGCGCCGCCTGCACGATGGCGAAATCGGCGGTCTTGCCCTGCGGCACCAGTCGCGGCATCGCGTCCACCAACGCGACAAACCCATGCTCATGAACTTTTCTCTGCCAGCGCGCGGCTCCACCCATCACGTCCACGAGAGGAGTCTCCGGGTCTATCCGCTCGAAGCTCTGTTGAGACTTGTCTGCGGACTCGACTGCCACGCCAAACGGAGGGGTCGCCATCTCCCAAGTATCGCCCAAAGTGATCAAAGAGGGGCATGCTGCGGCTCACGGATTGACAAAAAAAGGGCTCCGCTCGGGGAGGCTTGTCCGAGCCGGAGCCGATCCAGGGTTTCGTGTCGATTCACTTGACGGGCACTCCCTCCAGTGCCCGTCCCGCCTCCACCGCTTGAAACGACTCCAAGCGGGGGGTCTTTGGCGTCCCTCAACGCCTCCGACCCTTGCATCCAGCGCTCCCTCAAGCGCCTTCCCTTCTGTCGGCTGCTCCCTCCAGCAGTCGACTCCCACAGAGTCGATTTCAGTTCTACCCTTGCAAATCTTTCCCCAGATATTTCGGCAGTTGGGGAGGCCCCCTTGAACGACACGGAGCCAATCTGGCCAGAATCAAGGATGGGCTCCCCTCGCCGTACACTCGTGCCGTGTCCAAGCACTTAGCCGTCTACACAGGATCCTTCGACCCGGTGACCCTAGGCCATCTGGATGTCCTTGCCCGCGCCCGGGGCATGTTTGACGAACTGATTGTTGGGGTCGGGCGCAACCCGGACAAGGAGGCCCTCTTCTCATTCGAGGAGCGGCTAGAAATGCTCCGTATCCTGGTGCACGACTTGATCCCGACTAATCCGGCGGCAGCGCCCGTTCGCGTAGAGCACTACACCGGATTGACCGTCGACTTTGCCCGCACCAGCGGCGCGTGTGCGATCCTGCGGGGAATACGCAACATCACTGACCTCGCCAACGAGTGCCAGTTGGCGATCACCAACCGGCAGGTTGCCAACATCGAGACTGTCTTCGTGGTCACGGGTGAGGCATTCGCCTACACCAGCAGCAGTTTGATCCGCCAGATCGTCGCCTTCGGAGGCCCGATGGAAAACCTCTCGGCGATCGTTCCTCCCCTGGTGATAGCGGCACTTCGCCGTAAACGCGATGATCCCAACAGTGCCCTCGGACGCCTGGCCCGCGAGAATCTCGAGTAATGGTTGGGTCACCAAGAGTTTGATCATGGCAACCTATCGAGTGATCTCTATTGGAGTTCTTGCGGCTCATCCCCTGTGGGGAGAAAAGGGTGAGGTGCGCCCGGGCCACGCCACCACCACGCTTGTTGAGTCAGGGGCCCGCAGGATCTTGGTTGATCCTTCTTTGCCCGCGCCAGTACTTCTGGCGCGCATGGCAGAGCGCGCCAAGATTGCCGCCGACGATGTGACCGACATCTTCCTGACTTCGTTTCACCCCCAAGGCCGGCGCGCACTCTCCGCTTTCCCTCAAGCGCGCTGGTGGCTCTCAGAGGTGGAGAGAGAAGCCTGCGAGCGCCTGCTGGCGGAGCGATTGGATGAGGCCCATGAAGCCGATGACGAAGACTTGCTCGCGGCGCTTGCCATTGAGACCGCTTTGCTTTCCAAGTGCGAGATTTGCCCTGACCAGCTCGCCCCCAAGGTTGATCTCTTCCCCTTGTATGGCGTTACTGTTGGTTGCGCCGGCTTGCTTATCACTCAGCCAAGATCGACAGTCCTCATCTGCGGCGATGCCATAGCCACCATGGAGCATCTGGAACAGGGGAAAGTGTTGCCCAGCGCCTTCGACATTCAAGCCGCGCAGGACTCCTTTCGCGAAGCCGTCGAAATCGCGGACCTGCTGGTCTTGGGGCGCGATAACGCGGTAATGAACCCCCTCCGGCTTGCCTACTGACTTGAGTCACGCCGCGGGAGCAACTCACTGAGTGAACCCGCCCCGCGAGTATCTCCACAACTAGTATGGAACGCGTGAATAGTTCCAAGAAGATCGATCCGGCCGAGGTTGTGGCAGCGGGCGAATCCTGCAATTCAATCGCCGGCACGCGCGAGGTGGTGACACTGCGCTCGCTGCTGCGCTCAACACGCACCGGCGAACGATTCGCCTGCCTCACCTGCTATGACGCCACCACCGCCCGTTGGCTCCAGCATGCAGGTGTCCCCCTGCTGCTGGTCGGCGATACCGCCGGAGAAATCGTGCTGGGACACCCTGCCACGATTCACACTCCACTTGAGTTTCTCATCACGCTCACGGCGGCGGTTAAACGCGGAGCGCCTCAGACATTGGTGATGGCTGACATGCCTTTCATGAGCTATCAAGCCGATGATGCCGAGGGTGTTCGCAACGCCGGGCGCTTCTTGGTGGAGGGCATGGCAGACCTAGTCAAACTGGAGGTCGATCAGTCCTTCGCTCCACTCGTTGCCAAGATGACTCGCGCGGGAATCCCCGTGGTAGCGCACATCGGCTCTCGACCCCAGCACGCCAAGGCGCATGGCGGATACTTCGCTGCCGGCAAGAGCGCGGCGCAGGCTCATCAGTTGCTGGAGGATGCCAAATCGATGATTGAAGCGGGTGCTCTCATGCTTCTGGTTGAAGCTTGCCCCGAGGAGGTAACGGCTGAAATCGTCAGGCGAAGCACTGTTCCGGTGATCGGCTGCGGAGCGGGCAGCAGCTGCCAAGGTCAGGTGGTGGTACTGCATGACCTGCTCGGACTCACCAACTGGCAGCCGGCATTCGCTCAGCCCGAGGTGCACATGGGACAGCAAATCGCCGAGGCCGCATCGGCTTGGATCGAGCGCGTGAAATCCGGCGCGTTGGGTGAGCATCCCTATGCCATGCCAGAGACCGAACGAGCCAGATTCATGAGTTCGCTGCGAACTCCCGCGGCAGATGTGCGTCGATAGCACAGAGACCCATGGCTCGCATCTACACCATACTCCCATCGGTTGTCGTTCTCTCGGCTGCCGTAGTCGCCATCTGGGCCGCACCTCGTGCCGCTCAACTGTGGCGCGCCTCTGCGGAGCAGGATCAGGTTCGCACCAGCGCCAGCCGACTCGCAGGTGACAACATCCTCACTGCGGTCAACGAGGCAACACGAGATGTGGCGCGCACCGTCGCACCCAGCGTGGTGTCGGTCTCGACTCGGATGCAGCGTGGGGATCACTCGTGGACCGGGGGCGGCAGCGGTTGGGTGTGGGATGAAGGCGGACACATCGTCACCAATGCCCATGTAGTTGATGGCGCCGAACTCATTGAAATCCAAACAGCCTCGGATGAGATATTCACCGCTCGCCTCATCGGGTTGGACCTGCACACGGACATCGCTCTTCTGCGCCTTGATGTTGATGGTCTGACTCCGGCGCTGCGATGCTCCGAGACGCCGATGCAGGGGGACATGGTCTTCGCCTTCGGCTCGCCCTTCGGGTTTCGCTTCAGCATGAGCGCGGGAATCGTCTCGGGAGTGGGCCGATCGGCGGGACTACCCGACATCGAGTACGAGAACTTCATTCAGGTGGACGCCGCCATCAATCCCGGTAACTCAGGCGGGCCACTCACCGATGTTCGCGGTCGCGTACTGGGCATGAACACGGCGATCGCCACGGGCCGCGGCAATTCTCTAGGGCAGGGCCAGTTCGCGGGAATCGGTCTGGCGATCCCTATGGAGATGATTGAGAATGTGATCGGACAGATCATCGAGTCGGGGGAAGTGCACGCGGGATTCCTTGGTGTTTCTCTCCTCCCCGCCCGAGCGTTGGCTCAGCAAAGACAGGGTAATCCGCTGGCCGACTGCATCAAGGCTCACTACAGCGGCGAGGGCGCGGTGGTGGGATTGGTTTCCCGCAGCAGCCCTGCCGAAGGGGTGGGACTGCGGCTCGGGGATGTGATCATGCGCATCGACGGCATCGCAGTTACTGATGAGGAGCAGGCCACTAGTCTGATTGCCAGCCGCCGCCCCGGAACTATCACTCAACTTGATATCTGGCGACCGCGTGAAGATGGCAGCGGTGGAGACGAAGTTGGAGTGGCGGTCGCGCTGATGGAGAGGGCCGCATCGGTGAATCGCGAACCACTGCTGGAACTCCTGCGTGAGGTTGGATTCGCCCGTCTCGAGACCTGCACCGAAACTACTGCGGCCTCGGCCGAGGTCGGGTTCAGACCCGGTGTGCTGGTAGCTGATGTGACGGGCGGTTCCAGTGCCGCAGGTCGGGTAGATCCTGGGGCGATCATTGTGGCCGTGGACGGCGCCCCGATCCGTTCACTGGATGAACTACTGACGCGGATTCAGCGGATCATAGAGAAGGAATCGTTCTGGAGAAGCCGCGCTCCCATGCTGGCACTCACGCTCTGCGAGCCATCCGGACAGACTCGCGTGATAGAAGTTTCTCTGCCCCGTTGACGACCCTTGGGTAATCTCCCCTGTTCATGAATGCGACTCCTTCCAGCACCCCGCTACTTGAAGTGCGCGACCTCAAGGTGCACTTTCCTGTTCGCCGCGGTCTGCTGCAGCGGGTAGTCGGCCATGTCAAGGCAGTGGATGGCATTTCTTTTTCCCTCTCCCGCGGCGAGACGCTGGGATTGGTGGGGGAATCCGGTTGCGGTAAGACCACAGTCGGCCGCGCCATTCTGCGACTGATCGAACCCACTTCGGGCAGCGTCAAGTTTGACGGCAAAGACCTGCTGCAGCAGTCCGGCAAGTCGCTTCGGCAACTCCGCCGCGAGATGCAGATCATCTTTCAGGATCCCGGTGGAAGTCTCAATCCGCGCATGCGCGTGGGGCGGATTGTGGGCGAGCCGCTCGAAGTGCACGGCATGGCATCGGGGGACGAACTGCGGGAGCGAACGGAAGTTCTCCTGGAGCGATGCGGCCTGTGGCGCGCCGCCGCCGATCGGTATCCGCACGAGTTCAGCGGTGGACAAAGACAGCGCATCGGCATCGCACGGGCCCTGGCACTTCAGCCGCGACTGATCGTGTGCGATGAACCAACGAGCGCATTGGATGTGAGCGTGCAGAGTCAGATTCTCAATCTCCTGGCAGATCTGCAGGATGAGTTTCACCTGAGTTACCTGTTCATCAGCCATGACATGGCGGTGATCCACCATGTTTGTGATCGCATTGCTGTCATGTACAACGGGGTGATCGTCGAAAGCGGATCGCGGACCGATGTGATCGACCGACCCCAGCATGCCTATACCCAAGCACTCCTCTCGGCAGTTCCCGAAGCGGACCCGCGCGCGCGCAAGGAACGCATCCGCTTTGCGGGAATGCGAATGTGAACGCGAACAATGGACGCAGCTCTAGGAGTCGGAGTTGACTGAAGAGAGCAGTGATCCCAGTACTCCGTGGGTTATCGCGGGAAATTCGTGCAAGGGACGACTCCTCCTCGGTGGCTGCGCGGCTCTCAGCCTCGTGGCATTTCTGGTGGGATGGTTAGTGGTGGCTGATGTAAGGGAAAGGGCGCGCAATATGGACGGCGCCCTGCGCTACTCCGCGTGGGTTCTCCTTTGCTTTGCCGACGCTCACGATGGCGGCTTCCCCAGCAGCGCCGAAATGTTGGCGGACTGGGGCATCGAACACGGCGCTTGCGACTCACTGAATACCCAGGTAGAGGGTGTTCCTGCCCGGCGAATACAGGCTTTGGCTGGTGCTTCCACGGCGCCGGATCTGCGAGCCATGCTGGCCATTGAAATCACCTATCCAGAGGACGACACACAGGCACCCCACATCGCATCCAAGGGGGAGCCCTCCGGTCTCGGCACACTGGAAGCAGTCAACGGCTGGCTACGGGCCGCCCACGCTGCCCGGCATCATCAAGAAAGCGCTGCAACCCCGAGCCACTGAGGATCGTTCGAAAGTTCTCCCCGAACACGAAGTTCTCTTTGGGGAACTCTCGGCCGGCAAAGTTGCGATCGATGTGACTGAACATCAGGCTTCCGCTGCCAATGGCACGCCACTCTCCATCAGCATGACTCAAGCGTTCAATCGTCCCCTGGGTTGAAGCACCGGCGACATCGAGCCGCTCAATCGTGGCGTCGAACCGAACGCAGTGACCTGGGCCAACATCAGCATCGAGCGTGAATCGAGTGACCTTAGCCAGGATCACCTTCTCCCGGAACTCTTGCACGCTTCCTACCAGTATGCCGGAAGTCTGAGCCAGACCCTCAAGAAGCAACGAGGCTGGGACGAGCGGCTGCGCTGGCCCCTGGGCATCACAAGCGAAGTGATCGTGCAGATGCTCCTCGGCCAGAGAGACATTCTTGACAGCAACCAGCCGCTTCCCCGGCTCATACTTGACGATTGTGTCTATCCAAAGCCAGCGCACGGCGAGTCGCCTCAGTTCGTAGCGGGAACGCCGCCTGCTGCGAGTTTGCGCTCCACAAAGTCCATGAGAGCTCGAACAGTAAAGAGTTCGCTGAGACGATCCACGCGGGGATCAGCACTGAAGGCGGTGAAGTTCAGGTGGGGCATCTTCTGAGAGAGCACCTCAATGCCATCCGCCGTGAACCTGCCGTCCTGCACCAACTTGGGATCGCTCATTACATTCTCAGTGAAGAGCTCACCCTGCTGAATCTTGAAGCCGAACTTCTTCTCCAGACGAAACACAATGTCCAAGAAATCGATGCTCTCCGCTCCGAGGTCCTTCACCAGGCTTGATTCCGGCAGAACCTCCTCCTCATCAACCATGAGGGTCTCTGCGAGAACTACCTGAACACTCTTGAAAATCTCGTCTCGGCTCATCGCCATGCTCTTCGTGCTCCTGTCACACCCAAGTCCTGACCCGGATAGTCCAACCTACGCACCTGCCACTACCGCTGGTACTTCCATCCGAACGGCTCGCATTGTAAAGCGTCCGGTCACGGCTGTCTCTTGCTCGTTCCCTCCATGTTTGAGAACGACGCCCGTACCTTTCACGGCAAACACGCCCGACTCCAGCTCCTTCTCGAACAATACCTCGATGCGCAGTGCCTCGCCGGGGCGGACAAAACTGCCGTATTTCACCCCCTTCACCTCGCCTAGCACCATGCGGTTCATTCCTCGGTGCTCCAGCATGTGGCGGGCTGCCTGCACCATCCCCTCGATCATGAACACTCCAGGGAGGACGGGAAATCCTGGGAAGTGATCGCGCAGGTACTCCTCGGCAGCCGTCACATTCTTGATTGCCACCACTCGATCGGGGCCTGACTCGAGGATGTGGTCGATCAAGCGAAAGTGCATCCCGCAAGGGTAACAGCACCGCCATCGAACGGGCGTCGCTTCTCATCGTTTGCCCCGCTTCGAGCCGATAATGCGGTGTATGTCAAGGACGACGCAGCAGGCTGTCGCACGCCTCCATGGAGGATCATCGGCAGCATCACCACCATCGATTTGGAAACGGCGCGGCCTCTGGCTGGCGGCGACGGCATCATGCTTCTGGCTGATGCTCTCGCTGGGCTCATTCAACAGTGCTGATTGGCCGAGTTCCGTTGTCGCCACGCACGCCGAGCCACCTGCGAATCTGGGTGGTCGCATCGGCGCCGTGGTCGCATGGTTCACCTATGAATCGATGGGCTTCGGCGTGTGGATCCCCCTCCTGTGTGCGGCCTACGCTTTGGTTGCCGTGTTCATGGGACGGTCGGTGAGCCAAATCTGGATTCGGTCATTCGGTGCCCTCATCATGATGGTGGGATTCGGAGCGCTGCACGCCACTTGGTTCCCCAAGCTTGGACCGTTCGCCGGCGCGGAAAGCGGCTTGGTTCCGCAGTGGTGCGCCAATCAGTTGTTGTGGCGCTTCAGCACCGTAACGACAAGTCTGATCCTGCTTAGTTCGCTGGGCGTGGGCGCTCTTCTGGCCATTGACGAACTGGTGTTTGCCCTTCCCAACGCTCTCGCTCGAGCCTTCGAGCATGCCAAGCCCATCTTCGCTTATGACTATGGCGCGGCGTTCGCTCGCCTGCGCAACTGGCACGGAGCACCGAGGCCGACGCAGACTGCTCTGGTCGGCGGCGACACTACGGCGCAAGATTACGAAGGGGTCAGTGAGGCAAGACCGAGTGAGCCAAGACCAGTCGAGAAGGTCCTTCGCCCGCGCATCGTCGAAGACGAACCTCTCCCCTCCCCTGCCGAGCCCGCGCCTCTCACAACTGCAGATCTTCGCGAGCGCATTGCCAAACTGCCGGTGCGCCTATCGGGTTCAAACCCGCAGGTCGCCCGCGACGAGGACATTCCTCGCGAGGACAGCTTCGAGGGCTATCAGTTCCCATCCATCGACCTGCTCGATGATCCCGAGACCAACTTCTCGGCCCGAATCGAGAACTATGTGCGCGAGCAGGCTGGCATCCTCACCGAGTCGTTGCGTCAGTACCAGCTCGACGGCGAAGTAGTGGGGATTGAGTCGGGCCCGGTCGTCACGCTGTACTCCGTAGAGATGGCCCCTGGCACGCGAGTAGCGCGCCTAGAAAGCATCGCCAAGGACATCGCGCGCGCGCTGCAGGCCCCCAATATCCGCATCATCCCCAACATGGTGGGGAGAACCGCGGTGGGAATCGAAGTCCCCAATCGTCAGAAGGAGAAGGTCCGACTGAAGGAACTGATGTCGAGTGGTCATGCTGAAGGCATGGTTCTTCCCATGTTCCTCGGCAAGGACTCGGCGGGCGAACCGTTGGTTGTTGATCTCACCAAGATGCCGCACATGCTCATCGCCGGCACGACCGGTAGCGGCAAGAGCGTCTGCATGAACAGCATCGTTATGAGCTGGCTCTATACCAAGCGACCCGATGAGCTCAAGCTCGTCCTAGTTGACCCCAAGATGGTCGAGATGAGTCAGTTCTCCGAGATTCCCCACCTGATGAGCCCGGTCGTCACCGACATGGGCAAGGCCGCAGCAATACTGGAGTGGGCAGTGGGCAAGATGGAGGAGCGTTACGAAATCTTCAATCGCGCGGGCGTGCAGAACATCGCGCTATACAACGCGCTGGGCGAGGCGGAACTCTTCGAGCGCCTGAATCCCCAATCCGATGCCGAGAAGGCGCGCATACCCAAGAAACTTCCCTACATGGTGTTCGTCATTGATGAACTTGCCGACCTCATGATGACCAACAAGGAGGTCGAGCACTCGATCGTCCGCATCGCCCAGAAGGCTCGAGCCACGGGCATCCATCTGATCTTGGCAACACAGCGACCGCAGGCGAATGTTGTGACGGGACTCATCAAGAGCAACATGCCCTGCCGCATCTCCTACAAGGTCGCCAGCAGCATGGACAGCCGAATCGTGCTCGATCAGAAGGGTGCAGAACTGCTGCTCGGCCAAGGCGACATGATGGTTCTCACGCCCTCATCGAGTGACCTGCGCCGCGCCCAGGGAACTCTTGTGACGGATCAGGAGATCCGCCGCGTGGTGCGTTTCCTCAAGGATGTTGCCAGCCCCAACTTCGAGCGCGCCCTTGTCTCCATTCGCTCTGAGGCTGATTCGGAGGCGGGTGTTGATGGTCTCGATGGTCCAACCAGTGCCACCCGTGATCCCCTTTTCGATAAGGCGGTCGAGGTCGTTCTGGAGGATGGCAGGGGTTCCGTGAGTCTGCTGCAGCGGCGCATGGCCATCGGTTATGGCCGCGCCTCTCGCATCATTGATCTGATGGGACTAGCGGGCATCGTGAGCAATCACCGGGGTTCGGTGGCCCGCGATGTGCTGATTTCCCCTGAAGACTGGCAACGAATGAAGTCGATGCGAGATGGTTCGGGTGAGGGGGATGCGGAGGCCAGTGGTGCGGACACGGCGAACACTTCG
>SIAA01000056.1 GCA_009692045.1 Phycisphaerales bacterium | reverse complement strand
GGCTGGCGTTGAATCTGTTCTGAGTGTCACGCCAGCTGCTGCGGATGTGATCGGCAACTGCTGGGCATTCGATGCCGCGATCTATGTGGGAGCCGGTAGTTCGGTGCAAGCCCGGGGGCTGGAAGCGCCGAGTCTCCTTCCACTGCACTGGCTGCGCGATGCGGGCTGCGATCTTCTCTGTGCGCGCGATGCTGCATCAGTGGCGACGTGGCCGGGCAGAGGCGGTGCAAGTTTTGTCAAGTTCCACGAGCCCGGTGATGTCAACGCCCTGGCGTGCCAGCTGTTGGATTTGTGGAAGCAGATGGGCAACCGGCATCGGGGTAGATCAACGGAGAGAGCTGACCAATCGAGAGCCGCCGATCAGATGGTCGCCCATCAACAAGTCGCCGGTGATAGTGCTTTGGAGCGCTCTGTCGCGAGCAATCACGCATGCGCCAAGTTTGTGCGGGCTCTGGAAACCGATGCCTGCGCCACGCAGACTTCAAGTGCCTCGGGGTGCGGGGCGGATCCGTCTTGAGTGTTTGCCGGTTGAGTGTGGCGGTTTTGCCTCTGGTCTAGTTGCACCTCGCACGGGCTTGCGCTTTTGCGAATCATTTGGCAGAACCGAGCAACTCGCAGACTCAGGAACGCAGCAACACCCGGTCTCTCGGCCTTCATAGGCGCGGGGATTCTTCCAAGCACCATGCACCATGCCCACATAGACCTCGTGATCAGAGTCAATGTCCATGTGACGGATCAATTCGCAATCGATGTAACCCATGGCCTTCATCGGCACGGGCGCACCTCCGACTGACCGCAGCATGGGCACACCCAAGAATGGATCCGAGCCGTGATCGTGCTTGCGCTCGAACAGACTGACTGTGGAGCGATCATCAGGATGAAGTGGACACACGGCGAATATTCGACTGTCACGAATCACCGGGCTCAGCGGCTGACCTTTTTCTAGAGCCACAAAGATCATGGGAGGACTCACGGCGCACTGCTGCACAAAGCGAACGATTACGCCAGCACGGGTTTCGCCATGAGCGCTTGACAACAGGAACCGCCCCGCAGGGACCAGATCAAGCACATGAAGTACCGAGTTGCGATCTGCGGGAATCCAGTCGGTCTGCATGCAACCTCCGAGAACGACAGCGTCGGTTTTGCGTCAAGATCGATTCGTAGCAGCTGTCATCAGCTGCAGTATGTATGAAGGGTAGGGCAGTTTTGGCGCGTGTCCATAAGAACTGCTGTTGAATGATGTTACAACTGTCAATCGGGTTATGAGACGATTGATGATGGGGCTTATGGCATTTTTTTTGATTCTTCGTGTTGCAAAGTGGGGCAAAGTGGGTAGGCTGACCGATGACCTTCTAACGAGAAGTTGATGATTGCTCTTCCTAGGCGAATATCTTCACGCACTCGACTCGAAGCAGCGGCTGGCTATCCCGGCCGAGATGCGCGATGTGATGAATCCAATGATCCATGGGGTGGCGTTTATCGCGGTGCCAACCGCAGCGGCAAGCCTTTCGCTTTGGCCGGAGAAGACATTCGAGCAACTGGCGTCGAGTCTTGGCGGCTCACTGATGCCGGACGAGAACCTTATCGAGTTCGAGAGATCATTCTTCAGCCAGGCTGCCCGACTTCTCATCGATTCGGCAGGTCGAGTACGGATTCCGGATCGCCAGCTCAGCAAGCTTGGGCTAGCGGGAAATGTGATGATTCTCGGGGTTCGCGACCATGTGGAGGTATGTACTCCAGAGTCGTGGAAGGCCGAACAGACAATCGCGGCACCGAACTATGCAGAGGTCATGCGCAAGGCGCGTGCCGCACTGAACAACAGGGGGGCAACTAGCGGATAAAGGACTGTCCGCCAGACCCACCAAACATGGTCGTGTCAAGGATGACGCGACCCATGGAAAGTTCGAGCCAAGGACGGCTCGATCACATTCGCGCCTCCTCAGCACGGATCGCTGGCTGGCGCAGGCCTCCTCGGAGGCACGGGCTGGAAGCCCGTAACAAAGAATCGCCCCCGCACGCTTTTCGGCTGTGGGGGCTTCTTTTATAGGCAAGTGCGGTTTATCAGCCATTGCGGGCAGTATTTCAGATGTTGATGCGCCGCAAATGTGGATTCCCCCAGCACTCTTGCCCGAAATACGACTTACGCTCAACCCAAGCGTACTGAGTACCGAACATACTGGTACGCAGAGGTTCGCAAGGACGAGTCAGAGGAGACTCGGGCGAACTCTAGATGGGCAGGAGGCTCTTGCGATGCTTGTAATCACTAGACGCGAGGGCGAAGAGGTCGTAATCGGAAACCCCGCGGCACCGATCGGAATCGTCCGCATCGCCTCCATCAAGGGTGATCGAGTTCGATTGGCATTCGAGTTCCCCAGGGAGATTGCCGTCCACCGCCGCGAGGTTGCTGACCAAATCGTCGCGGGGGAAGTTTCCAAGAACAACATCATTGGTCAGATTCGCCCAGCCGAGGGCGGCACGGGCGCCTGACTTGCGCAACATCTGACGGCGTACACTCGGTGCGACAATGACGCCGAGACACTGGCTGGCGAACCTAACGAGTCCACTGAGTCTGCTGCTTCTACTGCTTGTTGCAGCATGTGCCGTCAAGGTTCCATCCGATCCGCTGGGGACTCTCAGCGATCCGGCGCAACTTCCCAGCCTGCATGAAGTCTGCCTGACTGACCTGGACAAGAATCTCGCCGATCCCCAGTATCAGCGAGTGCTTCGTCGCATCGTCAGCCAGCCGGGATACCCAGTGGCAACGCGCCGCGCCGCCCTCGCTCGTTGCATCCAGGCCGATCGCGCCGGTCTCATCGCGGCCCTCGAACTGACCCTTCCCAAAATGGACGCACTCGAATGGCGTCGGGAGTTGTGCGGAAGGATCGCCGCGCTGAACTGGAAAGAGATGACTCCCACTCTCATTCGCGCCTGGGCTCGACCGATGGGGGGATGGATTCCCAATCCCGCCGATCGACCAGAGGCGCTGGCTCTGGCACAAATGTGGGGTGCCGACCGAGTTCCAGATGTCATCTTTGACACCATGCTGAAGGCTGACCCGATCACCGAGTCGAATCTGCGCGCGCGTTGCTGGGAGCTGCTGGTTCTCACGGGCAACCGCGCCCGATTGGTTGAACTGCTCAAGGCTGATCCGGCACAAGGTGCTCCGCCCGATGCTCTGTTGTTTGATCTACGCCGCGCCGCCAACGAGGTGGGAGTTCTGCCCTGCAATCGCGAGGAGATTCTGTGGCTGCAGGCTCTGACATCAGACAAACACGCGGAGTTGTGGCGTCAGGCCTGCCAGGCAGTGCGATCTGTGCCGCCCGAGGTGAGGGCAGAACTCACCGTGAAGGATCTGCCCGTAATCGTGGCGGTTGCCGCTCACCGGAGCGACCTTCTCAAGTTGACGCGGCAGCAGATGTATGACTCTCTTGCTGCTCACATCGAGGAGGGCGCGGGCGAGAGACACACCGCAACCTTTGAAGGATGGGGCGGTGGCCGCTCGGAGACTCTTGCCTCCCACCGCAACCAACTCACCTGGGGAGATTGCGCGGCGATCTCCCTGGCGCTGGAAGCGTTGCGGATTCCTCAAGTGCGCGAGCACATATTCAATCTCGCCGACCGCGACCTGCAGGACCTATCGAGCGAGCACGGCGGATTGCTGCGCCTAGACAGCAAAGGGCGGTTCGAGATATCCGAGTACCCGCCGCGGGTGCGCGGTGGCGATCTGCGCTTCGAGGCATCCAATCAGATGTTTGAGGATGGCTATGGCGCGATCTCCCACTTTCACTGCCATGCCCAGGCCTATGAAAACTCGCGCTATGCGGGACCGCACCTAGGCGACTTCACTTACGCCGACGCTACTGGTGTCAATGGCATTGTGTTCACTTTCATCTCGCACAATCGCATCAATGTCGACTACTACCGCCGCGGCGAAGTGGTTGTTGACTTGGGGACTATTCAGCGCCCCGGGAGTTCCTGATGCGCTTCGCCAAGATGCACGGTCTGGGCAATGACTATGTCTACATCGATGCGATGGGAGAGCGACTGTGGGACTTGTTGTCGCCAGTAGAGTTGCCCGTACTGGCGCGCGCAATTTCCGACCGCAACTTTGGTGTGGGTTCGGACGGCCTGATTGTTGTGGATGAACCCAGCGCTGGCATCGACGCCCATGTGCGCATGCGCATGTTCAACGCCGATGGCAGCGAGGCGCAGATGTGTGGAAACGGCCTGCGATGCGTGTGTAAATTCGCCGTGGATCGCGCCATCTCTGCGGCCAATCCGCTGCTGGTGGAAACTGGTCGAGGGGTGCTGGAGGTTGCCTGGACTCGCGGGGTCGATGGCAAGGTGGAGAGGGCGACTGCTGACATGGGAGAGCCGCGCTTGGTGCAGGAGCAGATTCCCGCGATTGTTCCCAAGTTGCTCGGCGATGTCCGCGTGGTGCAGGCCCATCTGCCACTAAAGTGTGATACGAGTTCGTTTGATCCCCGCGTGACCTTGGTGAACATGGGAAATCCTCACGCCGTGTTTTTCTGTGCGGAGCCCGATGCTGTGAACCTCGAACAAGTGGGGCCAATCATCGAACGGCATCCCTGGTTCCCTGAACGCATCAACGCCCACTTCGTGCAAGTCTGCTCGCGGGATCGACTTCGCATGCGCACCTGGGAGCGCGGCTCGGGAGTCACACTCGCGTGCGGCACGGGCGCGTGCGCCGTTGCCGTGGCCGGCGTCCTCACGGGGCAGAGCGAGCGCTTGGTGACCGTGCAAACTCCCGGGGGCGAGCTGAGTGTCCACTGGCGCGAAGAGGACTCTCATGTGATGCAAACGGGAACGGCGATTGAGGTGTTCCTCGGTACTCTTGACCTTGGCTCCATTCACTCCTGCCAGCGCACCAAATCATGTCCTTGAACGCCACAGAGATCCGTATGCGTGAGTGGCTTCAGTTCCGCCGCGACTCCATGACCCGCGACCTCGGCGCTCTCGTCTCCATTCCCACGGGGTGGAGTCATCAGCCGGGCGTGGAGACTCTGCAGCGATGGTTTGCCCGCAGGTTTCAGGCACTCGGAGCCACCATTGAGCGCATCGAGTGCGAGACGGTTCCCGGCTGGCTCTCCCGAACAGGATCGCCGTGGCGCCCGCCTCCACTGATGATTGCACGGCGCGCCCGCAGCGGGCGTCGCGTACTTCTCTGCGGTCACGCAGACACCGTGCATCCGGTAGAGGGGGCATTCAAGGCGTTGACGCTCGCGGACGACGGAACTGCAACTGGGCCAGGATGCGTTGACATGAAGGGCGGGCTGGTTGTCATGCTCGCAGCTCTAGAGGCAGCCGAGGCTGCCAACTGCGCCCCAGCGTGGACGGTGATACTCGTTCCCGATGAGGAGTCGGGCTCGGCTGGAAGCGGTCAGATCATCGCGTCCTGCGCCAAAAGTTGCGATCTGGGATTGGTGTACGAACCCGCCACACCAGAGGGTGGATTGGTGAAGCAGCGGCCAGGATCGGGCGCGTTCCTCATTGAGGCAAGAGGGATCAGCGCCCACGCCGGTCGTGATCCGCAGAGGGGCATATCCGCAGTGAAGGCACTGTGCCAAGCTTCCCTCGCGGTGCTAAACGGCAATGATCTTCCCGGTGGCATGTCTCTGAATATCGGGCCGCTGCGGGGTGGCGAAGCAAGCAATATCATTCCCGATCACGCGCGCGCTTGGGGAAATGTTCGCTTCCGGGATGAGCCGACCAGACTGCGCGCTGAAGCACTCTTCAACTCAATCGAGCACGGCAGCGCCAGCGAACTACCTATGGTGCGGATTGAGCGCGCCTATCTTCGCCCTCCCCTTGATCCAGCAAGTCATGGGGAAGAGCTGCGAGCGCTGGCTCATTCGTGTCTGAACGATTTGGGATTACCAACCCTTATGGGGTCTACCGGTGGAGTCTCCGACGCGAACAACATCGCGAGCGCGGGAGTTCCCGTGCTCGATGGACTGGGTCCGCGCGGTGGCAACATGCATCGAAACGATGAGTTCATCGTGCTGGAGAGTCTGGCCGAGCGGGCTGAACTGTCGGCGATCCTTCTGGGGCGCATCGCCGCGAAGGGTTGAGAGCACTTGACTGTGCCCGCCGAGGCGCTAGCGCCCGACGCATCTACTACCATTGTGGCATGGCAACTGCGGCGCGCGAGTCGGCGAAGCTTTCGGCTCCTGAGGGCGATCCCGCCGTCCTCGAAGCGATCGCTTCCATTGTGGCGAGGCTACAGAGAGTTCAGGCAGGACTAACCGGGACGATCCCCGCCACAGATGCGGGGAGTGTCAGCTTGGACAGTTGGCTCGCTCGCTACGGTGAGGTCCGCGGGCGCGGTGCGCACTTTCGATATCTGGGATCCGGGCTGGGAAACGGAGCGCTCGTTCAACTCACGGATGGAAGTGTCAAGTGGGACATGATCAGCGGGATCGGAGTGAACGCCTTCGGTCACGGCGATCCCCAGTTGACCCGAGTGGCGCTGGAGGCCGCCCTCTCTGATGTCTGTCAGCAGGGCAACCTGCAGTTCAACGCCGATTCGATTGAGTTTGCCGAGGAGCTCGTGAGTGCCGCGTCGAAGGCCAGTCGATTGCGCCACTGCTTTGTCAGCAACTCTGGTTGTATGGTGAACGAAGCCGCGCTCAAGACCTGTCAGCAGCACACCCATGGTGCTCCCCGTGTGATTGCCTTTGAAGATTGCTTCATGGGGCGCTCGACAACAATGGCCCAGATTGGCGACGGTCCCGCCTATCGGCAGGGGATCGCGCTCAATGTGCAGGTTGATTACATGCCGTTCTATAACGCTGGGCTGGGGGCGCGTTCCACCGAACTAGCCGTGAGACAACTACGCAAGTACCTACAGCGCTACCCCAGACAGCACGCATGCTTCGTCTTTGAACTTGTGCAGGGCGAGGGTGGGTTCAACTGCGCTCCACCAGAGTTTTTCACTGCTCTGATGGAGGAGACTCGCGCCGCCGGCGTTCCGGTGTGGGTCGACGAGATTCAAACATTTGGCCGCACCGAGAGCATGTTCCAGTATGAGGCTCTCGGTCTGGGTGATTTCGTAGATGTGCTGACGCTGGGCAAGTTGAGCCAGGCGTGCGCGCTTCTCTACACACCCGAGTTCAATCCCAAAGCGGGACTACTCAGCGGCACGTTCACGGCATCTACCTCGGCACTGCGGGTGGGGCTATCGGTGCTTCGCCGACTACAGAGCGGTGGCTATTACGGAGCGGATGGACGCATCGCGCGCTTGCATCAGGCATTTCGAACCCGAGTTGACGCGCTGGTGCGGACCCACCCCGCATGGTTCCCTGCTGTCATCGATAGCGATGGTGTTACCCAACTCGGATTTGTCGGGGGCACCGGTGGCATGATGCGATTCACCCCCTTCGGCGGCGAAAAGGAACGCATCAACCGCGCGATCTTCAGGATGTTTGACTTGGGAGTCATCGCCTTCGCTTGCGGACATGGTCCATATCACATTCGCATGCTGCCACCGATCGGAGTCATGACTCCCGAGCAGTTTGCACCGGTGTTTGAAATAATCGAGAGGGCTCTGGGCGAGTGTTCATAGTCCGACAGGCAACCCTTGATGATCTGCAGACGCTCCTGAAGATGGCGCGCATGGTTCATTTCATCAATCTGCCCGCCGACAAGGAAATGCTCAGTGCCAAGATCGCCCGCAGTCGTCGTTCATTCGCCAGTATGGAAGATGATCCGCGCCAGCGCGAGTGGATGTTCGTGGTGGAGGACACCGAGTCGCGTTCAGTGGTGGGCACAAGTTGCCTGATCTCCACCATCAGCTGGCCTGGCCATCCGCACATCTTCCTGGAGGTGGGCAAGCGCGAGCATTACAGCAAGGATCTGAATACCGGTCAGGTGCATGTAACGATCAAGTTGGGAATAGACGAGTCTGGACCCAGCGAGGTGGGGGGGCTGATTCTGCTTCCCGGCTATCGCAATCACCCGGCGAGAATCGGATCGCTGATCTCTCTAGTTCGCTTTCACTTCATGGGTCGCCACCGCGAACTGTTTTCGACGCGCGTTCTGGCGGAGATGATGGGAGCGCTCACGCCCGATAGCAGAACTCCGCTGTGGGAGTATCTGGGCCATCGCTTCATCAATCTGTCGTACACCGAGGCGGACTTGTTCTGTCAGAAGTCGAAGGAGTTCATCCTCAGTCTCTTTCCTCCGGGCGAGATTTACACATCGATCCTTCCACCCGAAGCCCGCAACCTAATCGGGCGCGTCGGAGAGGAGACCGAGGCCGCGCGTGCGATTCTGGAGCGGCAGGGATTTGCCTATCGAGGCCATGTTGATCCCTTTGATGGCGGTCCCTATCTGGAAGCCAAGCGCGATGAGATTCCCATCGTGAAGGCGACCAAGCGTGCCAAACTGGCCGGCGCCACTGCGCGCGGCACTGTGGCTGGCATAGTCAGCTGCGTGGGGACGCTGGGATTCCGCGCTCTCTGCTGCAACTTTGCCATCGATGGCAGGAAGCTTCGCCTGCCTGCTTCGTGCATCCGAGCGCTCGGCGCCGAGATTGGCAGCGAAGTCGCGTACACGCCACTTCCACGGCGCACCAAGAGTGCCAAGTCCACTCGCGGCGGCACCAAGCCAAAGCGCCCGCGGGCTTGATATGGCTGATAGCGAGCGAGTCGAAAGCCGCAATCCAGCCCAGCCTCAGGATGTGGTATTCAGCGAAGATTGCCCCTACAGCTCGGTGAACACTGCGGTGGCGCATGCTCGAGCCGCCGCGCGGGATTGGGGGCGACGAAGTTTGTCAGAGCGATCCGATGCGATGTCGCGGTGGAAGGCGGCAGTCGCCGCGCAAGCGGAGGCTCTGGCCCGCCTGATCACTCGCGAAATGGGAAAGACCCTCCCCGAGTCGAGACTGGAGGTGCGCTCCGTCATCGAAAAGGTGGACATTTGCTTGCGACCTGAGGTCCTCGCGCGCACCTGCGACTGGGGCTTCGATGCCTCGGGATCACGCCGAGGCGAGTGCCGGTATGTGCCGCACGGCGTGATGGCAGTGATCGGCCCGTTCAACTTCCCAGCGCATCTCCCCAACGGACACTTCGTGCCTGCCCTTCTCGCGGGCAATACCGTGATCTTCAAGCCCAGTGAAAAAACTCCAGCGGTGGGGCGCATGCTGGGAGAGTTGATGCAGGTGGCGGGTTTCCCGCCGGGCGTATTCACCGTGCTGCAGGGCGGAGCGGAGGTTGCGGCGCGACTGGTGGGGCACGCCGACATCGATGGGGTGCTGTTCACAGGATCGTGGCAGGTCGGCCGGCGGATCATGGAAGCCAATCTAGACAGACCCGGCCGCTTGCTGGCTCTGGAGATGGGCGGCAACAATGCCGCGGTAGTGATGCCGAGCGCGAACATGGCGCAGGCGGTGATCGAGTGCGCCCGCAGTTCGTTTATCACGACTGGTCAGCGCTGCACCTGTACCCGCCGCATCATCGTGCACGAATCGGTCATGCCCGCATTTAGGAGGGCGCTGTGCCAGGTGGCTAGTTCGCTGGTTGTTGATGCGGGCGATGCAGCTCATCCGGTATTCATGGGACCGATTGTCAGCGCTGCCGCAGCCGATGCGGCACTGGCCTTCCAGACTCAGCTAGCAGCATGGGGCGGAAAGATTCTGGTGCGCGCCTCGCGCATTGACCGCGAGGGGTCATTCGTTACGGCCGGAGTCGTTGAGGTTGATGCGACCGGGCTGGGGCAGGCAGACCAGAGCGCAATCCCCACCAATGGCAGGGGCTCACTCTTCGCCGCGGGGAGAGATATCGAGGCTTTTGCGCCCGTGGTGCAGTTGTCAGCCGCTACGTCTCTTGCCGATGCTCTCCGGCAGGCCAACGCGACGCGGTTCGGCCTCGCCGCCGCGATCTTTAGCAACGAGCCCGGTGAGTGGGAGGAGTTTCGAGAGAGTGTGCGCGTGGGGTGCGTGAATCTGAACACAGGAACCGCGGGCGCCAGCAGCCGGCTCCCCTTCGGAGGCTTCGGACTCAGCGGCAATCATCGACCCGCCGGTTCAGCGAGCGTCGACTATTGCTCGGCGCCGGTGGCGAGCATGGTGGAGCGATCCGCAGATGCGCCGCTGCCCCCGGGCATGCGCTTGGATGCCAAGTGGCTCGGTTGAATCCGCGCCGCCACCCGCCTGATCCTGCCACATTGACTATCCTGTCCCGATGCCGACGGATCTACCGAGCGGTCGAGTGCAGCCGCGTTTCTGTGGAATCGCGACATTCATGAGGGTTCCGCGTCTGGGCGATGTTCGACCCGAGCATCTACCCTGTGACTGGATCGTCTATGGCATTCCATTTGACGGCGGCACCACCTACCACCCCGGGGCAAGATTCGGCCCCCGTGGTGTTCGTGATGCAAGCCAGTATGTGAAGCCGGTGATGTACGAAGCTGAGGTGGATCTCGCAGCTCAGTTGTCCATTGCTGATGCCGGCGATGCCCCGGTTCAGCCCTACTCCTGCGAAGGAACCATTGAGAGTGCCACCGAGTTCGCCAAGACTCTCGGTGAGGCCAGTGTCACACGTCTGTTGGCTATCGGGGGAGATCACGCAGTCGCGCTCGCGAATATTCGGGTCGCTTGGGAGCGGGCGGGCAAGCCAGCGAGCGGGCTGCCGCTCCTTCACTTCGATGCTCACCTCGACACCGCCGATGCCGTTTGGGGCGAGAGCTATGGTCACGCCAGTGTCCTGCGTCGGGCCATCGAGGATGGTTGTGTCGATCCCGAGCGCACGCTTTCCATTGGGTTTCGCGGCACTCTCAACACTCTCGATGATCTGGAGTACGCCACGGGCAAGGGAATCGAAGTTGTGTCCATGATGCGATGGGTGACGGAGCGAGCGGCGGCGGATCGCGCCATCGCCCAGTGGCGCGCCTCGATAAATGTTGATCCGGCCTACCTGACCTTTGACATTGACTGCGTAGACCCAGCATTCGCCCCGGGGACGGGAACTCCGGCCTGCGGCGGCTTCAGCAGCGTGGAGGTTCTTAGCATCCTGCGCCGATTTGATGGGCTGCCCCTCGCGGGCGCCGACATTGTTGAGGTGTGCCCGGCGCGAGACACGGCGGGGATCACGGCGCTCCTTGCAGCTCAGATCGCGGCGGAGATTCTGGCGATCGACGCGAGTGCCAGGTC
>SIAA01000055.1 GCA_009692045.1 Phycisphaerales bacterium | reverse complement strand
CGGAAGCGGAAGTGAGAGTGCCGCACTCGCCGCCGACTGCGCGCCTTCGGGATAGATGGTGAGGTCATCGGGAACGAACACCGCATCCGCGCCACAATCGCGGCACAGCTGCAGATCAGCCTCCAGCGTGCGGGGGTAAGTGGCTAGGTCTTCTTGGGGTCCAAACTGAGTCGGGTTGACGAAGATCGACACTACGACAGAGGTGTTGACTCGACCAGGCGCGCCCCCGCGAGGCCCTCTATCTTGGGTGCCAGCGCCATCAGCCTGCCCTGCGCGACGGTTGCCCCTCCTCGCCGCTCGAATCAGGCTGGCATGGCCCTCATGCAGAGCCCCCATCGTGGGAACGAGCTCGCAGCCGTGGTATTGAGCGAGTTCATCGGCTGTCCGCACAACTTCCATGTTTTTGAGGCTACCGTCAAGAATCCGATTGAGCCTATACTCTTGAGTCTCAATATCAGGCATGCGGTTGCCCGCTTCTGGAACCCAGAAAGGTCAGGTTTGGCTGGATGACTCTCAAACTTCCTGTTTACTTGGATAACGCCGCCAGCACTCGCTGCGACCCCCGTGTTGTCGAGGCAATGCTGCCCTATTTCAGCGAACACTACGGAAATGCCGGTAGCCGGAATCACAGCTTCGGCTGGGCTGCCGAGGAGGCGATTGATCACGCCCGCGAGCAGTGTGCGACTCTCTTGGGCGCGCAGGCCAAGGAGATTCTTTTCACCTCGGGTGCTACCGAGTCGAACAACCTGGCGATCCGAGGCGCGGCCAACATGTATGCCCGCGGTCCTGCCGGTTCGACCGGTCGCGGTCACATCATTACTTGCTCGATCGAGCACAAGGCTGTGCTGGATCCATGCAAGCGATTGGCGAAGGAAGGCTTTGATGTCACCTTCCTTCAGCCCCCACCGAGCGGCGTTATCACTCGTGCTGCAGTTGAAGCGGCACTGCGACCCGACACGATGCTGGTCTCGATCATGTGGGCGAACAACGAGATCGGCACGATCAACGAAGTTCCCGAGATTGGCGCTCTCTGCCACGAGAAGGAGATCATCTTCCACACTGATGGCACTCAATGGGTGGGGAAGATGCCAGTTGATGTGGAGCGCGATGGCATCGACCTGCTGAGTTGGAGCGGTCACAAGATCTATGGCCCCAAGGGAGTTGGCGGCCTGTTCGTGCGTCGGCGCAAGCCACGCGTGCGCTTGGAGTCACTCGTTGATGGCGGCGGTCAGGAGCGCGGCATGCGTTCTGGTACTCAGAATGTCACGGGCATCGTTGGATTCGGCAAGGCGTGCGAGATCGCCCGTGCCGAGATGGAGGCCGATGGCATCCGCTTGCTTCGCCTGCGCAAAAAGCTCGAACGCGAGATGCAACAGCGCCTAGAAGTAGTGCAGGTGAACGGACACGCCGAGCGGCGCATTCCTGGAACCACCAATATCTCCTTCGGCTTTGTCGAAGGCGAGAGTCTCATGATGGGCATCAAGGACATCGCCTGCAGCAGCGGATCGGCCTGCACCAGCGCCAGCCTGGAGCCGAGCTATGTGCTCAAGGGGCTCGGGGTAGGCGACGACTTGGCTCATAGCAGCCTGAGACTTTCGCTCGGTCGCTGGACCACTGAAGAGGAAATCGACTACGCAATCACGGCCATTACCAGCGCGGTGGAGCATTTGCGCCGGCTGAGTCCGCTCTTTGATCTACATAAGGAAGGAATCGACATCTCCAAGATTCAGTGGCAAGCCCACTAACTCTTTTGGAGTGATAGGAACAAGCCATGGCATACAGTGAAAAAGTAATCGAGCATTACAACAACCCCCGCAATGTCGGTTCGTTCGGCACTTCCAAGGATGTGGCGGCGCGCCGCGACATTGGAGTGGGCATCGTCGGTGCGCCAGAGTGCGGCGATGTGATGCAGCTGCAGATCAAGGTGAATGCAGAGGGCGTTATTGAAGATGCCAAGTTCAAGTGCTTCGGTTGCGGTAGTGCCATCGCCAGCAGCAGCCTCGCCACCGAGTGGATAAAGGGGCGCACAGTTGATGAGGCGCTAGGTGTGAAGAACACCCAGATTGTTGAGGAGCTCAGCCTGCCACCCGTGAAGATTCACTGTTCGGTACTCGCCGAAGATTCGATTCGTAGTGCCATCGAGGATTACCGCAAGAAGAATGCAGGAGCAACGACGACCCATGTCAGTCACAGTAACTGAGACCGCCGCCCGAGAGATTGACACCATCATTGCCCAGCAGGGGCTCGATCCTGCCAAGGTTTCGCTGCGAGTTGGCGTCAAGGGGGGCGGATGCAGCGGGTTCTCCTACCTGCTCGACTTGACCGAGGTGCAGAAGGACTCCGATGAACTGTGGGTGTTCAGCTACAACCGCCGCGCCGGCAAGGGCGCAGTGGGTGACGCGGCATCGTTAGGCATCTCTGCCGCTGCGACCGCGGTCGCCGAGGGCGATCCATTCTCGGTGCGGGTCATCTGCGACCCCAAGTCCTACCTCTATCTAAATGGCACAGTGATCGACTTCAAGGACGAGATCATGGGACGCGGGTTTGTCTTTAGCAATCCCAATGCCACCACGACCTGTGGTTGTGGCAGCAGCTTTTCCTCTTGACCAACCTCGCCGCGCCTTTAGAATTGCGCTATTCTTCCACTCCCTGTAAGGAGCTCCCATGACGCGAGTGTTGCTTGCCATCGTCGCCTCGATCCTCTGCGCTGCTTGCGCCAACCAGCCTCAGCCAAGTGATGTTTTCGGCAGCGATGGCCTTCCCGCCGACTGGACCGTTGTCGGACTCAAGGACAGCCGGTATCTGGCACTGGATGCCACGACCAGACGCACTCTGATTGCTCTGAAAGAACTTATCGCCAAGGAAATGACCAGCACGGCCTACACCTTCTACGGGCGCCTCTCCGATGAAACGCTGAAGCGGATCGCCGAGGTTCAGGATGAATGCAACACCTCTTACATGGTGTGTTTCGCCATGATCGCCAGGAACCCAACCCCGGAACTCAGCGGAGTCGCTGAGACAGAGAATGATCGCACCCGCGGTCAGGCGATGGTGTTGGATGTCAACATGCGATCCATTCAGGATGAATGGGAGGGTGCTTGGTTGATGGACCGCCCGGCAAGCTCTGCGTTCCCGCTGGTGAACACTTCCGGTCAGCCCTGAGCGCAGCCCGCCTCCGCATCACGCATGAGCGAGTCGATGGCCACGGGTGAGCCGACGGCTTTTTGCATCCAGAGTCTTGGGGTGAGCCGACCGAGGGAACAGATGCGCATGGTTTCCGCAGCGGTGTCCCGTCCGCGCATCGCCGACCGAATCTGATGACTGATGATGTGGCCGAGGGTGTAGTCCGCCAGATAGAGCGGGTGAGCGATCATGTGCTGATATGCCGCAGTAAGTCGATAGGGGTCCGCGCCAAAGTGCGGGGCGTAGAACTGATTCCAAATGTCGTCGGCGCTGCTGAGAACCTGTTGGCGTAGGTCGGTGGCATTGGCATCGGGATGGGCGTAGAGCCAGCGCCACACCCGCAGCTCCATGAGACTGGGCCCGGCGATCTGGCAGGCGGCCAGTGCCGTCTGCACGGCGTCAGTCGTGAAGGCGCGTGCTTGAGATGCCGCATCGGTGAGACCAAGCACCTGCTTTGCGAGTGATTGGTACAGGAAGGCAAATGCTTCGGTGCAGGCGGTGTTGGGGACCCCACGCAGAGCCGGTCTAGGAACAAAGTTGGTAGAGCAGAGTTGCTCAATATTGTGACCGAGCTCATGCATGGCAGTATCGAATCCGTCCCACCCGAACTCGGTGTCGAGTCGACTTGTGCGGAGCCATGCGCCATACTCGGTGAGTGCAGGTCGCATGGCGTGACCCGCGCCCTTGGCAATCTCAACGCGGATGCGTGTGCCCAGGAACTCGGCTTTGTCGGCGGGGAAGCCGAGGCCGCGTAGCACCTGTGGCAACTGCCTCTCGAAGGACTTCTCGTCGGGAAAGAGGCGGAACACAGCGGCATTCATCTCCTCGCCGGATCGTTTCTCGGCGATGTCATCGAAGTAGACATCGAATGATTCGAGGTCTCTTCCCACGCGGTCGCGCAGCAGCCGAGTGAGCGATTGCCGCGCTGGATGAGAGAGCAGCTCAACTATGAGCCTCTCGACGTCGGCCTCGGGAATCTCACGAGCGAGTTCGAATTTGCGGGCGATCGCAGTAGGGCACTCGGGATAGTGGGCATCGAACTCGCGAGCCAGGGCAAACTGCTCAAGCCAGCGCTCGTAGCGGGCGAGACCGAGCTGGGCCGAGACCGGTGTTGACGCAGACGACGCGCCAGTGCCGCCGCCGGAGCCCGCAATCTCGGCAGTCCCTGAAAGCGTGTTGTGCTGGGGATTCCAGTCGCCAGTCGCGGTTCCGTCCATGACGGACTTGGGGATGCTGCCATCGATGTGGCGCGCCATGACCCAGGCGAGTGCCCGCTGCTTGTCAATGCCAGCGGGGTCGTTGTAGCACGACTTGATCTCCTCGCGAATGAGCCAGTGAGCTATCAGTTTGCGATCGGGCTCGAACCAGCGCTTGCCCTTGGCATCGATCATCCTTCCCACCGGCACATGGAAAGTTGCAACCCACTGCTGGCAGGAGTGACCCACCTCGCGCGCCTTGTCATTGAGCGATACCGGGATGCGAGCCGAGAACGCCTGAGCGATGCGAGCCTGTGCCCACTCGTCTATCGACCAAGAGGCGCCGCTACTCAGCATGGTGCTCAGATCAGGTCGGTGGAAGTTCAAGAGGCCGATGAACGCCAAGCGCTGCCTATACACCTGCTCCGAGAAATCAGGCGCAGGGTCAAAGGTGGCGAGGAGGTCATCGACCCGGGGAAAGTCGTCCCCGCGCAAGTCGCTCCAACGGCGCAGATTGCGGCGCATCTCATAGAGGTGCCCGTGGATCTGCTCGAGCGCAGTTTCAAATCGGCTGAGCAGTCGCGCCAGCTGCTCATCATCTGCCACAAAGTGATCCGTGCAGAATGTCTGAAACGCCGTAGCGTCGCCCTCAGCGGCTGTCCACCTGCGCGCCACATTGTTGACACCCGTTTGGGCGCGCGCGCGCGCGGAAGCTCCATGGACATTGACGATGGCGGTGATGGTGGCATCAATGTCGAGAGCAATAGTTGCCGTTGTCATCGGAGTGATGTTAGAGGTGTACCGGTGACGGCGGTGCGAGATTCAGACCGACTTCAGGGCTAGACTGCCTCAATGCGCGGTGGACACTCACTTGCTGATCGTTCGATGTCAGTGGTGGGGAAGGTCGCCATCATCGCGTTGGCGATCGTGGGCATGACGGCACTCACCGGATGCGAGAGTCAGTGCCAGCAGCAGTTCGCATCGCTGAAAAATGGCATGACCAGAGCGCAGGTGGAGGAACTGCTGGGGAAGCCCTCGAGCAAGTTTGAGCCGAGTGAAGAACCGGGTGCAACTCTCCTTTCCCAAGAGCGCTGGCAGTACGGGGACAATCTTTCCACTCTGGTCACCGGCGCGATGTACCCCACGGGTGCGCCCGATCGAGTGTGGGTCGTGTACTTCGACGATCAAGGTTTGGTTAGCAGCATGCATCCGCCTGTTTGGGAGCGAGACGAGTGACCTGTTGTTGGTTTGTGCCATCGCAGCACCCCCCGCGGCTGGTCAGGGTCTTGCGCCGCTCTGCGCTTGCGGCAACCGCTTTCTCTTTGGTAGCTGCCCAGTCTGCTGTCGACATTGCCCCGTTTGATGGCGCGAGCCTCAATGGTTGGAGCGGTGATTTGCGCTACTGGCGCGCCGAGGATGGCGCGATTGTGGGGCAGAGTTCTCCCGAGAATCCGCTGCAAGCGTCAACCTACTTGGTGTGGCAGGGCGACATGCCGCGCGACTTCGAGCTCACATGCAAGTGGAAACTTCAGGGCGGCAACTCGGGGATTCACTATCGAAGCCGAGTCGTCGATGGGCAGTCCGACCTTCAGGGCTATCAAGCTGACATGGATGCTGATGACTCCTACACCGGAGTTCTTTATGAGGGACTTGGGCGAAGTCTGATGAGTGCCCGCGGTGAGCAGGTGGAGTGGGATGCCGAAGGCAAGCGGGTGCTGGCGCAGTTCGCTCCCGACTCGGTGCTGCGCCCGGTGATCAAGCGCGGCGAGTGGAATGAGTATCGCATCGAGGCGCAAGGCACCCGCATGCGTCACTGGATCAACGGCACCCTGATGAGCGATGTCAATGATGGTGACGCCAGCCGTTTCCGGGGTGATGGTTCCTTAGCACTGCAGTTGCACGCTGGGCCGGGCATGGAAGTGCGCTACCGCGACCTAAAGGTTCGAGCGCTGCGCACGGCACCTGATGCTGCGTCGCTGGCAGTTCCCCAGGGCTTCTCGGCGCAACTCATCCTCAGCGCGCAAGAAGGGCAGGGCTCGTGGGTCTGCCTGACCTTTGATGAGCGCGGTCGCATCATTCTCTCGCCGCAGGAGGGTGGCCTGATGCGGATTCGCCTGCCCGGAGTCTCCCGCAACACTGATGGCACGCCGTGGATGGGAGATCAACCTGTAGTCGAGCATCTGCAGTCTCCAGTGTGCTGCGCTCAGGGCTTGTGCGTGGCTCATGGATTCCTATTTGCCGTGGATGCTCGAGGCAAGGCCGCCGGAGGCGGACTGTGGCGCATGGCTGATGCCGACGATGACGGCCGCTTTGAGGACTGCCGTCGATTGATCGGCACCGAGGCGGGCGGTGAGCACGGTGCACACGGAGTGATTCAGGGCCCGGACGCACTGCTCTACTGGGTGATCGGCAATCATGTGCCGCTGCCCGAGGAGGTTGCCACTGACGCAGTGACCCACAGCGATGACCTTGTTGGCGAGCGCGAGTGGGATCCCCGCGGCCACGCGGTGGGATTGCACGCGCCGGGCGGTGTAGTGGTGCGACTGGATCCCGACGCTGAGCGCGTGGAACTGGTTGCTTCGGGATTCCGCAATGCTTATGACCTCGCCTTTGATGGCGGCGGCGAGTTGTTTACCTACGACTCAGATATGGAATGGGACATCGGGGCGCCCTGGTACAGAGCACCGCGCGTGGTGCATGTGGTGCATGGAGGCGACTACGGTTGGCGCTCGGGCAGTGGCAAACTGCCGCCGTCCTACATCGACACTCTTCCTCCCGCATGCGAGACGGATTTCTCATCACCCACTGGGATGGCATTCGGCGGCGCCAGTGCCTTCCCCGAGCCGTGGCGATCGCGGATGTTTGTCGGTGACTGGACCTATGGCCGCATCCTTGCCATCGATCTGAACTCTGAAGGTGCTCGCGTGCGCGGATCGTGGATTCCGTTCGTGAGCGGGCGGCCGATGCCAGTGAGTGACTTCGAGTTTGGTCCTGATGGCGCGATGTACATGATTACCGGGGGGCGCGGAGTCCAAAGTGGCCTCTATCGGATTGCCGCAGACGCAGCCACTGGCGCAGCGAGCACCCACATCTCAGCACCTGTCAGCGGGCCGAACCCGGCGCGAGCCTCCCACGATCGACGCAGAAAGATCGAATCGCTGCAACACCCTATGGAACCGGCGGAGTTTGAGGCCGTGTTCCCCGCACTTCTGGCGGCAATGGATGATGATGATCGCTTCATCCGTTATGCCGCTCGCATCGGCATGGAGAATCAGTCGGTAGGGGCTTGGCGCTCCACCATTCTCAGCGATGAGCGCCGTGCTGGTGCTCTGACCGGATTGTTGGCTCTGGTGCGCTGTGGATCGCAGGCCGATGCTTATGCCGCGTTGACGCGATTGGCGGAACTGGTGCGGGCTGGACTGGAGCCGAGCCAACTTGGCGACGCACTTCGTATCGCCGAGGTGGCGCTCGCGCGTCATCCATCACTGGCGACATCAGCTCCGATGGGAGTCATGGGAGATGCAGCCGTGGCGGCAATCGCGGGTGAAGTCGTAGCACTCCGCTACATCGGCGCTGAACTGGCCTGCGCTCTCAATCGCGCTGACGCCCTGGAGCCGACGCTTGCCGCCATCGAATCCGCCCCTGATCGAGCAACGGCGATGCACTTCGCATTCGTTCTTCGAAATGTCTCCGCGGGTTGGACCGACTCCACACGAGATCGCTACTGGCGCTGGCTGGATGCTGCTAGCGCCGAGCGAGCCGGGCTGAGTCTCGCCGGATTCCTTGAGGCGATTCGTGCCGATGCGCTCCAAAATGCCGGGAAATCCGCCGCGGGGGAAGCCCCGGCGGCGGCACCGAGTTCAGAGCAAGCTGCCTCAGATAGTGCAACCGCTGCGGCAATCTTGGCGGCTGCGAATTCGAAGGGCTCGAATCCCACGCTTCACGCCTGGACGGTTGCCGAACTCGAGCAGGCGGCACACGATGAAACCGGACCACGAAATCTCCAGCGGGGCAGAGAGGTCTATGCCAAGTCTCTTTGCATCCAGTGCCACCGCGTCTCGGGAGAGGGTGGCGGCAACGGGCCTGACCTGACTGGTGTTGTCGGCAGGTTCAGCACTCACGATTTGCTGCAGGCTTTGATCGAGCCCTCCCGAGTTGTGTCAGATCAGTATCGAGACTCGGTCGTGGAACTAACTGACGGCTCCTTGGTGGTTGGTCGGATCATCGGCGACGACGGCACCAGTCTTACGGTGGCAACCAACCCGTTCAGCAACGAGCGCCAGGTGATTCTCAAGTCCGTGATTGTGCACCGCGAAGAACTGTCGACTTCGTCAATGCCGCAAGGGCTTCTAGATTCGCGATCTCGAGACGAAGTGCTTGACCTGCTCGCCTATTTGCAGAGCAGCCTTGGGCACTAGCGCTTGCGATCACACAGCGGCCGCGAGCCTCTCGGCCTTCTTGCGGGCATCTTCCAATGTTCCGACATACATAAAGGCGCTCTCGGGAAGGTCATCGCCCTCGCCGTTGGCGATGCGCTCGAAACTGTCGATCGTCTCTTCGAGTTTGGTCGCGACTCCGGGGAAACCCGTGAACACCTCCGCGACATAGAACGGCTGCGAGAGGAATCGCTCGATCTTGCGGGCGCGCGCCACGGTGAGTTTGTCATCTTCACTCAGTTCATCAACACCAAGAATGGCGATGATGTCCTGCAGATCCTTGTAGCGCTGCAGGATTCCCTGCACTCGGCGCGCCACGCGGTAGTGCCGCTCGCCGACCACTTGAGGATCAAGGATGCGGCTGGTGGATGAGAGAGGATCGACCGCGGGATAAATGCCCTTCTCGGCGATCTTGCGCTCGAGCACGATGAAGGCATCGAGATGGCTGAAAGTAGTTGCCGGTGCCGGGTCAGTGAGGTCATCAGCGGGCACATAGATGGCCTGCACGCTGGTGATCGCGCCGGCCTTGGTCGAGGTGATGCGTTCTTGCATGGCACCCATCTCAGTGGAGAGGGTGGGCTGGTAGCCCACGGCGCTGGGCATGCGACCGAGCAGAGCGCTCACTTCGGAGCCAGCCTGAGTGAATCGGAACACATTGTCGACGAAGAGCAGCGTTTCTTTTCCAGACTTGTCGCGGAAGTGCTCGGCCATGGTGAGAGCACTCAGTCCCACGCGCAATCGCGCGCCTGGCGGCTCATTCATCTGACCGAAGACCATGGCGACTTTGTCCAGCACATGGCACTTCTTGCCGCTGGCATCGACATACTCGGCCTCCTGCATTTCCAGCCACAAATCGTTACCCTCGCGCGTTCGCTCACCGACACCGGCGAACACCGAGTAGCCACCGAAGTTGCGGGCGACGCGGGCGATCATCTCTTGAATGACCACCGTCTTGCCGACACCGGCACCACCGAACAGGCCGATCTTGCCACCACGCACGAAGGGGCAGAGCAGATCGATGACCTTGATTCCGGTTTGCAGAATCTCTGTCTTGGGGTTGAGGTCGACGAAATCAGGCGGCATGCGATGGATCGGCTCAAACTCCGTTGCGTTCACTGGTCCGCGCTCATCGACGGGCTCCCCGAGCAGGTTGAACACGCGCCCGAGGACGCACTCCCCCACAGGGACTCGCACCGAAGTACCCGTATCAACACAGGTGTCGCCGCGGCGCAATCCATCGGTCGAAGCGAGGGCCACACAGCGAACTTTGCCGCCGCCGAGATGCTTGGCAACTTCGCCTACTAGCCGCTGCTTGGTGCCGCGGAATGTGTAGTCGATATGAACCGCGTTATAGATGGCTGGCAAGTGATCATCGGGAAAGGCTGCGTCGAATGTTGAACCGATGACCTGCGAAATAGTGCCGTTAGTCGCCATGAAAACTCCTGAGTTCCGTTTTGTGACCACGCGGCAATCTGCCGCTCCCTGGCCGTGGATATTCACGGATTGGGGCGCAGAGGATAGCGTCTTGGCTGTATAGCGTCCACTAGGGAGAAGCCGCAGCTGGCTCAGGCGCGCGCACGCGTCCGCAGGGCTGTAATCGGCTCGATTGCACTCAGGCAGAACCCATCACAACTCGCCGGAATTAGGATGCTTCCGCCCCTGGTTACCGCGATCTCGCCCATACTTCCGCTGCCGCTGAGGCAGAGCCATGACTCAGGTAGGCCGCGGGGGTTACCGCTGATCTTCGCACCGGCAGCGAGTGTGATCAGGTCGCACTCGAACTGTTCGACCGCCACCAACGATCTGACAGTTACGCCGCTCTGTCCGATCGCTGCCGAGACGGCAGTGATCGGCGCGGTCAAACCGGAGTTGCCCAAGTTCTGTGCAGAACCGATGAGGCAGCACTCGAGAGCCTCTTCAATGTGCAGTGGACGCCGAGGATCACCGCGTCCCCAGTCGTAGATTCGGAAAGTCGTGTCGCTCGGAGTTTGCACCTCAGCGACGAGCGTGCCCGCGCCCAAGGCATGACACAGACCGCTGGGTAGCCAGTGACAGTCGCCGACTCGCGCGGGTACGGAGAGCAAGTCCGCTGGCACTCGACTTTGAGATGGCGGCAAGTTTGAGTCCCCACGCACATGCTGCGCGAACTCCGCCGCCGAGAGGTTGGGGTTGATGCCTCGTAGGAGCCGAGCCCGCGGCTGCGCCTCCAGAACGAGCCACGCTTCGCTCTTCATGTGAGTTTCAGGGTGTCGGCGTGAGTACGCAGCATCTGGATGAACCTGCACTGATAGGTCCTGCGCCGCATCGAGAAGTTTGACCAGCAGGGGGAAGCCGCCGTGCGCGGCTGGCTTGGCTCGCCCGAGCAACTCGCTCGCAGCACGCTGTCTCAGGTAGGT
>SIAA01000054.1 GCA_009692045.1 Phycisphaerales bacterium | reverse complement strand
ACAGGACGGCACTTGTGACGCCGGTACCAGTTCGGGTTCTTGACATCTTTCAGCGTCCCCCTGACGGCATTGCCGCCGCCACGATCAACTGAACTTCCCCAGCGAAATCGGTGTACGCCGTGTCGCGTGTCGTCAGCAATCCGTCAACCGCACCCGCGTCCTGTGAGCCAAAGTCGGCGCTGGGGCTACCCGCCAGAATTGCGATCAATACCTCATCACTCGGCGGATAATTCAGAGCAATCTCTGGCTGGGCAACCGGAATCGAACTCGGCTTAGAACTTATGAACACGAAGGTCCCAACGAGGCACGCGGCGACCGCGACTGAAGCAGCCATCGCCAAATGTCGGCGCCAAGCATGCCCAGGAGCAACGCGGTCTAACTCCAACTCAGGACCGACTGAACCGACGACGGCAGGAGAGAGATGACTGACACTCAGCTCGAACACGCGCTGCGACAGACCTTCGTGTTGACGAAGCCGTGCGGCTCGTTCATTCAGCAGTGCATCAAGTCGATCGGTCTCACTGGACATTACGGTCTCTCCTTCCTTGCCTCGCTAGAGTGGAACGATCAGATGGGGATGGCATTGCATGGTGCTTGAGCATCAATCCTCTGACTCCCCTAGAAGTTCCCGGAGCTTGCCTAGTGCCCTGTGGTGCCGTGCCAGCAGCGTCCCCACCGGCTCCCCTAGCACCTCAGCAATCTGTTTGAAGCTGAGCCCGCCTGTATGCCTCAACTCCACCACCTCGCGGTCAGCGTCCTGCAGGGCGCCGAGAGCCACGGCAAGGCGCTCGGATTCCTCACGCCCTAGGGGCCTATAACTCGCACCAGATCGAGTGCGACCGGTTCTGTCAATCTCCTCCTGCTCGTGGGCAGGTGCGTGCCGCCCCACCCTGCGAACTTCGTCCCGCCAGCGATTCACGGCGATCTGAAACAGCCAAGACTCGAACTTTCCCAGTTCCTGGTAGCGCGCCAGGTTTTCCGCGACAGTGGCAAAGGTTGATTGTGTGAGTTCCTCTGCCAGTTCGGACCCAGCCCCCCGCGCTCGCAGCAAACCAAAGACCCGCGGTGCGAACTCCTCCACTAGCAATCGCCATGCTGCTTCGTCTCCTCGCGCCGCGGCGCGAAGACAACCAGCAAGGTTTGGAACTTTTCCATCCTCCAAGTCGGCATGAGTCTAGTTACAGAAACCCTACTCGAGCGGGCTTCCAACTCAAGGATTCAGATGAGGCGTCCGCGAGGGCGCATTACACCGGTAAATCGTCATCGTCGCCCGGGGCGGATCGGCTGCCCCAGTTGATACTTGGCGCGCGAACAGCATCAGCGCCATAGGAGACACTTGGCGTGGTAATGGATGACGACATGTCCTGGAAGGATGTGGAAGCCGAATTCCACGAGAGCTTGATTGTTCCCGTCGGTCCATTGCGCTGCTTGCCCACGATGAGTTCAGCAAGCCCAGCCTTGTCGGGATTGGCGTCCAGCCAATCGGGTTCCGCCAAGTGGTAGTACTCCTCGCGGTGCAGCAGCATGACCACATCGGCATCCTGCTCGATTGAGCCTGACTCGCGCAGATCGGAGAGACGAGGCCTGTGTTCCCGACGATCCTCGGTGGCGCGGTTCAGCTGAGCCATGCAGATCACCGGCGCGGAAATCTCGCGGGCGAGAGCCTTGATCCCCCGGCTTATGTCGCTGACCTCGACCTGTCTGCTCTCGGACCTTCGACCGCTGGTCATTAGCTGCAGATAGTCCACAAACACCGCCTCTATCCCGAACTTTTCTCGCAATCGCCGCGCCCGCGAGCGCAATCCCAAGACACTCAGAGCTGGCGTGTCATCAATGTAGATAGCGCAGGCCTGCAAACTCTCTGCGGCTCTAGAGAGTCTCTGCAGGTCTTCGCTGCGGAGTGAGCCACGGCGCAACCGTTGACTGTCGACTCCGGCTCGCGCGCAGAGGATGCGCTGCACCAATGCTTGACGCCCCATTTCCAGACTGAACATCGCCACCGGATGCCCTGCCGCCGCGACCTTCTCCATAAGGTTGAGAGCCAGTGCCGTCTTCCCCATGGAGGGACGAGCCGCGATCACCACCATCTCACCCGCTTGCAGTCCGCAGGTCAGATCATCGAGTTCGGCGTATCCCGTAGGCAGCCCGGTGAGGCTGCGCCCCTCGGATTCCTCGATCATTTTCAGTGTTTGTTCCAGCAACTGACGCATGTCAGCCACCCCGCCGGTCTCCCGTTTCTGGGCGATGCTGAACACCCGCTGTTCGGCTGCTTCAAGGACTGCGGGGGCATCCTCTCCGGCGCGATGAGCATCATGAACTATCTCTGATGCCGCATCGATCAGCTCGCGCAGTGTTGCTTTGTCGCGCACCGCTTTGGCGAACTCCATGGCATGGGCCGCGCTGGGAACACCCTCGGCCAACGCCACCAAATAGTCGATGCCGCCAATCTCCTCGAGTACACCGCGATCCTTCAGCAGCTGCGAGAGTTGCACGATGTCGATGGATGGATTGCGTTCATACAGCTCGATGATCGTGGCATAGATCGTGCGGTGAATCGGACGAAAGAAGTCGTCGGGACTGTGGATCACCTGCACTACATCGCCGACCACTGCAGGATTCACCAGCAGGGAGCCCAGCAGGGAAATCTCGGCCTCGATCGCGTGGGGCGGCATGGCATCAAGCAGGCGCGCAACATCGGCCTTATCCACGGGGCGAGGATTCGCCGCGGATGATGCACCACTTCGCTTTGCCATCTAAGGTCTCAAGTACCGACGGGCACTTCGGCGCGGACGCGCGCAGTCTTGGACTCAATCCGTTCCTGCATGAGGCGTCCGACCTTGAAGCGGACAGTGCGCCGAGCAGGAACACGGACCCTCTCCATGGTCTTGGGATTCTGGGCAGTGCGCGCGGCACGCTCGCGCAACTCGAAGACGCCGAACTCGCGGAACTCCAGCCTGTTGCCACGGCCGAGTTCCTCGATCACTGAATCCAAGACCGCCTGCACCACAATCTTCACTTCACCTCGAGGGAGGCGAGTCTGGGCGGAGATGCGATCGATCAATTCCTTCTTGGTGGTTGTGCTCATTGGCTATCCGAGTTTGATTGGTGTGCGAGCCGTGAACTACTCGCACCGACGCCGGTGCTGTCTACAAGTATCGCAGGATCGCGGGTGTTAGGTCAAGAAAATAATCTATCCACAACTCATCAAGCGGCATGCCACATTCGATTGCAGAAAACTTTGATCACAACACCCACAAACTTCTTGACTGCACTCAAATCCCGATTCGGCGCAGGGCCTCAGAGCTTGACAGCCCGGCTCGCAGCGAGAGTATGTAGCACCGACACCCAAGTTCTTGAAGCAGATCCCTTTCGGCAACCTCATCGGGACGGTAGTCGCCACCCTTGGCATAACAATCGGGGCGAATAGCGCGAATCAGGTCGTGGGCGGTCAGTTCCTCGAAGGGTACGACAAAGTCGACGCTGGTGAGTTCCGCGAGTACCTCGGCCCGATCTCCCTCAGAAAATACCGGACGGGAAGCACCCTTGTTGGCACGAACGCTTTCATCAGAGTTGAGCCCAACGACCAGTACATCACCCAATGCGCGCGCTTCCCGAAGGTAGGCCACATGCCCCGCGTGGAGAATATCGAAACAACCATTGGTGAGCACGATGCGCTTTCCCGCCACGCGCAGAGCGGAAACATCCCCCAGCAACTCTGGCAAAGTACGCACCTTGGCGCCTGTCCCGCGAGCCTGAGTGAGGACCTTGCGCTGCACCGCGGCCAGAGGCACCGGCTGCGCCCCAAACGCCTCAACCTCAAGACCGGCGGCGACATTGGCCAGCGTTACTGACTCAGACCAAGTGAATCCGTTGGCACGCGCACCCGCAAGCGCGGCAAGCATCATGTCACCGGCCCCCGTTACGTCATAGACCGCGCGAGCGATTGCGGGCAGGTGGACTGCTCCCTCTCCCGCATCAAGAATGGCACCGTGCTTGTCCAGAGTCACCACCACTGCTTCAAGGTCCAATGACTCGCGCAGGCGGTGCGCCATCGATTCACTGTGACTGATGGGTGGATCGATGAGAGCTGCACTACCCGTGGCGCGCTCAGCCTCGCTTCGATTGGGGGTGATGCAGGTTGCGCCCCGGTAGCGCGCGTAGTCGGAGATGGGAGCAGGATCGACAAGCACTGGAACTCCGGCGCGCCGGCAACCATCTATCACAGCACGGCAAACTCGATCGGTGCAGACTCCCTTTGTGTAATCCTCGAGGCAAACCACATCGGCTCGAGGAATCAGTTTCTCAGCCAGTTCGATGATCGCCAACTCCAGCACCTCTGAAAGTGGAGAGCGATCTTCAAAGTCAAGTCGAAACATCTTCTGCGGATGCCGATGCTGCGCCAGCCCGATCAGTCCGAGTTTCACTGTGGTGGGTCGGGAGGGATCCTGCAGCAAGCCGGTGTCGCCGCACCCCACTCCCTGCAACTCTCGGCGCAGAGTCGCACCCTCTTCGTCGGCGCCGACAATGCCAACGCAGTCGACTTCGCCGCCGAGCGCGGCAATGAACCGAGCCACATTTCCAGCGCCACCTGGGGTACTTCGCGCATCGGCCATTCCCCGCGCTAGGAGCACAGGAACGGGCGCATCAGGGCTCAATCTCTCTGCGGCACCCTGCAACTCCTGATCGAGCATGAAGTCGCCGATCACGAGAGCGCGAAATGACCGCCACTCGCAGAGCCGTTTCAACACCGCCTCGTCAAGGGTTCCCATGCCGCCAATCTACTTCGCCGTGGCGTTTCGTTGAAACCAGTGCCTGCCTAGCCGCATCAGGTGCCTCCGCGGAGCAGTTGCCGCAGCGCCGCTTCCCCGCTGAAAAACCGCAGTGTCAGCCGGGGCACACACACTGTCACACCGGGGCGCCCAGTGAACATGGCGGCAAGCTTTACCCAATCTTTACCTGTACAGGCAATGGCATCGCCGCGCAGATGAAGTAATCGAGCCTCGACAGCAGCAACCTCACTTCTGCGGAACACTTGATGATCGCTTGCGGAGATTTCTTCGAGCACCGTAGCGCCTGCTCCTCGGAGCGAAGCGGTGAACCGCGCGGGCTCGGCTATCCCCGCCCAGGCAATGACTCGTTTGCCCCGCAACCACTCCAACCCCGCTGCCTCCCCCATTGGACTGGGATTTCCCTCGCCACCCACATCGCTCACGCCACAGGCAAAAATGTCCAAGCGGCTCCAGATGTGATCGCACCACGCTATCGGTGGCGCGCCGTGCCAGCGTGAGATGCAGTCGGCAATGCCCTCATCAAGCTTGTTAGCACGAGTGACGACTACGGCACTCGCTCTGCGCAGTGCCGAGGGCGGCTCTCGCAACCAACCTGTGGGGAGCAGAGCGGCGCGCTTACCCGCTAGCCAATCTGAGGCGGAATCGACGAGAACGATGTCGATATCCCGAGCCACCGATCGGTGCTGAAATCCATCATCAAGAACAAATGCATTGATGGCAGGAGAGATGCGCAGCGCCCGGCAGGCACCAGCGCGACGATTGGGGTCGGCAACTACGGGAATGTCGCCAAGCAGGGCGCGGTGTTCCAGCGCCTCGTCGGACTCATCAGGGCGCTCGGCCGCAAATCCCCGCAGCAGCACACACGGACTCGCACCCTCCTCACGCAGCGACTGGGCGACGAACCTCACAAAAGGACTCTTTCCCGTCCCTCCGACCGAGATGTTTCCCACAGAGATCGTCCGAGCTGGCAGCCGATGCTGCCTGAGGATCCCTGAGTCATAGGCCTTGCTGCGAAGCGCCACCGCACTTCGGAATCCCAGCTCGCCTAGCAGCGCTAGCGGCTCCGCCCAACTGGGCAGCGGTCCCCTCATGAACTCGCTCCAGACAAATGCGCGAGCAACCATGGTTGCAATCGATTCATGGGCAGGCCCACAACTGTGCTCGGATCGCCGTCACACGAGAGAGGCCAACCGGCAGCGAGCCGCTCCGAATAGTTGTAGGCACCCGCTCGGCCGCGCCATAGTCCACTCGCCGCGTACGCGGATACTTCGGCCTCACCAAGTGACCCTAACCTCACCACGGCACGGTCCACGAACAGTATTCGATCCCCGGAGGGCAGGACGATTGCCGCTACTCCGGTGAATACTTCGTGAGAAGTGTTGCACATTGCTCGCACCATCCTTGTTGCATCGGCAGAGTCGGTTGGTTTGCCCTCATTGTTGCCGCCGATGAAACAAGTTGTGTCCGCCGCCAGCAGGATCGATCCGCTTGCCGCGGCCGGTGCATCACGCAGAGCCTGAGCCAGTTTGAACCAGGCCATAGCCAGCGTGAAGGCGCTCCCGGATAACCCGCTCAAAGGCAAATGAGCATCATCAATTGAGGGCGCGTGGACCCGAGGAGTCCAGCCCTGCGCTTGCAACAAACTCAATCGGCTATGTGACGCGCTGCAGAGAATCAGCTCAGGCATGTGTTGTCCCCTGGCTCGGCTCTCCACTTGCCACTCGCTGGAACCACTCGGGGGATCGCATCGCCGCCATGGCAAGATTCGCCACCGACTCCACATCGATGGACCGCAGACATGATTCGCGAGCAGCCCGGTAGGCGTGCGGGTCGGGAGATATCCCCGCGGCGCTGACCACCCACCGGTCTCCCAGATATGGCCCGACCAATCGGGGATCGGTGGCGCCGAACACCCCGACATAGGGGCGCGCAAGTCCAACCGCCAGATGTAGCGGCGCGGAATCATTCGCCACAATCACGGCTGCCTCCCGCAGCACTGCCATCAGGTTGCCGACGCTGGTGCGCCCCACCAAGTCAACACACCACGGCTCGGAGCGCGCAGTCATGCCACTCAACTGTGCTGCCTCCGATTCAGCGCCAACAACTATCACTCGGCTCACCAGTTTGGAGGCGATCATCCACCTCGCCAGTTGATCAAAGCGCTCCGCTGGCCACTGCTTGGAAACCCAACGACTAGTCGGCGCAAGAACCGCATAGGAGTCCTCGCCGATGAGAGTTCGTCTTTTACTCTCCCACCACTCGATGCACTTGGGAGGCACGGTCAGCCTCAGGTCTGCCACTCGCTTTCCCCCCGCGGCCAACGCGAGCGCGAGCGATCTCGCCACGGCGTGAGAATCAGTTGATTTCACTCGCTCGTTCATCAGCAACCATGATTTCTCCCGCGCATCGGCGTGACCGATCCGCCGCGGCGCCCCGCTCAGGCGGGCAATGATGGCGCTGCGGAGCAGACCCTGGGCATCGATCACCATGTCGTATCTGCTTCTGCGAATCGCAGCCATCCAGCCCACCCATCGCCTCCCTACTGAAAGCAAGTTCGTGATTTTTGGCACATCCCGCCGGGGGAAGGGGATGACCCGGGTCAGGGCTGGATGAGCCCTCACAGCATCGACAAAACTGTCCTGCACGACCCAATCGATGGCGGCATCGGGGTAGGCGACCCGCAAAGAGGCCAGCAATGCAACCGACCGCGCAACATCGCCAAGGGCGCTGGGGCGAACTATGAGGATTCGATTTGGAACCGTTAGCATTCCAGGCGCGAACTGAAAGTATAGTTCCCCCCGCCCATCCGAACTGACTCCTTGGCCAGCCAACCCAACATCCCCGCTTCAGGCCAGCCCCCAAGAGCCCCTGCCCCGCCCCCGGTCTCTGCGCCCCAAACTCCAATGCTGGCGGACTCGGGGATCACCGGCACAGTAGCGGCACCCAGCTCTGCGGCCGCCCGCCCAGTTGATGCTCTGGAAGCAAGCGGTTCCCGTTCAGGAAGTTCCGGCGACTCCATGCTCGGTCGCATGCTGATTCGCCGAGGTCTGGCAACCGCAACTGAGGTGGAGGAATGCGCTTCGATTGCCCTCGGATCCGCGAATGCTCCCATGCCACGGAGTTTTCTTCAGATCCTGCTGGAGCGCCACATTGTCACGGTTAGTCAGTTGCAGCGGCTCAAGGCGGACGCCGAGAGCGATCGGGCTGCACTCCACATTCCTGGCTTCGAAGTGATTCGCAAACTTGGACAAGGTGCCATGGGTGCGGTGTATCTGGGCCGACAGATTTCGCTTGATCGACTGGTTGCCATCAAGGTGCTGCCCTCCAAGTTCTGCACCGACCCGAAGTTCGTGGAACGGTTCTATCGGGAGGGTCGGGCCGCCGGCCGTCTCAGTGATCAGAATGTGGTCGGAGCCTATGACGTAGGTCAGGTGGGCAACTCCCACTACTTCGTAATGGAGTTTGTCGACGGCGAAACCGTCTTCGACTTGATTGAGCGCAGCAAGCGGATCCCCGAGAAGGATGCCCTGCGGATTGTCCGTCAGGTTGCCAGCGCCCTCATGCATGCCCATGAACGGGGATTCATTCACCGCGATGTAAAACCCAAGAACATCATGATCAGCAAGGCGGGAGTGGTAAAACTGGCAGATCTGGGTTTGGCCAGAGCCCTCGATGACAAGGCCACGGCCATGGATGAGGAAGGCAAGGCCTACGGAACCCCCTACTACATCAGCCCCGAGCAGATTCGCGCCGCGGAAGATGTTGGCCCGCCATCGGACATATATGGACTGGGAGCGACTCTCTATCACATGCTCACTGGCAGAGTTCCATTCACTGCTGCCAATTCACGCGCAGTGATGACCAAGCATCTGAAAGAGGCACTTGTTCCACCCGACCACATCAATCCGGAGATCTCCCAGGGAGTAGCCGAGATCGTGGAGATGATGCTGGCGAAGAAAGTTGCCGATCGATACCGCACTGCCGCAGAGCTGATCGAGGACATCGACTGCGCTCTCGCCGGCAACCGACCCAAGCATGCCAGCAAGTCCGATGGCCTGAGTGACCTGCAGGCTTCAGCCGCGGCCTCCCTTCCAGACGAACCGGTTCGCATGGGCGAGCGCACACTGCTGGGCACAGCGGCTGGGCTGGTGACGGTGATCCTGCTGGGGGCCAGCATTCTCGGCAACTTTGCCCTGCTCTTCGCGCTGCTTAGGAAGTAACTGGGCGAGTCGGCGATGAACCCACGCGCTGCTACTCTGGGAGCGATGGAAACCCCCACCAGCAGACTCGCCGCGATGAATCTCGTTCTTCCTTCGCCTCCTAAGCCAGTAGCGTCGTATGTACCGGGGGTGCGCACGGGGAATCTCATTTTCGTGAGCGGCCAACTACCTATGAAGGATGGCACACTCATGGCTACCGGGGTGGTTCCGAGCGCTGTGAGCCTTGAAACTGCTCAAGCATGTGCCCGCCAGTGCGCCCTGAATGGGCTGGCGGTAGCTGCATCTCTCTGCGGCGGGCTGGACGGGATCGGCCGCGTGATCAGGCTCGGCGTCTTTGTAGCCAGCGACACCTCCTTCACCGAGCAACCCAAGGTGGCAAATGGGGCTAGCGACCTCCTGCAGCAGGTTTTTGGGGAGTCAGGACGGCATGCCCGAGCGGCGGTTGGGGTAAACACGCTGCCACTAGGGAGTTGCGTGGAGGTAGAAATGCTGGTTGAGGCAGCCCACAATCACTAAGTTTCTTGAAACTCGTCTGCTTCCTTGACCGTAGGGACTCAGCGGCTAGCATTACAGCAGCTTTGGTTTCCCGTTTCTGGCGCATTGCGGCATATATCGAAGGCGAATCTCGCTTTCAAACAGTCCTCATTGTCGGTTTTCCGACACTCATTCCCGCCGCAATAGCCGACATCCTGATTCCTCGACGCAAGTCACCGCGCTGATAGTTGAGTGTTTGTTGCTCATCTGTTCGCTCGGTTCGGGACCATCGGTTGATCATCACTAGGTGACCGTGGGACATGCCGAATCGAGGCCCCGCTCATTCAACGCTTTTGCGACCTTGTGGCCGCAAGGGCTGGTCGCCGCAGCTAATGCTGCAGCGACTCCGGATCACCCAGGCTGAGGAACTAAATCCTCAGCACTTCGGAGACAACTCATGAAGAAGAACCGTGGTTTCACACTCATCGAACTGCTGGTTGTCATCGCAATCATTGCGGTATTGATCGGCTTGCTCCTTCCCGCGCTTGCCAAGGCACAGCGCAACGCCAAGACCGCCAAGGACGCCAACAATGTGTCCCAGATTCACAAGGCGTTCATCACATTTGCCACGGGCGAAAGCCCCGAGGGCAAGCTCCCACTCCCCGGCTTGATCAACCGCCGCCGTGCTGTTCTTGGTGCGACGCAGGTCAACATGCAGGGTCAGGGCGGCGAGGACTTCAATAAGAACAACACAGGCTCGCTCTATTCCGCCTGCATCGCCCGCAATCTCTTCAACGGCGACGTGTTGATCTCACCGAATGAAATCAATCCCTACGTCCTTGAGTGCAAGGACTATCGCTACGCGCAGTACGACCCCGCGGCCGATCTCTACTGGGACGGCGATGCGGTTACCCCGGCATCCTCGACTCCCGGCGGACCTCCAGCGGCTCCTACTGCCACCGATGGCATGTTTGATGCCTCCAGCGGTTTCAAGTGCTCATTCTCTGGCATTGACAAGATGAACACCTCCTATGCCCACATGGCCTTGGCTGGTGCTCGCAAGAAGCTGTACTGGACTCCATCGGCCGACTCGACCAAGGCTGTCCTTGGCTCGCGCGGACCTTACAACGGCTGCATCATTTGGCCGGTGTCGGGTGTCTCTCCAGTACCGAACTTCAACACGGATAACTACAAGAAGTCCTACACCCTGGAAATGCACGGTTCGCCAAAGGAATGGGAAGGCAATATCTGCTATGCCGACAACCACACGGAGTTCACTGCGAACTTCTATCCCAACCAGTCGGCATACACCTGCGGTGACATGGCCGGTCCCCGTAACGACAACATCTTCGCTCCGGACTTCCCCGGTTCCAACTGTGGCGGTATCTCTGAGGGTGATGCTTGGACGGCAATTTTCTCGGGTATTGGTGCGGACGCAAGCGCGTTGGCCCCAGCCCCTGCGATGGAGAATACTCAGTGATAAGCCACCCCCAAGGTAGCCCCACTAGGAGAAACACAACTATGAAGCGCAATAACGGATTCACACTTATCGAACTGCTCGTGGTGATGTCAATCATCGCGATCCTCATCGGTTTGCTCTTGCCTGCTCTCGCCAAGGCTCGCGCCACGGCGAATCAGGTCAAGGATTCGACTCAGGTTCAACAGGTTCACAAGGGCCTGGTGATCAAGTCCGTCGATCTCAAGGGCGAGTTCCCAACTCCAGGCGAGTTCAACCGCGTCGGGCTCATCCCCGGCCGTGGAACTCCCAACGAGTTGAAGAACAGTCACCGCAGCCTCTACGCCTCAATGCTTACACAGAATCTGTTCACACCACAGATTCTCGTGAGCCCTGCGGAGTCGAGCGCCAAGGTGATTACGGCGTCGAACTACAACTTCAACACCTATGACCCATCGGCCGACATCT
>SIAA01000001.1 GCA_009692045.1 Phycisphaerales bacterium | reverse complement strand
CATCCGTAGACTTCGGTGTTGTCACTCCCGGTTCAACGCAGGAAGCGCAGTTCGTGTTGCAGAATCGAAGCGCCTCCTCGGTGCGAGTGGCAAAGGTCACTCCCAGTTGCAAATGTACGGCAATTTCTTTGACAGAGGGGACGCAGATTCCTGCTGGGGGAACTGTGAGCTTCAGGGCATCACTGGCAGTTCCCCGAACGCCGGGGGAGAAGGAGGCAAAGGTATTCATCGTGCTCGAGGGCACTACCGCGCCCCTCATGGCGATGATCAGGGCCGTGGCCTCTCTGCCAGTGCAAGCGAGTCCTACCTACATAGATGCTCTCAAGAACGTCACTAGCGGGGAGGTCGTGCTGTCCAGCATTGATGCCAAGCCGTTTCGCATCCTTTCTGTTGATGGGCGGACTCCGGTTCTTGCCGCCGCCACTCTCAGCAACGGCGAGAGTACGAGTGCATCGCCTCCGGCAGCCTCCTACAAGTTGAGGTGGGACATCCCCACTCCAGCCGCAGGAGAAACGCTGCCTCTGTGGTGGATCGTGGAGACCGATCGCGATGATGCGCCTCTGATTCCGCTGCGCATCCGCCACGAGACCACCGGGACTCGCGCTGATCCCGGGAAGGATGCGCGCTACTGGTTCTTCCCCGAGGCTCTGGTACTGGCTGGGAGGATCAAGAGCGATCAACGCGTCGAACTCTCCACTGAGATCGAGCATCTGAATGTCAAGGGTCGTGGGAGGGTGGAGCGCCCTGACTGGAGTGAAGTGGTCGGAGTCAAGTCTCTCGCCAGTGGAGTGAATGCCGAGCTGATTTCTGCTCGATTGGTAGCCGACCATGTTGAGGTGAAGTTTGCTCTCACTATCGGAGCTGGCCACAGTGGCTTCATCTCTGTCCCGATCGAGATTGAGACAAAGACGGGCAAGGGTGTTGTGCCTGTCGCAGCATCCGTGCAGGTTCCGTGAAGAGGCCGACTCGAGATCAGTCGGTATCCACGCTTCTGCCCCTATTGGCAATCGAGTATTCACAGCGGTCTGCCAGCGTTGCCCTGCTGTATCAGGGAAGTTCGCGGGCAGCTATCGACCCTAGTGGGGAATCGACTGCGAGTAACAGGAGTGCCGCGGACTTGTTGGTGATCGAGGAGCCGTGCCTAGGCGACTGGCGCAGTGAGGACATTCTGCTTCCCGCCATTGCGCGGGTGCTGGCGGCCAGATCAGAGCGCATCGGATGTGTAGCTGTCTCCGCTGGGCCAGGCGGATTCACCGGGCTCCGCATGTCGATTGCTGCCGCCAAGGGTCTCGCACAGGGGATGAACATTCCTACCGTCGCGGTGCCGAGCGCATTGGTAGTAGCGCATGCCGTGAGTTCAGCGGGTCTGGGTGATGCGGGCGCTGACGGAGTGCGGGCTCTCGACATCGCGCTTGCAGCCAAGCGAGATTCATTCTGGTTGACCCGCTTGGAGCGGGCGAGTTCAGGTTGGTCGATCAGATGGCAGGGCCTGTGTGATGCCGCGGGATATGTACCCAGCGAAAACGCGTTACTCGTAGCTGATGAACATCTCGATCCTGCGGTAACGGCGCTGGCGACAGAGCGGGGCATTCGCCGCATTCAGCCCCGGTGGTGTGCCGCCTCATGCGGGTTCGCCGCGTTGGATTTGGTCGCAGGTGAGCATAGAGATGCCCACTATGGGGATGCACAGGGTCTACAGCCTCTTTATCCGCGGGAGCCCGAAGCAGTGACTCTTTGGCGGGCGCGCGCAGCCAAGCCCTGATACACCCAGAATATTCCCGGAATTGTTCGGGCAGGCTGAAGTCGCACTTTGATGGGGCCGATCTGGCTCTTCGAGGCGAACATGAAGTCACAACTGAACACAGTCGGAGCCCGCGGATTCACCAGCATTTCCAAGCCTGCACGGGTTCTGCTGAGCGGTGCTGCCGCAGCGCACCTGCGCGAGAGACTCTCGGTTGCGCTTCCCCCGCAAACTAGGTGGGACATCGCTGAGTGCGGTCGCGCAGCGGCGAGCCTCTCACGAAATGTCAAGCACGATGTGGCGGTGATGGACGCATCGGAGTCCGCCGAGCGCATCGCTCGGGTGTGTGCCATGCTGCGTCATGCCAACGATGCGGTGAGCATTCTGCTGGTGGACAACACCAGCACCACAGCGGTGCTGCAACTGGCACTTCGCGTGGGCGCTCACTCGGTCATTTCCCTGCCTATGAGCGGGACCGATATCGAGGAGCGCGTGGGTGCTGCCCTCGATGTGGCTATGGCGAACCGACTGCGCCGTGAGAAACTGTTGCTGCTTGAGTCCCTGTGTGACCGTCTGGCCCAGGACCGTGATGAACTGTCCGAGAGGCTCGGTGGTGTGTGCGGGGACTTGGCATCAGCGTGGGAGCAGTTCGAGGAGCGGTCGAGCGTGATTTCGCGCGTGGGCGAGTTTCGCGCTCTGCTGAGCCAAGAGTTGGAGATCGATGATGTGGTGCGCACCGCCATGCAATACCTACTTCGGGTTGTGGGTCCCACGAACATTGCCGTGTTCACTCGCAACGCGAGTGCGTGGAAGTTGGCGGGCTATGCCAAGGAGGACACCCCCCGGCCGAGCGCCGCGCAGTTGCTCTCCCAGCTGATAGAGGAGTGGTGCCCCGCGCTGGCCGAGAGCGCCGGAGTGGTCCTAGGCGTAGGCAACGAGGCGGCAAATGCAGAGGCAAACCGATTCGTCGAAGTACTCGGAGGTCGCTCGGGTCTGGCCTTCTGCGGCCGGCATGAGGGAAGTCCTGAGGTAATCGTAGTGTGCTTCCGACGCGCCGATCGGCCCTTCGATAGGGCCTCTGTTGCCTCTGTTGAGGCGCTGCGCGATATCTTCGCCGATGCGGTTGAACGGATGGGCAGAATCCTGCACCGCGCGCAGCCATCGTGGCCCTCGGGGTCCCCCGACTCGGTGGACACAGACTGATCGCTCAGGCGTGAACCAGAATCGTCACGCCGCCTACTACTGCATCACCTACCTTAACCGCGACCTTCATGTCTGCTCGTGAGGGCACGATCAGTTCCGTGGTCGAGCCAAACTTGATCATCCCAAAGCGTTGGCCGCGATGGAACCGTTCTCCGGGTTGTGCCTGGCAAACGATGCGGCGGGCGATGGCGCCGGAGATCTGCTTCACTCCTAGCGGCTCACCCCAGTCCGTTCTCAGAGACAACAAGTTCGCCTCGTTGACCTTGGCGCTCTCCGTGGTTCGAGCGTCCAGATACCGTCCCGGTCGATGCTCCACATGCACCACTTGGCACTGGCAGGGCATGCGATTGATATGCACATTGAGAACACTCAGGAAAATGCGAACGATGATCGCCGGTCCGCCGATCGCTTCGTGGCTGTCAACATGTTCGATGGCGCTGATCCGCCCGTCAGCGGGGCTAACTAGATCGCGCGCATGAGGGCTTTGCGGCTGCCGACCCAAGGGGTCACGAAAGAATGCAGCGAACGCGAACCAGATCAGACCGACTGGCAAGGCCATCCACCAAGCGCCCCAGAGGTAGATGGCCGTCAGAAGAGCCGCCGCAGCGATGCTCGCGGTAAGCCACTCTCGAAGTCCGTAGCGCGAGAGAGTCAGCGGGATCACTCGGTAGCGCGACCAACAAAGAATCCGATGATGCCGAAGAGCGCGGTTCCACCGGCGATCCCGCCAGTCCACAGCCACAGATCAGCGGCGACCATGTCGGCTGCGGTCGGGGTTCCGCCAAGTGCGGCAGTGATGACGACAGTTGTCGCCAAGCCCACGCTGGCTGCTGCGCCCAGCATGAGACCTACTGATGTTCCACTCCACTTGCCGTCGTAGGCCGTCACGATCGTCAGGGTGTTGAAGCCTGCCCCCATGGGCGCTGACGCGAGCGCCGGCTCGGGGATGGCCGCGCCCAACGAACTTCCCGAACCTTCTCCGAGCAGAGCGCCTTCCGAGTGGGGCCCCGATCCATCATCGGCGTTCACGACTTCGTCCAAGAGAGCAGCCCCGATAGAGGTGTCATCCGCCTCCCGAGTGAGGTCGAGGAGTCCGCTGCCGGAACTGATCGTCTCGATGCCGACCGTGTCGCCAGCGAGAGTGCGTGGTGCCATTGCCGAGGCGAGCGAATCATCCATCGAACTGTCGGCAAGGTTGATGTGGGCGGCTCCGCCTGATCCAGATAGCGAAATCGGTGCTGGATCACTACTGCCTATGGAGCTGGGCGCCGACAACTCGAATGAACTCAGATCGTCGCTGAGGTTTCGGGGCGCCCCTGAGCCCATGCCAATCGCGGAGGCACTCTCACTCGAAGCTAGGTCAATGGCAGGAGCAATGTCGTCAACCAACTCAGTGGGCACGGCGGCTGCTTCCAGATCATCAAAGGAGAAACTGCCTAGATTCGCGGCAGCATCTGCTCCCTCAGCATCTGGGGAAACGCTGGGTGGGGTCATCCCGGCGCCGCTGTCTATGCCCAATCCAGAAACGGAAGCTGACTCGCCCAACTGAGCGGAGAAGTCGGCACCCGATGCATCCTTGAGGTTGCCCGCGGGACTGAGGCTGCCCAGATCAATATCCCCGTCATCGACGGCGAGGGCGTCTACCGCTTCGATGCGGAACATTAGTTTGTCCTTATCCCTGAACTCCTGAAGCTGGCCGCTGCGGACGAGATCCATGACATCCTTTGTGGACCGCGCCAGCTTTTGTGCGGTTTCCTCGAGCGAGTAGAAGAGCTTAGACATAGGAATGGAGCCTCAGTTGAGTGAATAGAGCCCCCTACGCTATGGCTTGAGGGCGGGATTCGCAAGGTCATGTTAGGCAGGCAATCCGCCTGCCATAGAGCGTTGCCGCAGCGGAACCGGTACCGTGCGGCGGCGATGGATTCCCCTCCGCGAGTTCTCTGCCCATTACTGGGTGTAGTTGCGCTAATCCTCGGGGGTTCCTGCGCTCCCAAGCAGACGGTGGTAGGCAGCAATGAGCAGTTCGAGGGAGAGACCTACGGCGCTACCCATGTGCTCTCCGAGACCGAGCGATCAAGCGTGGTTTCAACCATGGCGGCGGCCCTCGGGGGAGGGCGCGGCTATCCGCTCGTTCAGGCACCAGCGATGATGGCTTGGGAAGATGTGCCCCAAGCAGCGGCTGCCGGTGCTCGCAAGGTGGAGATGGCTGTTGCTGATAGCGAACTCGTCAACGATGTGTGGTTCTTCACCATCCGAACGCTTGATGATGTCCCCGGAGTTCTGCGCGTGCAAAAAGTCTCTCCGCCCGAGTGTGTGCTTGTCACCGCCTCGGTGGGAAGATTCGACCAACGCGATGCCCAGTCTGCGGCATTGGTGGCAGCGTTCTATGATCGGTTGCGAGCATACGGACGCAAGTCGCGTCCGATGTCAGAGGAGATGCGTAGGGCCTCAAATACAACTGGCGAGAGCAAAGGCGGGGGAGATCGCCCTCTCGACGATGCTTCCCACGACTCCAAGTAGGTCGCGGTCCGCGAAGGCCTGACTCTGAAGCTGCAGGCCAATTGGAAGTGTGCGGTCACCCAATTTCTGGAATCCGGCCGGCAATGAGAGCGCACAGATGCCAGCGATATTGGTATTCACTGTGTAGACATCGCACATGTACATGGCCAGCGGATCAGTACAGCCTCCCAGGAGAAATGCACTGGTAGGCGTGGTTGGACCAAGCAGCGCATCGCAGCGGGCGAATGCCGCGTCGTACTCCTGTTTGATGAGGCGGCGCACCTGCAAGGCGCGCTTGTAAAAAGCGTCGTAGTAGCCGCTGCTGAGGGCATAGGTTCCCAGCATGATCCGCCTTTGCACCTCGGGGCCGAATCCTTCACTGCGGCTCTTGGCATATAGATCAAAAAGACTATCTGTCGCCCCCAGCGAGGCGCGTCTGCCGTAACGGACGCCGTCAAACCGCGCCAGATTGGCGCAGGCCTCGGCAGGTGCGATCACATAGTAGGTAGAGATGCCCTGAGCGGTCATAGGCAGGTCAACCTCGACCAACTCGCAACCACATTCCGTCAGTGCCTCGACAGCGCGGGCGAGGGCGGCGTCAACCGCGGGGGAGTTTCCCGCGCGGTACTGGCGGGGGATACCGATGCGGACTCGGCGATTGCTGCTTGGTAGTTGCGCGGCGGTGAGTTCGCCCAGCGTGGCTGAGCTGGGCAAAATGTCCGAGGGCTGGTTTACGCAAGTTGAGTCGCGGTGATCAGCACCGGCGATTACATGGGTGAGCAATGCCGCGTCTCGGAGGGTGCGGGTTAGAGGCCCGACCTGATCGAGGCTGGATCCGAATGCCACGAGTCCAAAGCGGCTGACCCGGCCATAGCTGGGTTTGAATCCCACGCACCCGCAGAAGGCGGCTGGCTGCCGGATAGATCCACCCGTATCGCTGCCCAGGGCGGCGATGCACATTCCTGCGGCAACGGCTGCGGCACTTCCGCCGGAGGACCCGCCGGGAACGCGCTCGGGATCCCAGGGGTTGAGTGTGGGCCCGAACGCCGAGTTCTCGGTGCTTGATCCCATGGCGAACTCATCGAGATTGGTCTTGCCGATGACGATGGCGCCAGCAGCGATGATCCGCTCGATCACGGTCGCATCGAACGGGGAGCGGTACTCCGCCAGGAACTTGCTGCTGCATGTTGTTCGACCGAGGCGTGTGGCGAGGTTGTCCTTGATGGCGATGGGGATGCCCGCTAGAACTCCCGCTTCTTCGCCGCGGGCGATGCGGCGGTCGATAGCGTCGGCCTCGGCGCGCGCCTCATCAGCGAATACTTGATTGAAGCAGTGCAGCGACTTGTCATGCGCGGATATCCGTGCCAGACACGATTCGACCATTTGCCGCGACTTGATGGCACCGCGCCGCACTTGCGCCGCGAGTGCAACCATGTCTTGCTGCGGCGGCGAACTAGAACTTGAAGTCGCCGAGTAAGTCACGCCGAGCCTTCGTCAAGAACCTTGGGAACCGCGATAAATGCCCCTTCGCGCGCCGGTGCATTCATAAGTACCTGCTCGAGGCTCAGTGTCGGGCCTGGCACATCATCAGCAAGTTGATTCGAGATCGAGAGCGGGTGAGCCATGGGCTCGACACCAGAAACATCTACCGACTTGAGACTGGCGATGTGACCGAGGATGGAGGAGAGCTGGGCGCGGTACGCCTCCAGTCGATCAGGATCAAGGCACAGGCGCGCCAACTTGGCGACATGAGCCACCTCCTCGGCAGTCAGATCGGCGGCTGTTGGTGCCATGTTGCGAGTGTAGTGTGCAGAGCGTGTACCGTACTCAGTTCCGATGTCCCACCGAGAATCAGGCACCAGTTCAGACGAGTTGAGTAGGAGCGAGGCCGCTGAGTCTGAGCCCGTTCCTGCCAATCACACCCTGCGTCGCGCCATCATCTGCCTGATCCTGCTGGGTGGATCAGTCTCGCTGTTTGGAATCCTGTTGGTCAATAGACCAATGCCTCCGATCACGGATGGCGCAACCCCTCCCCAGCGTGTGCCTGTGGTGAAGGCGTTGCTTATGGAGGTTCCTCGGCAGTGGACTGGCTTCGGAATTGTCGAGGCTGTTGCGAGCGCCGATGTTCCCGCGCGAGTTGGCGCCACGGTGCTGGAGATTCCCGGCTCCGTGCTTGCCGGAGCGCAGGTCAGCGCGGGCGACCTGCTGATACTCCTCGACGAAAGCGACTTTGCCAGAGCTGCCGAGGCAGCGCAGGAGGCCATGCTTTCCATCGATGCCAGTTTGACTTCATTGGATATCGAGGAGAAATCGCTGAGTGAGAGGCTGGTTGTGCTCAGCAAGGAGCAGGAGATTGCCCAGGCGGATGTTCTTCGCGTTAGTCGGGCGTTTGAGCAGGGAGTAGCCAATGAGCGCGAGGTTGAACATGCGCGCAAACTGGAACTCGCCGCGGAGAGTGCGCTCATTGCGCTTCGGCAGTCGGCAATGCTCATAGCACCGCGCCGCCAAGAGTTGACGGCAAAGCACAATGGTCAGCAGGCAGCATTGGCGAGGGCGCAGTTGGATGTGACGCGCTGCCGCATCGTGAGTCCCCTAGATGGAGTGCTGCAGAGAATGGACTTGGAGGTCGGGGAGGCGGTCGCACCCGGAAGCATGATCGCCCGAGTCGTGGATCCTCGAGCGGTTGAGGTGGCAGTGGCCCTACCGGCTTCGGCGCGGGAATCGGTTCGAGTCGGCGACGAAGTGCAGATCGTCGATGGTGATACGGTGATCGTTGGTGGCCAAGTAGCTCGCGTGAATCCCGAGGATGACTCACTTGCCCACACCATGACGGTGTGGGTGGACATCGCGAAGTCTGATGCTTCGGGCAGCCCTCTGGCTCCCAAGTCATTCGTTGAAGCGATAGTGGTAACGAGAGAGCAACGGCAGCGCACTGTTGTGCCTCGGCGAAGCGTGCGAGGCGAGCGAGTGTTCGTGGTGGAGAGCGAAGAACTCAGAGCATTGCCAGTCGTGGTTGCCTACACCTATAGAGGAGAGATTCCCCAGAGCGGCCTGGCCGATCGCGAGTGGCTGGTGTTGGAGCTACCACTGCCCAGCGGCACTCTCGTGGCCCTTGATGGCACCCGCAACTATCAACCGGGTGCCAAAGTGCTGGCTGAGGAGCCTGGCGCCGGAGTTAGCACCAAGTGAATCCGGTTCGATTCGCTGTTCGCAATCGGGTTCCGGTGAACTTGCTCATGTGGTCGCTGGTCCTGGGGGGCTTGTTCAGCGCCTTCACCATTCGCCGCGAGTTCTTCCCCGAAATGGATTCTGACTCGGCGCGCATCGCCCTCTCCTTGCCGGGCGCTAGCCCCGATGAGGTGGAGGAGTCTCTCGGCCGCAAGGTGGAAGATGCCGTGAGCGACTTGGACGGCGTGGAAAAGGTGACAACGATTTTGCTGGAGGGCGGCGGCAGCGTCATTGTCAAGTTTGAGGACTCGGGCGACATTAGCAAGCACTTGGATGATGTGCGCGATCGCATCGAGTTGCTGCAGGACTTGCCCGAGGAGGCCGATCGCAGTCGGGTGATGGAGCTCAAGGCGCACATTCCCGTCATTCAAGTCACGGTGTTCGGTGAAGTTGACGAGGAGACGCTGAAGCGATCCATCCGTTCTGTCGAGGACGACCTGAAGTCATCGCCACGAATGGGAAGCGTGATTGTCTCCGGCGCGCGGGGCTACGAGATTCGCATCGAGGTGGATCATGTGGCACTGCTGCGACTGGGCTTGCCGCTTACCGCTGTTGCTGAGGCGGTCACGGCGTGGATGAAAGAGGTTCCCGGGGGCACCATTCGCGCCGCCGACGGGCAGATCGCGGTTCGCACCATGGGAGTTGAGGAACGCGCCGATCGCATCCGCGAGATCGTTGTGCGCGCTGACTCAGATGGAAGAATGTGGCGACTATCCGACATCGCCACCGTGGAAGAGGGCTTCGTTGATGACGAGACTTCGGAGAAGTTCAATGGAGCGCCCGCCGCCAAGTGCACCGTGTACAAGGGAGTTGGCGATGATGCCATCGACATGGCGCAGTTTGTGCGCGGCTATGTCGCGGGAAGGCGCGGCGAACCCAGCGGTGCCGGTTGGCGCGAGTCCATTTTCGGCGGGCCGCGTCTGGAGGGGTTTGCGCTAGGGATGAAGCGAGGTCCTCTGCCGGTGGAGATCCGCGCGCACAATGATCTGGCCCGGATCATTGACGGACGCCTGAACCTTCTGGTGGACAATGCGTTTCAGGGAGCGTTTCTGGTCTTTCTGACATTGCTCTTCGGGGTGAACTACCGCGCAGCATGGTGGGTAATGACGGGCATCGCCGTGGCAATCTTCGGAACCCTGCTCATCATGAATGTCACGGGAGTGACCCTGAATCTGTTGACCATGTTCTCCCTGCTCATCGTCATCGGCATGCTTGAGGATGATGCCATCGTGTTTACCGAGAGCATCGAGCGCGTTCGAGTTGTGGAGGGACTGCCGCCAGAGGAGGCAGCTGTTCGAGGCACTACCAAAGTCATGTGGCCGGTCATCGCCAGTGTGATGATCACCATCGTGGCCTTCGCGCCGCTGGGAATGGTCGAGGGCGCCATGGGTGACATGCTGGGAGAACTACCCATTGTGGTCTCAATCGCCCTGTTTGTGAGTCTGCTTGAAGCGATCTGCATGCTGCCCAGTCACATCGCCCACAGCATGATGCGGATCGCCTCGGGAAAGACCTGGTGGCTTGACCGCGCACTTGCCGGCTGGGATCGCTGGCGCGATGGCACAGCGTGGCCTTGGCTGGAGCGGAAGTACCGATTGCTGGCAGAGTGGTGTGTGCTGCATCGCTACGTGACGGTCTCTGCTGCGGTTTCTCTGTTGATCGTCTCTCTGGCTCTGGTCGCGGGCGGTCAACTGCCATTCACATTCCTGCCGACCGATGACACCGAGACTGTGGTAGTAGACCTTCGTCTTCCGCTGGGAAGCAGCGTGGAGAGAACCAAACTAGTGGGCGCCCGCGTTGAGGCCGCCTGTCGCTCTCAGCCTGAAGTGGCCGCCGTCACCAGTCTCTATGGCTTGCGCATCGATTGGCAGACAGCCATTACCGATGCGGCGAGCGGCAACATCGCCCAACTATTCATTGAGTTGCATCCGATTGAGCAGCGCGACAGGCACTCCAACGAGGTGGTGGATTCAATCAGGCGCGCGGTTGGGGGAATTCCCGAAGTGGAGCAGCTCACTTTCAGCGAGGTCTCGGGTGGCCCGCCCGGAGAGGACATCTCACTTGAAGTAGTTGGTGACAACATCGAGACCATTCGCGAGGCAGTGGCACTGATCGAGGATGACCTCCGCCAGTTCAAGGGTGTGCTGGCGGTCTCCGATGATGACTTCGACGCAGCGCCGGAAATCCAAGTGTCGATCAAGCCATCAGCGGCGGCTCTGGGGTTGACTCCAGCAATAGTGGCTCGGCAGATCCGCGGTGCGATCCACGGCATCGATGCCCATGTTCATACCGCTGATCGCGAGGACATCGATGTTCGGGTGCGACTCGACCATGCGACGCGCACCCGACTGGACCTAGGCACCAACATGTGGATCGTCGCTCCCGGCGGCACGATCACCCCGCTTTGTGAAGTTGCGGATGCGCGTGAGGGCGCGGGCGAAGCGGTAGTGCGCCGCATCGATCGCAAGCGGGCCATCACCGTCAACGCGGACACCGAGATGGGTACCTATCCCGAGTTGGTGGTCGAGGCGTTGGCAGGCACGCTGCATCAGATTGCCACAGAGATGCCAGGAGTGGATGTGCGCATGGCGGGGAAGCAGAGGGATCGCGCCGATGCGTTCTCAACTATTCCCTACGCAGCGGGCGCGGCGCTGCTGCTGATCTTTGCGATTCTGGCTTGGCTGTTCGGCAGCTATACCCAGCCTCTCGCGGTCATGGCCGCGATTCCCTTTGGGATCATCGGCGCGATCTGGGGCCACATTGTCATGGGCTATGAGCTGACATTCCTCAGCCTGATCGGAGTGGTTGCCCTCAGCGGCGTGACGGTCAACAACTCACTGGTGATGGTGGAGTTTGTCAACGCGGAGAGGCATCGGCACGCCTCCTTGCGCGACGCTCTGGTCGCGGCTGGGTCTCAGCGTCTGCGCGCCATTCTGCTCACCTCGATCACAACTGTGTTCGGGCTGGCACCCCTAGTGTTCGAGCAATCGTTTCAGGCTAGGTTTCTGATCCCCATGGCCATCAGTTTGTGCGGCGGACTGCTGAGTGCCACTTTCCTCACGCTGCTCCTGCTGCCTAGCGTGCTCATCATCATTGATGACACCAAGGCATTGCTGCGTCGAGTCTGGGGAATGCCAGCGCCGCGTACCATCGCTACCGATGAGTAAACGCGCGACCGCCGCAGTGGCTGGCATCGATCTGGGCGGGACCAACTTCGCTGTCGCAGTGGTCGATAGCAAGGGGAAGATCATTGGACGCTGCAAACGCAAGACTAAGGCGCAGGAGGGGCGCGCCCGGGTGATTGCCAGAATCTGCGACGCCGTAGAGCGTGCTTGCGATGAGGCGAAGGTGACAGTCGCATCCCTGCAAGGGGTGGGCATCGGCGCGCCGAGTGCCATTGATGTTGAAGCGGGCATGGTCCTGAACGCCGGCAATCTCGGTTGGAAGAATGTGCCGCTTCGAGACCTCCTAGCGGCAAAGCTGAAGTTGCCCGTGTGCGTCGACAATGATGTGAACATGGCGGCATGGGGAGAGTCGACTCTGGGCGTGGGTGAGTCGCGTGATCTCCTGGCAGTGTGGGTGGGAACCGGTGTAGGTGGAGGAATCATTCTCAATGGTGAACTGTGGCGAGGGCCAATGCACACCGCCGGTGAAATCGGCCAGACGATCCTGTTCCCTAGCGCTTCACCCGGTCATCAGACTCTGGAGGAGAACTGCAGCCGGTCTGGCATGCTCCGCAGCATGCAGGCGATCAGCGGGTTCTATCCGCGTTCGCACCTGCGCCGGATTCTGCTCGAGCGTCAAGCCGACGATGGCCCAGTCGGATCAGGGGCGCTGGCACAGGCCTACCGCGACGGAGACGAACTGGCGGTGAGAGTGATCGACTCAGCAGCGGATCTGCTCGGCCTCGCCATCGCCAACTGGATAACCGTGCTCTCGCTTCGGTTGGTGGTGCTTGGCGGCGGAGTCACCGAAGCGTTGGGCAAGCCCTACATCGACCGAGTGCGCCGCAGTTTCGAACGACATGTGTTCCCATCGGCACTGCGCAAGTGTGAAGTGGTGGAGTGCGCCCTGCGCGAAGACGCAGGAGTGTTGGGCGCGGCGATGCTGGCACGCAACTCGATCGCGTCTGCGGGCGGCTCCCGCAACAAGCGCCCGGTGAGGCTCAAACGGATCGCAGCGGCGCGCGGTCGGCGCGGCTGATGCTCGGGCGCAGACCCGGGAGTTCTCGCCGCAAACGCGCCGCGAGAACGGGTAGATAGGCGCGCTCCGTTTCACTGTGGCCTGCGCAGATGACATCGACGCCGCGCGCCAGAGCATCGAGGACCTCATGATGTTTCATCTCGCCGGTAACAAACAGCGTCGCATCAGCTGCCTGGACCTGAGCAAACAACTCGCCGCCACTCCCAGCACAAATGCCAACAAGTGTGTGCTTGCGGGAGGGCTTGGTCGCGGCGAAGGAGGCGCAGCCGGCCTTGAGGGCCCTTCGCAATCTCTTGGCGAGTGAGAGCGTAGTTGCCGGTCTATCCAGAGTGAGCAGGCGTCCCGATCCCTCGTTGGCACTGGCTCCAGGATGCAGAGGAATGACCTCGATGGCAGGTTCCTCATAAGGATGCGCGGAGCGCAGTGCTGCGATCGAGGCGGCAAGGGCGCGCTGCGATGTCACGACGCTGATGCAGACTTCCTCGACTCGCTCCAACTGGCCCTTTCTCCCCACCCGAGGGCTACTTGATGGTGTGCCGCGGAAAGTGCCCGTTCCAGAGGTGCTGAATGAGCAGCACTCATAGTCACCGATTCTTCCCGCACCCGAACTGGCCAAGGCACTGCGGACATCTTCAGCGGATGAACTCGGGCAGTAGGTGAGGAGCTTGAACTGCTCCGACTGGGAATGAATCGGCGCGCGGCGCAGCGGCCGCAGCCATCCCCCGCCAACCAAGAGTGCCAGATGGTCGTTGACGCCGCCCGCGGCCGCGTCCAATGCCGTGTGCGGGGAGTAAACCGCCAGTCCCGAGCGCGCGAGTGCGAGGGCGCGTCGCTCGGCAGGTTCGCTGCCACCGAGTCGCTTCAGTGCCCGGAATATTGGTGGGTGGTAGGCGATGAGGGCGCTCGCTCGCGCCGACACCGCCTCGGCGATCACCGCATCCGTGGCATCGATACAGAGGAGGGCGGACTTCAACGAATCTCTGGGATCTCCGCAGAGCAGCCCAGTATTGTCCCACGATTCGGCGAGGGCAGCCGGCGCGATTCGTTCCATCGCACTACAGAGATCGCTAATCCTCATGAGGGCAGCCTATCGCCGCCGAGATTTAGCCGCGGCGCACAGAATCGGCTGGCGAAGGGCGGATTCAATCCTATGATTGACTCAGGCAAGGAAGCCTTGGAGGTGTCAACTTTGGTACGACGCAGCAGCGACGCTGACCCAGGATCTTCAACCAAATCACCCAAAGGGGCTGCCTCCCCCAACGAAGCAGCCAAGACCAAACTCAAGAAGCACTTTGTTCTCGATACCAATGTGCTGCTTCATAATCCCGGGAGTCTCTTCAAGTTTGAAGAGCACGAGGTGATTGTGCCTTTGGCTGTGATCGAGGAGCTCGACACCTTCAAGAAAAACAACGATGAGAATGGGCGCAACGCCCGTCATGTCATCCGCGCGCTCGACAAGTTGCGTGCCAGCGGCTTGCTACTGCAGGGAGTTGTGTGGAACGACCAGGGCGGCAGCATTCGCGTGGCCCAGATCGATTCGACATATTCCCTGCCGCTGGATCAGTCCAAGCCCGATCATCAGATCATCGGAGTGGCTCACGCTCTGCACAAGCGGGGTGAGCGCGCTATTTTCGTAAGCAAGGACATCAATGCACGCGTCAAGTGCGATGCGCTTGGTGTGCCGGCAGAAGACTTCGAGCACGACCGCGTTGACGCGGACTGGCTCTATCTGGGGTATGTGCACATGCAGGTTCCCGGAGAGTTGATCGATGCTCTCTACGACGAGCGCCAACTGCCGCTGGAGCGATTGGAGCCATACGCCACGACCAATCCCGATGGTACGGAGACCGAGAATGCAGAGATTGTTGCCAATCAGTTCGTGGTGCTACAGGACGAAGTGGATCCATCCCATACGGGCGTGGGGCGCCGCCTAGCTGACACGCTGCACATCATTCCCGTCACCGGTCCGCGCAAGCCGGTGTATGGAGTTCTGGCGCGCAACCTGCAACAGACGATGGCGCTCGATCTGCTTCTAGACGACGAGGTGAAGATCATCACCATGATCGGGCCCGCGGGCACAGGAAAGACGCTGCTTGCCATCGCGGCGGGACTGCAAAAGGTTGTGCGGGAGGAGCGATTCGACAAGATGCTGGTAGCGCGTCCCATCATGCCACTGGGCCGGGACATTGGGTATCTGCCCGGTGACAAGGACGAGAAACTAGCCCTGTGGATGCAGCCGATTTTCGACAATGTCTCCTATCTTCTCAGCACGCGCGGGGGATCAACGGGAGAGCCGGAGAGCAAGTCGACCGAACATCGCATCGATCAGTTGCTCACGAGTGGGAAGCTTGTGCTGGAACCGATCACTTACATTCGAGGTCGGAGCATTCCCCATCAGTTCTTCGTGGTTGATGAGGCACAAAACCTCTCGCCCCATGAGGTCAAGACCATCGTGAGTCGTGTGGGTGATGGCACAAAGATCGTGCTCTGTGGCGACATCGGCCAGATTGATAACCCCTATCTGGATGCTGCCAGCAACGGACTAGCGCACACCATTGAACGAATGAAGGGTCAGCGCATCGCCGGACATGTCACGCTGGCGAAGACTGAGCGCAGCGAACTGGCGAGCCTGGCGGCGGAGATTCTCTAGGCGTTGCCTGGGGCGAAGTTCGGAGTGCCTCCCGCAACACAGCAGTCTTGTCCAGCCTCTCTTGAGTCTCTGCGCGCGGATCACTATCGGCGACGATGCCGCAACCAGCGCAGTAGTGGAGACGGCCGCTGAACGGTGGCGGCGCACCTTTGGCCGTAGGCGTGGCAGTAGGCGTGGCAGTAAGCATGGCAGTGCGGATGGCAACGCTGAACTCGAGCGAGCCTTCGGTGTCGATGAATCCGATGATCCCGCAGTAGACACCGCGCGGAACTGACTCGATGTCGTCAATGATCTGCATGGCGCGCACCTTGGGGGCTCCCGTGACGCTTCCCGGGGGGAAGCAGGCGCCAATCAGATCAGTAATGCCGCAGGACTCCGCCAGCGTGCCCGAGACCTCGGCGACTGCATGCAAGACTGTTCCATGTCGTTCGATGTGGCGCGATCTAGCCACGCGCACCGTGCCAGTCTCGCAGACCCGGCCTAGATCATTGCGCATGAGGTCGATGATCATGTTCAGTTCGGCTGCATCCTTCTCACTTTCCAGGAGCGCCTGAGTCATCCCCGCATCGAATGCCGCCGCATCGCTGCAAGATGCACCGGCGGCAGCGCGCGTGCCCTTGATGGGCCGAGTTGTCACCAATCTGGAACTGACATCGAATGAGAGAAACAACTCGGGGCTGAAGGAGATGATTCTGTTTCCCTCCGGTAGCTCCAAGTAGGAGCCGTAGCGAATGGGAGCAGAGGCCAGCGCCTGCGCCGCGAATGCTCTGGTGTCTCCGGAGAAGTCACAGGCGAACTGCTCGGAAATGTTGGCCTGAAACAGATCGCCCTGTCCAATCAACTCGATGGTGCGCTGGCAGGCTCGGGCGAACCAGCCATCTGATCGGCAGCTGCTCAGTTCTCCTGCATGCCAACTGTTGCTGTTGGGGGCGGGGTGGGAGAGTGATCGCCCAATGTCGTTAGCAAATGACTCCGTGGTGTCTAGGTCGGCACCGACAACCCACCACTGATCCAAGGTGCTGTCGTGGACAAGCGCACTGGGACACCATGCGAACGCGGCGTCAGGCCAACTCGCGGCCGCATGCCGCTGTGCCGGTGCCGCCCGTTTCTCAAAGAGTCCACCGCATTCGTAGCCGATGAAGCCGATTCGGCCCCCACGGAATGGAGGCAAGTCGGTTTGATCTCCGCGTCTTTCGTGGTCATTATTGGTTGCGGTTGAGAGCAGAGTGTGTAGGTCGCTTCTCGCGTTCTGATGGGAATGTCCCAGTCGCAACTGCTCAAAGCGAAGTGGCGATGCCAGAATGCTCCACCGCGCGTTCGGTCCGCCACCTCCACTGATAAGCGCCACAACTGGCTCTGTTTCCGGCCACAGTCGCAAGACATCGCATGGTGCAGCGCGCAGCGATATGGCGCGGCAGCGGCTCAATACTGCGGGGGCGCGGCTCACCGACGCATCGTATCTGGAAGCATCGCCGTAGTAGAATGTCGATCCACCCATTGACCGTATCGAAGAGAAAGCAATTGGAGCAATCAATGCCTAGCGCCACATCTGTCCGCAGGAAAACTTCGAAGGCCACCGCGAGCAAGCGGAGGGCGAAATCGCGTGCCCCAGTGGTAGCTCTGCCCAAGAAGATGATCTACTTCTTCGGGGCCGGTCTCACTGAGGGCCGCGCGGAACTGAAGTCGCTGCTCGGGGGCAAGGGTGCGAATCTCGCTGCCATGACCACGATTGGGCTACCGGTTCCTCCCGGATTCACCATCACTACCGAGTTGTGTGCTGTCTATAAGTTGAACGGGCGTCGGCTCCCCGAGGGCGTGATCAAGGAGATCCGCAAATATGTGCGCACGCTGGAGCGCGCCTCCGGCAAGCGCCTCGGTGATCGACGCAATCCGCTCCTGGTGTCAGTGCGCTCGGGCGCACGCGATTCCATGCCGGGAATGATGGACACCATCCTGAATCTCGGCTTGAACGATGAGACCGTGGATGCGCTCAAGACGAACACCAAGAACGGTCGGTTTGCCTGGGATTGCTACCGTCGATTCGTACAGATGTATGGCGATGTAGTGATGGGCGTGCAGAAGCGCCACGAGAATGAACACGATCCGTTTGAGGAGGTAATGGACTCTCTCAAACAGCAAGTAGGCCTGACTGAAGACACGCTCCTGACCGAGGATCACCTGCGGGAGCTGGTGCGCCGCTTCAAGGAACTCGTATTCAGGCGCACCCAGCGCTCATTCCCGACTGATCCGATCGAGCAGTTGTGCGGCGCGGTAGGCGCCGTGTTCGACAGCTGGCAGAACGAGCGCGCCCGCATCTACCGAGCCAAGTACCGCATCCCCGAAGAGTGGGGAACAGCCGTGAATGTGCAGGCAATGGTGTACGGCAACATGGGTCCCGACAGCGGCACCGGCGTGGCATTCACGCGCGATCCCGCCACGGGCGAAAATCGGTTTTATGGTGAATACCTGGCCAACGCTCAGGGAGAGGATGTAGTCGCCGGAGTACGCACTCCCAAGAGTGTCACCGAGATGGCTAACGATCCCTATCTGGCAGCCTCTTTCCACCAACTGGAAAAGGTTCGCCATAAGTTGGAGAAGAACTTCGGCGATGTGCAGGACTTCGAGTTCACCATTGAGCGCAAGAAGCTGTACATGCTGCAGACGCGCAATGGGAAGCGAACCGCTCTGGCATATGTTCGCATCGCTCATGAGATGGTTACCGAGGGGCTGATGAAGCCCGAGCACGCGATTCGCTCGGCTGATCCCGAAGCGATGAACCAACTGCTGCAGCCCGTCTTTGATCGAACTGACTATCAGCGTGCCAAGAGTGAAGGCAAGGTGCTGACGACCGGACTGCCAGCGGGCCCGGGCGCGGCCTGCGGCGAGATTGCCTTCACCGCAAGCAGAGCCGAGCAGGTTTCTAAGGCCGGCAAACGGGTGGTGCTGTGCCGGATTGAAACGAGCCCCGAGGACCTGCGGGGGATGATCGCGGCAGATGGCATCCTTACCACTCGAGGCGGCGTGAGCAGTCACGCGGCGCTGGTGGCCCGGCAGATGGGCAAGGTTTGTGTAGCCGGTGCCGGAGCCTTGGTGATTGACTATCACGAGGGAACTCTCTCCTGTGGCAGCCATGTGTTGCGGGAGGGCGACTTTATTTGTCTCAACGGCACCACTGGAGAGGTACTAGCCGGAAGCATCGCTACCACAGACAGCGAGTTGAAGCAGGTGTTGGTGAGCAAGACTCTTGCTCCCGAGGAGAGCGAGGTGTTCGCTCACTTTGACTTCGTCATGAAGCTCTCCGACAAGTATCGGCGCATGGGTGTGCGGACGAATGCCGATGCCCCGGATCAAGTACGCAACGCCATCTCCTTCGGCGCCTCAGGCGTGGGTCTATGCCGCACCGAGCACATGTTCTTCCAGGGTGACCGCATCGATGCGGTGCGCGAGATGATTCTTGCCGAGGATGATGAGGGCCGCGACCGAGCGCTTGCCAAGCTGGTCCCATACCAACGCGATGACTTTGAGGGGATTTTCCGCGCGCTCAACGGCCTGCCGGCGTGCATTCGCCTGCTAGACCCGCCCCTGCATGAGTTCCTGCCTCACGATTTGGCAGCGCAGGAGGAGTTGGCGCAGAAGTTGGGCGTTCCGGTGGAGCGCATCTCCCGGCGGGTACGGGAGCTTCACGAGTTCAATCCCATGCTCGGCTTCCGTGGTTGCCGCCTAGGAGTGGTCTACTCCGCCATCAGTGCCATGCAGGCCCGCGCCATCTTCGAGGCGGCGGCGGCGGTGCAGTCGGTTGGCATTCCCGTCAATCCTGAAGTGATGATTCCGCTGGTCGGTTTCAAGCGCGAGTTGGATCTTCAAGTGGAGGTCGTGCGCCGTGTCGCGGCTGAGGTAATGGCCTCAACAGGTCAGAGATTCCCCTATATGGTGGGGACGATGATCGAGATCCCTCGAGGTGCGCTGACGGCTAATGAGATCGCCGAGACAGCCGAGTTCTTCAGTTTCGGCACCAATGATCTGACGCAGACGGCGCTGGGTATGAGCCGCGATGACTCCGGCTCATTCCTGCCTCGTTACATTGAGTTGGAGGTGATCAAGGCTGATCCCTTCGCTTCCATCGATGTCGCTGGGGTTGGTCAGTTGGTGAGCATTGCCTGTGAACGCGGCCGCGCCACCAGACCCGATCTGAAGCTGGGAATATGCGGCGAGCATGGGGGCGATCCTGCCAGCATCGAGTTCTTCGAGAAGTGCGGCTTGTCCTATGTGTCCTGTTCACCTTTCCGCGTGCCCGTGGCAAGGCTGGCGGCGGCTCGTGCCGCGATCATTCAGGGAACTTCGCCCAAACTAGGCAAGCGGGTGACGCCAACCCGCGCTACTCGCGCCAAGCGCGGTCGCACTGGTCGCGGAGCAGGGCGATGATGCAGGGTAGCGCTGCAACAGATCCCGGTCGCCAAGAGTCGAAGGTGCTCGAGTCGCTGGGCATCGTTCCTGGCTCTGACAATCTTCATCACCAGATTCTGCACCGCGTACTGGACGCTGCTCAACTGGTCGGACTCGAGCATCATCATCAGTTGATATTGGCCCAGCCCAAGAATGAGATCGTCGTTCACTTCCCTGTGAAGATGGACGATGGCAAGTGGCAACTCTTCACCGGATATCGGATTCAGCACAACGATGCGCTCGGCCCCTACAAGGGTGGGATTCGCTTTCATCCCATGGTTTCGCGTGATGATCTGAAGGGCCTAGCTCTCCACACCACCATCAAGTGCGCGCTGCTGCGCCTGCCATTCGGCGGCGCAGCGGGAGGAGTTGCCTGTGATCCGCGAGTTCTCTCCCGCGATGAGATGATGAGAGTGGTGCGCCGGTTCGCCGCGGCGATTGCCCATCAGATCGGTGCTAACTATGACATTCCCGGAGCGGATATCGCCGCGGACCAGCAGGTGATGGCATGGTTTGCTGACACCATCGCGCAGATCACACCTGATGCGGATCGGCAGGGAACTCGGCCAATCGTTACGGGGAAGCCGTGGGAAATCGGAGGCAGGGTGGCGCGCGACGCAGCGGTGGGTGTGGGGTTCCTGCACATCATGAGGGAAATGCTTCCGGAACTAGGCCTGAACCTCAAGGGTCTGCGCTTCGTGGTCGCTGGGTACGGCGCCGTCGGAAGTCAGGTGGCAAGATGCATGGTGGGAGCGGGTGCCAAGTTGGTATCCGCGATTGACCGCAAGGGTGGCATCGCCAATGCGGCGGGGATTGATCCCATCGAACTCTCGGATCAGATGCAGGACGAGGGAACGGTCATGGGGTTGGGTGGGGTGCAGTCACTCTCGTCCGATGATGCCTACGCGGTGCCCTGCGACTTGTTGATCCTCGCCGGTGGCGAGAGATCCATCGATGCCCGCCGTGCAGCCTTGGTGCGGGCAGGAGTAGTAGCGGAAGTTGCTAACGCGCCCTGGACAGCTGATAGTGATGATGTGTTTCTCAAGCGAGGCATTGATGTTCTCCCAAGTGTTCTGTGTAACGGCGGCGCCATCATCGGCGCCTATCTGGAGTGGCTGCAGAATCGCAGTTTCCTAACGGTGCCGACACAGGAACTGGACACCAAGCTCGAGCAGATGTTGGTCCTTGCCGCTAGGCGTATGAAACTGGCACGCGTGCGATTCGACTGCGACTGGCGCACGGCGGCCTACGCTGCGGGATGCCAGCAACTCGGTCGGGTCTACGACCTGCGCGGCATCTTTCCCTGAGGCATCACACGCGCGACTGGATCGTGGCGGCCAACTTGGCACCGGTATCGGTATCGAGTCGGCCGGCCTTCCATCCGATTCCCAGTCCTGTTCCATCGTCGTAGCGGGGGATGATGTGAAAGTGCACATGGGGGACGGCCTGATGAGCCAACGCCCCATTGTTCTGCAGCAGGTTGTAGGAGGTGGCACCAGTAGCGGCGAGCACTGCGCCCGAGACAGTTACCAGTGCGCGTCCTAGAGCCTCGGCACTGTGCCGCGATAATTGGTGAAGGAACTCTCGTTCTTCCTTGGGGACGACGAGGCAGTGGCCAACGCTGAGGGGCATGATGTCGAGGAACGCGATAACCAGATCGTCTTCGTAAACACGATGACAGGGGATCTCGCCGGCAACGATGCGCGAGAACAGGCTTGGCATATGGGCGAGCGTACCATTCGTGCCCATGGGTCTTAGTGATCTCAGCACACTGCCGCTTGACCACCTGTTCACCGAACTGGTGTCTGAGGCCGAGTTGAAGCGCCACATTGATGCGTCTCTCAGTGAGGACTGCGGGCTTGATGTATCTGCACTCACCAATGCCGAGTTGGCAGTGGCGCTGGCAGCAGCCGATGTCACTTCGAAGTACCTGCTGATGAGGGCCGCTCCTGTTGTGACGGCCGCACTTGTCAGCCGCGGGAGAGGTGTCATTTGCGGCATGCCGCTGGCCCGGGCACTGGTATGCCGCATGACAAGCCCTGGGCAAAGCCTGTCGCTCGAGCAGTATCTGCAGGATGGCGAAGCCGTACACGCGGGTGGCGTGATCGCGCGGGTCTCGGGAGACGCGGCCGTGATCCTTGCGCTCGAGCGCACTCTGCTCAACTGGCTCACCCATCTGAGCGGTGTCGCGACAATGACGGCAGCATTCGTTGAATGCGTCAGGGGAACCTCTGCCAGCATTGTCGATTCACGCAAGACGGTGCCGGGCCTGCGCGCACTGGCCAAGTACGCCGTGCGCTGTGGAGGCGGTGTGCCGCACCGACTGGGATTGCACGACGCAGTTCTCGTCAAGGACAACCATATAGAGATGATGGCGCGGGGAGACTGCCCCTCGGAATCCGGATCAAGCCTTCCAGAAGGGTGGATTGATTCTGTGCGGCGCGGATGCCAAGCGGCGCGTGCCAAGGGAAGTCTGCGCTTCATCGAGGTTGAGGCGGACACCACCTCTCAGGTCAGGGCACTGCTCGGATTGGCCCCGGGCGTGATTGACATCATCATGCTCGACAACATGACACTCGAGGAGATCAAGAGTTCGGTTGCCCTGCGTAATGCCTGCGCTTCAACCGCGAAACTTGAAGCATCTGGAGGTGTGACCATGGGAACAGTTCGCGCCATCGCAGCGACCGGTGTTGATCGAATCGCCGTGGGGTGCATCACTCACTCGGCACCCAGCCTCGACATCGGACTCGACTTCGAAGTTGCAACATTGATACCGACTCTGACCGTTCCTCCCAACATTGGCGAACGAGGATGAGGGATCAGGTTTCACTCCAGAGCCCCTTGGCCAGTTGGCCCGACGCGCTGGAGGGAGTACTGCTCGCTCAAGGCGAACCGGCCTCCAAGGTCATCGTGATTCGGGAAACTGCCAGCACTCAAGATGTGGCGCGCGCCCAGGGCGAAGTGGGAACTGTTGTGGCAGCTTGGCGTCAAACAGGTGGCCGAGGCCGCCTAGGTCGAGCGTGGTTGGACACGGGGGAGGAGGGGGTGGCCGTAAGTTTCGTAGTAGCAAGGGACACCCCAGTTCGTCTAGCCACTGCCAGCGCATGTGCCACAGCGATGGCGATCGAGCGGACGGTGCAAAGAGCGAGCGGCGCAGTTCCAGCCCTCTCAATCAAGTGGCCCAATGACATTCTGTCAGTGGGCAAGAAACTGGCGGGAATTCTCGTAGAGCAGGATGGAAGGGCGGCAACAATTGGCATCGGCATCAATGTGCTGCAACGACAGTTTCCGGCCGATCTCGCGGCTCGTGCCATCAGCCTCTGCCAGTGCGGCCACCATGTCGATCGATTGCAACTGATCCTGTCCTTGTGTTCGACCCTTCATGAATGTCTGGCGATGGACGACGAGGCGTTGCGCGGGTGCTATCAATCCCGTGACTGCCTCCGCGGGCGCAACGCTCGATTCTCCACCCCCGAGGGAGTTGTGGAGGGAGTCGTGCGGAGTGTCGATCCTGCCCAGGGTTTGGAGGTAGCCACGAGTGCCGGAACGAGGTTTCTCAGTCCGTCAACCACATCGATGCTGCTGCACGAAGAGCGCTTCGAAGGCGGGCGCGAGCTCTAGGGCATAGGATTCCCCCATGAGTCGCCTCCTAGTACGGACTATGCAACATGGTGCCGCTGAGACAATTCTCGGTGCGGTATTGGCAAGCGTGTCTGTCTGCTCTGGGGTCGAGGCCGCGCCGCAAGACAAACGCTTTGTTCCGGATACTTCAGGGCCTTTTGATGTCAGCACGCTGCAACAGGCGGTGCCTCGTGAGGATGACATGGGAGCGCTCTCAGCAAGCTTGCGCCAGCCTTCTACCGATCTCGCACAGCCCAGCGGTTTTCGGCAGCTGTACCGAGTACCAGGGCGACCCGACCTGCTGATGAGGGCGAATGGCGCGGTCTTTGTTGTCTTCTCACAATCGGTCTACCAACGATGGAAGGGGCGCGACTTCGCCGTAATTCCGCCAGGAGCGACCTTCACCATTGGTGTGCCAACGCAGCAGTTTCTTGACAGTATCCCCTTCGCGAAACCGCGAAGCGGAACTGTGATGGTGGACGGACGAGCCGTGTCTGCTAGCGAGTTGCGGATGAACTCAGAGATGCCAAGCGAGGCGTCTCTCTTCACGCCAACACGGGTCGATCGCCAGTTCAGCGCCAAGTCGATAGATCGGAGAGTGGGCGCTGGCGAAGTGCACGAAGATGATGACCGCACAGAGGCGCTGCCAAGTTGGGCGGGCAGTTCAGATTTGGCGGCTGCGATACCCCGAAGTGCGGGCGCCTATCCGACCGATGCGCCGGCTGCGCCTACTATCAGCCCAGAGTGCCCACCCAGCTCGAACGCCCAACCACAGGCAGCTGCAGTTCCTCAGATTGCGCCCGCGCCGCCGCAACCCTCGCCGCCATCTGCGGACTAGTCAATCTCAGCAGCGCTGACTCAACAGGAATCAAGTGCATCATTGATCAACCGCTCGCGGTGCGCGGAGGTGTCTTGCTTCTTCCGCTGACTGGTGAACCAGGCACCAAGTGGCCCGAGCAGATGTCGGTACTCACCGAGTCTGGGGCTGCAGTCACCGGATCAGTGGCCTTTCTGATCATCAGGCGCGACGAGCGGGAACCATTCTGGACCCAAGCAAATCCCTTCTATGACGCCGTGCCCCCCTCGGCGCTGGCGGCAGAACTGACCGCCGCCGCCGCGCCTGTCCTGCTCATCGCGCTGCCAGAGAACTCCGGTGACACTCTGCGCTTGGGCGATCAGGTGTTGCGCCCTCGCTGGGTCGGGCCATTTCGCCGGCGCACAGAGCCGCAGGAGCCAACTGCACATGGCGCAGGTAGTGCCAGCAGTAGAGCGGCTCAAGACCCGGGCGCAACCAGTTCTCCGGGCTCGTTCGATACTCCTGATCCGGTCGCGCCCCGCGAGATGTTCCGCTGGGACATGCTGGCGGGACGGGATGGTGTTCGCCTTCCATCTCCTCCCGAGGAGGAGCGATCGCGCTTGCTGGGGGAGCACTATGTCGGCCTCTGGCGTGCGGCCATGTCTCGCCTCGGTGATGTTGATTCTGAGGTCGAGTCGCAACTGTGCGATCTCATGTGCGGATCGGCGCGGGGATTTCTTGCCGACGGGCGCGATCTATCCATTGCTGCTTGGCGGCAGCGGGATGATGAGGCAGACATTCTGCTGTCAATGATTCTGGATTTCGAAAGGTCTGACGAGGATGTTGTTAGGTCCGTGCAGGCCTGGATGGGTGCCTGCGAAGGAGTTGTCTGCTGGATTGAGTCCCGCCTGGATGACGGGGCATTGATCGCCGCGGCGAATCCAACGCGTGCGGCACTCACAGTCTCATGCGGGTGGGCTGGCTCTACCGAACTCGCACCTCAGCAGCACACGATCGGCCCCCGAGAGTTGCGATTCATTCGCCTGCCCACTCCCGCCGACCTGCGCCCGACCGACCCGGCCGAGATCGCAGTCACGCAGGGCGGTCGGCAGTCCAACATGCTGGTACAGCCTGCCGTCACCATCGCGCATCCTCCCGGAGTGCCCTTCGGCATCCTGCAGAATCCGCTGAGGCTCATCGATGTGCAGACCGGCGCATCGTCCATCCCTGCGCCCGCCAGCCGGACCACCGCTAGCCTTCGCCGGCGCCCAGGGGGATGGGAAATATTTGTCGAGTGTTTGCGTGACCCCTCCGCCACCGAAGACCTGGTGCGGATCGAACTGGGGCAGGAGCCGAGACTCGTTGTGGAGCTCACGGATGAGGGGATCAGCGGCGTACAGCCTGATGGAGTCAGCCGCCCATCGGTGTTTTCTTGGAAGGGGTCAGATCGCTGGCGGGCGCGGATAGAGATACCTCGGGAGGTGTTTCCCCATGCGGGGTCGAACGGGCAGTTCTTCCAAATCTCCGTCGACCGCATCTTGGACGGAGTGCGCCAAACAGCTTTCCGCGCCGTGGGGCCATGGACCTCAAACGCTCCCAGTGCGACGATCGATCTATCGTCCTGGTGATCCCTCGCCATATACTCGGCGCATGGCTGACAAGGCGCGCCGCGCCCGCATCGCAGCAGTTCTGAATCAGAAGGGGGGCGTTGGCAAAACGACGACCACGGTGAATGTGGGTGCGGCACTTGCACGCAGTGGACTCAAGACGCTTCTCATCGATCTTGATCCTCAGTCCAATCTGAGTTTGCATTTCGGCGTTGAGGAGGAGGCTGATCGTCCGGGCGCGCTGCAACTCTTCACCGATCAAGCGCTGGCCATTTCTAAGACCATCCGCAAGGCGCGCGAACGGTTGGACTTCATTCCCGCCACCACGGAGATGGCACTGGTCGAGGGAGACTTTGCTGCCATTGAGGGCATGCAGACGATTCTGGCTCGTCGCCTCGAGGCGATCCGCGGCAAGTACGACGCGATACTCATTGATTGCCCTCCAAGTCTGGGGGTCCTCAGCGTGAACGCTCTGGTAGCCAGCGACTTCGTGCTGGTGCCGATGCAGGCCCACTACCTGGCACTTCGCGGCTTGGGAAAACTTCTTGAGACAGTATTGATGGTCTCGCAATCGCTCAATCCTGAGCTGAGGGTGACGGGGGTGATTCTCTGCCAGCACGAATCGCACTCCGGACATGGCAAGGCCGTGGTGGCGGAGATCGAGCAGCAGTTTGAGACCTATCGGGCAGAGGGCGTTCCCTGGAGTGAGGCGCGTGTGCTCCGGCCTCCCATTCGGCGCAACATCAAACTTGCCGAAGCGCCCAGCTTCGGGCAAACGATTTTTGACTACGCCCCCGAGTGCGCTGGTGCGCTTGACTATCAGGCGCTGGCCGAGGCAATCCGCCTCGCTTGGGGAACGGCCGACCCGTTGCGGGTTGAACTCAAGCGGTGACTAGTAGATCATCGGGCAATGAGAGTGACCGAAGAACTTGGAGGCGCCTTGCTCTCTGGGTTCTTGCTCTGGTGTTTGTCGGGACGCACTGGCCACGGCTGAACCTCGAAGCCCTGTGGATCGGCAGCGACAAGCTGCTGCATGCCGGTCTATTCGGTGGACTGTTCTACCTCTGGTACCGCGCCCGCGTCATTGAGCGCTGTCTGACGCTGTGGATTGTGGCGCTGGTCTACTCGGGCTTTGATGAATGGTCGCAATCGCTGCCATTCATCAATCGTCACACATCGGTGGCTGACTTCATCGCCGATGCGGTGGGCGTCACAGTCGTTGCCGTCTTCACAGCGCTCCACCAGAACAGAGTGCGGGGGGTACCCTCGCGCTGGAGGCTTCTCTTGCGGCACGCGGCAGTTCGGTCCCTGCTGCAAAGTCCTCAAGCATGGGCCGCTGTGCTGGCGTCGGCCGCGCTCGGTGCGCTGTTGGTTATGCCCGTGGCATTAATGATGTTCAGAGGCGCAATGGATCGGAGCGCCGTGACACAGGGCCTGTGGGGAGCCCTCACCGGCGCGTTGATTGCCGGACACATTGCCATCCAGTTCGGCGTCAGACATCACGCCAAGCGCATCTGTGCCGGGCGAAACTGCCTTCACTGCGATCAATCAATCCCCGATGTAGTTGTTGATGACTCCGGTGCGGGTGCATGCCCACTCTGCCACGAAGCAGTCCACTCCGGGTCATGGGTAGAACCACCGAGCAAGTCGCAGACGATCACTTGGTCCGATGCACGCAGAGATTGTTGGAAACTGATAGGGCTTCCCCTCTTGGGCAATCTGGGCAACGGCGTGTTCATCTTCGTCGGTGCCGTGCTGTGGATGAAGAGTACGTACCCAAGCGATGTTGGATTGGGCCTAGTGGTGCTGGGAGGCGGAGCGACAATCATCATCATTGCATCGTTTGAGCCATTGTTGAAGTGGTCAACGACTCGTGCTGACAAGGAGGGTGAAATGTGCTTGCGTTGTCGACATGATCTGCGAGCAACCGCCAGCGTGAAGGGCATAGGAAACTGCCCGGAGTGCGGAGGGAAGTTCCCGCGGTTCTTGGACTTCAGCCCTGATCGGCGGGCGGAACAGGCTTGACCACGATCATCCCCCGCGACATGGCAGGGTCGATCGAGTTGCCCATTATGGTCACGGTCGCTTGGCGATCGCCCTTGCGAAACACCAATCTGCCGGTGCGGTTACCTGCATCGAAACCGGATTCAGTCCAGCCATGGTCGACGAAGCGTGTCCGCGTCTCATCAATGGACCGGTCAATGTCGCGCACCATTCCCGAAAACAGGAACTCACCAGCGGTGATGTGGGTGTCGGTGTTGACCACATCAGATGAGTAGCGCGACTCCATGTCTACCGGAGCAGGCAGGTCACTATCCATGACAGTTTCGGGTAGCCCTTTGCAGCCTCCGAGTATCAAGATCAGGAGGGCTACACCGCTCACAGCACGGAGCGATCTGATTGAGTCATGGGCAACTGCGGGGTTCTCCGGCATTCTGTCGATAGATTCTACCCTAGGAACTCATGGCGACATTTGAAACCAACGCGCGCACGGTCTCGCTGCTCACTTTCGTCAGCAGAATCACAGGGCTGGCTCGCGAGGCCGCCATGAGCCGGGTGTTTGGCACGACGGCAGTAATGGATGTGTTTGCATTTGCCTTTCAGATTCCCAACCTGTTTCGGCGGCTCTTCGGAGAGGGCGCACTCTCTGTGGCATTCCTGCCCGCTTATGCCAGTGCCGATCAATCCAATCCCGAGATGGCGCGGCGGCTGGCATGGCTGGTATTGAGCCGGGCCATGATTCTCATGGCGGCCATCACAGTTGTCGGTGAAGTGATCCTGCTATTCCTGCCCAGCGGCGATGCCGACGCGCTCATGGGGAATCGACTCCTGATGTTGATGTTGCCTTATATGCCTCTCGTGTGCCTGGTGGCGCTGATCGGCGCGGTATTGCAGGCGCACCATCGGTTCGGACCAACTGCGGCGGCCCCGATAATTCTCAACCTCGGGGTAGCCGCCGCCGCGCTCGCTTCGGGCTCCATGTTTCCGTTTGAGTCCGGTGATCGCGTGCACATCATGTATGTGGGCGCTGCAGTTCTTGGGGCCGGGGTGCTGCAACTGGCGTGGAGCGTGCACGCTCTTCTCGGCATCAGGCGAGCGAAACCGGATCCTGCGGCGCGAGATGCCGCGCGCGCTGCGGCTCGCGCTCCCTTCCATGCAGTGCTGCGGCGAACATTTCCCATGGCTCTGGGCCTGGGTGTGCTTCAGATCAACACCTTTCTTGATGGCCTGATTGCCAGCTATCCAACCTGGGTGGGTCCAACCATATTCGGAGTTGCCTATCCGCTTCCGGAGGGCTCGATGGCGACGCTCAGCTACGCGCAGCGACTCTATGAGTTTCCGCTTGGAGTATTCGGAATCGCTGTTGCGACCGCTGTGTTTCCGCAGCTGGCGCGATTGGCTGGCGATCTTCCTGCATTCAAAGAGACCCTGACTCGCGGACTGCGACTCTCATTGTTCATCGGGCTTCCGGCAAGTCTCGGTCTGGCGCTGCTCTCGGTGCCCAGTGCCGCAGTCGTGTTCCAGGGCGATGCCTTCTCAGCGGCCGACTCCACTCGTGTGGGCTCGGTTCTCGCCGCCTATGCCTTTGCCATTTGGGCCTATTCCATCAATCAGCTTCTAACACGGGCGTTCTACGCGCGTGGCGAAACCATGGTGCCAGTCCGCATCGCAGTCTCGATGGTGAGCCTCAACCTCTTGTTGAACGCCACCCTCATCTGGACTCCCCTAGGAGTGATGGGGCTGGCAGTCTCCACCGCAATCTGCTCAGTGCTTCAGTGCGTCTGGATGTATGTCCTGCTGCGCCGCCGCCTCGGAGAGATTGCCACCAGGGAGGTCTGGCTCGCATGGGGACGCACCGCCGTTGCATCTGTTGTCTGCCTGTTGTCGGCTGTGGCGGGCATGATGCTGGCGCGGAGCGTGGCACTTCCTGCCCTTGGCTTGAATGAGCAAGAGTGGATGGGCGCGGCCGTGACGCTGGCGCTGGCGATTCCAGCAGGCGCAGGGGCACTGGTGTTGGTAGCGCGGGCGCTGAAAATGCCAGAACTACGCTGGGCACTCGGCCGCGCTTAGTCGAAGCGGAGTGGCTCCATCGTGAGTGGATCGCGTAGAGGAAGGTGGTTGACCTTGCCAAACTGGCCCATGTTGGCGCGACCGGTCGGGTCGCCAGGCTCGATCTCGCTCCACTTGCCCACGACCATGATCACCATCTGATCGGGAGTGAGATACTTCTGCGCCACTCTGGTGATGTCGGCGGGAGTAACAGCGCGAATCTTGTCGCGGTAACTCTGCCAGTAACCCTCGGGCCGAGCAGTCATTTCGTCGTTGACGAATACGCCCAGAGTGGCATCCTTCGACTCGAAGGTGCGGGGGAAAGTTTCAATGAAAGAGAGTTTTGCTACCTCCAACTCATTCGCGCTGACGGGTTCACTGCGAATGCGCGCGATCTCATTGAGAATCAGCTCAATCGCCAGTGCTACCGTGGGGTTCTTGCTCTCGAATGAGGCGCGGAACTCGCCGGGGTAATAGATGCCGGGTTGGAACTGGCTGCCAGCCGAGTAGGCCAAGCCCTCGTCGCTCCGAACTCGCTGCATGATGCGGCTACTGAATCCGCCGCCGCCGAGGATGTCGTTCATCACCATAAAGGGGATGTAGTCGGGATCATCTCGCTTGATGCTGCGCATGCCGATGGCGACCTTGCCCTGAGGGATGTCCTTCTCTATGTGGTAGAGGCCAGGCACAAGGGTGTAGGTGGGTGCAGTAGGAGCAGCATTGCGAGCTCCCGGCTGCCAGCCGGCGAAGGCATTTTCCAGACTGGCCAGCATCGCCTTGGGTTCGAAGTCTCCTGTCACCGTGATCAGAAAGTTGCCAGGGTGAAAGATGTTGGCGGCAAACTTGCGCATGTCATCAGTAGTGATGGAGCTGAGCCCGGCTGCCGTGGGTTGATTCGACTCGAAGTGATCCTCACCGTAGAGGGCGAACTTCCACTCGCGGGCAAGAATGCCATCGGCGGCATCGTTGCGCTGCTTGAGGTTCTCAACGCGCTCGGCAAGTTCAAGTTTGAGCTTGCTCTCATCGAAGCGCGGACTTCTAAGAATCTCGGTGAAAAGGCGCAGGCTCTCGGGGAAGTTGGCTGCGAGCGAGTTGAGACTCGCCAACGAGTTGAACTTGCCCGGCTTCAAATCGCACTTGGTGGCGAGGAAGTCGAGCGCTTCGTCCACTTCGCTGGCGGACATGCTCTGGGTGCCGCCGTGGCGCAGCATCGATGCAGTGATCGCTGCCAGCCCCTCCTTGCCAACCGGATCGAGGTTCGCGCCGCCCACAGCCGTGAGGGTGAGATTGATCAAGGGGAATTCCCTGCTGGGAGCAAGGTAGACCGGTGTGCCATCGGAGAGGGTGCTGCGGAACTCCTTGGCCTCCGGTGCAAAAAACACCAGTGGTGGGAAAGTGAGCTGCTCGGGGCGCTTGACCACATCATCGGCGCGGGCGGCTGCGGGCAGGACCGCCACGAGAGCGAGCGATGCCATCAGCAGCGCTGACGAACTCACGGTTGCTGAGACTCGATTGCGGATGCCGGAGATGGTGTTGATGGTGTTCATGGTTGAGGTATTCATGGGGTGATCACGGCTTCGTAGAAGAGGGGTTCGAGACCGGTGGTGCGGATCCTGATGAACCGGCGCGAAGAACTTCCAGCCGCTCCAGCATTTTTCGCTTCATGTAAGCGATGAGAGGCTTGGCCTGCTCGGGAACCTGCGCGGCCTGGGCATCCATCATGGCAAGTGCCTGTTCAAGTTCGTTGGCATCGCTCATCTGGGCGATCTGAGCTGCTCCCTGCCGAGCGCGTGCTTGCATAGGACCAGAAAGGGCAGCCAGTTCTGGATCGGCGGCAGCGCCCCCAGCGCCTCCGGCAGCCTGCTTGCGGGTATAGGTCGCGACGGCGCGATTGGTCTCGCTGAAGTACTTCTTGGCCACCCGCTGGATGTCCTCGGGTGTAACGGCCAGAAGTTTTGCTGGGCCATCGTTGATCTCCTCCCAGCCGGTGAGCGCCTCGGCGTAGCCCAGCTGAATCATCAGGAAGAAGTTGTTCTGCAAGCGGCGATAGCTATCAGCGGCAAGACCGTTCTTGACCTTCTGCATTTCGCGATCTGGAACCAGTTCGGTCTGAAGCCGCGAGAGTTCCTCATACCAAGCCGCCTCGAGTTGGCCGGGGGTGGCATCACCCTTGGTCTCGGCTGCAAAAGAAAACGCTCCTGCGTACTTCTTGGCATCGTTCTGGGCGCGAGTAGAGGAGGCGATCTCACGGCCCTCCTCCAGTCCCTTGTAGAGACGACCGGTGCGGCCGTTCAAGACCTCGGCCAGAACATCGAGCGGGTACGAGTCGGTGTGTCCGAACGCAACCGCGTGGTAGCGCACCTCGACCTGAGGTTGACAGTCGGCCTCGGCGTTCATGCGCATCTCCGCCATCTGCTTGGACTCGAGGGTCACCACTGGTGGCGGGGCGATCGTGCCCGCCTGCAATCGGCCGAAGTAGCGCTCGATCATGGGCACGATTTCTTTGGGATCAAAGTCACCAACCACCACTCCGGTCAGGTTGTTGGCGCGGTAGTAGATGTTCCAGTACTTGAGCGCCTCCTCCATGGAGTAGGAGTTGAGATCGCTAGTCCAGCCGATGACGGGCCACGAGTAGCCACAGCTCACCCAGAACATGGCATTGAACTGCTCATCAAACACGCCAGTGGGGGTACTCTCGGTTCGGAGGCGACGCTCCTCGTGAACCACATCGCGCTCGCTGTAGAACTCGCGGAACACGCTGTCTGACAGGCGATTGCTCTCCATCCACGACCATAACTCAAACTTGTTAGAGGGAATGCTGATGATGTAGAAGGTCACATCCTCAGAGGTAAAGGCGTTCATCTGCGACGCGCCGCCCTTGGTGTAGATCTGATCAAACTCATCTTTCACGATGGAAGCCATGGCCTTCTGATCTGATTCCATCTGGGCGATCTGCGTTTCGATCAGGCTCGCGCTCTCCCTCCCGGCAGCGGTGTCGATGGCGGCGACCTCCTTCTTGGCAGCGGTGATTTCGTCGCTCATCGATCGGCCCTGCTGCGCGTCCATCGAGTCCTTCAAACTGGTGCGAAGCTGCTTCAGTTCATCGGTGTCATTGGCCTGGCTCCACGGATCGTTGATCTCCCCGGCGAAGAAGCGCTGGTACTGGGTGCTCCAGGTGATCTGGTTCATGGCGTTGCGAAGCACCCGCTGCTCTTCTCGATACTTGGCATCTCGGTCCGGATTGGCAGTGCCGATGGTGTTGGTGCCCTTGAACATCATGTGTTCAAAGAAGTGGCTGATGCCAGTAATGCCTGGTCGTTCATTCACCGAGCCCACCTTTGCCACCCAGCCCGCACTGATCGTGTTGGGCTGATCGTGACGGGGCACCAGAATGAACTTCATTCCGTTAGGCAGATTGACTACCTGCGCTTCAACATGCTGGGCGTGAGTCGCTGCCGAAATTGTGAGAATTGCGGCAGCGGACAGGGCAACGAGGGGGGATCGCATCAGGAGGTCTCCAGAGGGAGGAGCAATCTACCTGATCGCCCTTGTATCGGGAGGATCTTGGGCTATCGTTCCAGCATGCAGTTGAGTTCAGACAGGGTGCGATGGTGCATCGGATTGGTCGCTCTGTTGATTGCGACTGCGCCGGGTTTTGCTCAGGTACGTGTGGTGAACTACAACATCGCCAAGCTCGCTGGGAGCCCATCGGCAATGACAGCGGTGATCGCTGCGGCTCACGCCGACGATACCCCCGGCTTCAGCCATCCTGTTGACATCTTCATGTTCCAGGAAGTGCCTAACGCTTCACTCGCGGGCATCAGCGCCATCATCGCCAACGCCGCTCCCGCAGGCAGCACCTACGCACTTGCCACCTATACGACATCGAGTTCCGAGGACAGCGCAACCGGTGCGCAGGCGTGCTTCTACCGAACCCAGACGATCATCGAAGTTGCTAGTGGGCACGTCGACATCGCCACCGGTGCATCGCGCAACAGTGATCGATGGCAGCTGAAGCTGGTGGGGTACAGCTCAGCAGCCGCATCTTTCTACACATATAGCTCCCACCTCAAGGCCTCTCCCGGCTATGAGTCAGAAAGGCTCGCGGGGGCCCAGGCTCTTCGCAACAACGGCGACTCCCTTGGCGCCGGAGCCCGCTGCATCTTCGTCGGCGATTACAACATCTACACCAACACCGAACCTGCCTATGGGGAAATGGTCTCTACCGGCAACAGTCAGGGCGTGGATCCACTGGGCACGGGCAACTGGACGGGCGCAACCAACGCATGGAAGCACACACAGAGTCCGCGCCTGGCGTCAGGAACGCTCGTTGGCGGCGGCATGGATGATCGGTTTGACTTCCAACTGCCCAGCACGGCACTCTCCGATGGCACAGGAATCTCCATCATTCCCGGCTCGCTGCGACCGCTGGGCAATGACGGCAATCACTACGACATTGCCATCAATACCGGGAGCAACACTTTTTATCCGGGACAGGCGGTGCGCTCTAATGCCCTGGCTGCTGCGCTCTTTGATGCATCAGATCACGTACCGTTAATGGTCGACTATCAGGTGCCAGGTGTGCTCGCCGCCACTCTCGGAGCCGTGCCACCGCGCGTGATTCTCGGTGCGGCGGTCAATGCCAGCGTAGCCGTGAGCAACACCGTTGTGGTAGCGGCCCCGATATGTGCTGACGATCTTGCTTTCAGCGCAACTGGTTCAGGGGCAGTGTCAGGAGCCTCGTCGGGAACAGCCCCTCTGGCACCAGCAACTACTTCGGCTCTGCTTCCGCTGTCGACCAGTTCGGTCGGAGCGAAAACAGGACTTGCATGGGTGACCAGCACTACAGAGGCAGTTCAGAACCCTTCGCTCAGCATCCCAGTTTCTTACTCGGTGCTGGCACATGCCAATGGTTCGTTCAGCAACACAGCAGATCAGAACACCCGAACGGTTGTCTGGTCGATTGCTCAGGGAACGCCGCAGTCAGTTTACGATCTCTCTGTTTACAACTTCGGAGCCGGAGCGCTTCAGGCGCTGCTCGATCTTGACAGCGACCAGTTAGTGTCAGGGCGGTCCGTGCAAGTACAGTCGGGCTTGGCGCAAGGGATCGGGTCGACACCAGCGAATCTGCGCTTTGTTCTTGCCAGCGGCGCTATGCAGCCAGGGACCTATACCTCGATCGTTCAACTCAATGCATCGGATGAAAACATCCCGGGAGCCAGCACGCAGGCCCTCACTGTGCAGTTCAACATTACGGTGACGGGCGCGGGAGTTCCTGGCGATCTGGATGGCGATGGCACGGTCAACGGCGCCGACTTGGCGCTTCTCTTGGGCAACTGGGGTCAGGCTGGAACCGGTGACATTGATGGTGATGGAACGGTAACCGGCGTGGATCTTGGCAGCCTGCTCGGCGCGTGGTCATGAGAACAACGCAGCAGTTGGCATTCCTGGCAGTCCTCGCAGTCATGGCATCGCTGACAGGTCTGACTCAGGCCGAGACGGTTGTTCTTACCCCTGTGGCGGACAACACTCTTATTGAGGATCCGCTTGGCGCCTGGAGCTTGGGGGCAGCGCAACAGTTTTATGCCGGGAGAGTGGGCAAGAATGGCGGGTCCACTCTTCGCCGAGCCGTGGTGCGTTTTGATGTGGCAGCGGCGATTCCTGCGGGCAGCACCATCACCTCGGCAACTCTGCTAATGAACCTGAGCGCTACTCAGACCGGCACATTCAGCGTGGGCCTCTATCTATGCCTTGCGAGTTGGGGCGAGGGCACCTCGACTGGCTTTGGGGGCGGAGGCGCGCCGAGCGCCACGAATGATGCCACCTGGATTCATCGCTTCTATCCCGGAACACCATGGGCGACGCCCGGCGGCAGCTTCAGCGCGACCGCAAGTGCCACCAAGAGTGTCGGTGGCGTGGGGTTCTATACCTGGGGCCCAACGACCGAGATGACGGCAAATGTGCAGGCGTGGCGTGCCTCTCCCAGCACCAACTTCGGCTGGGTGGTGCGGGGCAATGAAGTGACGCTGCAGAGTGTCAAGCGATTCGACAGCCGTGAGTCTCCGGCAAACCGCCCTCAGCTCACGATCACTTTCACGCCGCCGTCGGTTCTCGTTGGCGATCTTGATGGCGGAGGCTCAGTCAACGCGGGTGATTTGGGAATCCTGCTGGCAAAGTGGGGGACCTCGGATGCCGCCGCGGACATTGATGATGACGGCGTGGTGGGAGCCTCAGATTTGGCCGCGCTCGTTGCCAACTGGACTTGACACTCACCCCGCGCGATTCCAAAAATAGTGCGAGCCCGCTGGGGAAGCAGGCTCGCAGATCGAAAGGCCGAGGCGGGATTTGAACCCGCGAATAACGGATTTGCAATCCGTCCCCTTAGGCCACTTGGGTACTCGGCCCTAGCGGGACGAGTATCCTTACACGCGGTGGCTTCCGCGTCAATCAACAAGGCCCTGCGAACTATCACGATTAGCACAACTCTGCTACTCGCGGGCGTAGTTACCGCCGCCGAGAGCAATGCGCCGCTGCTTCCCGATGGTGGATATCTGAGCCGAGCCGCCGGATCAATGTCCCGTAACAATGAGCTCGGCGTCTGGGAGTTCGTCTTGCTGGGCACTTTCGGGGGTGAGGCAAATCGGCATCTGATCCTGCTCCCGGCGCAACCGCTCGCCAACATGTTGGAGGCTCGCAACTCACTTGGCCCCCAAGCGACCTTTCATCTGAGCGGAGAGCTACTCGCGTATGCGAATCGCAACTACATCATTCCCGCATATGCATCACTAGTTGAGATCGCCGCGCCTGTCGCGCCGACCCCCACTGTGGCAGCGCCGATCGCCTCGGTGGTGGCAGCCGTGAATCCCGAGACCTTCGCCGATGACCTCACCAAGCGGTTGGAGGCGCAAGTCAAGAGTGCGGCGCGCACCAGCGATGTAGCCACACCCACGACGGCTCCGGCTAATCCATTTGCTCCTAAGCCGAGTGATCAAGGCTTAGGAACTCTCGCCGCCTCCGGCAGTTCCGATGAATCGAGTGCCCTACCGGCATCGCAGCGGGTGCAGGATCGCCGCGCAATCATCGAACGAGATGCAGTCACGGGCGCGTGGCGCGTGCTCATGCACACCGGCTTTGGATCTCACGCGGGCGAGTCTTTCGAACTGTTTCCCTGCCGCGGGCTCGAAGCCATCAGCAACAGTTGGCGCACCGGATCGCGGGGAGCCGCGGTTCTCATTAGTGGTGAGGTCACGACTTACGAGGGGCGCAAGTACCTGCGGCCTACCAGAGTTCGTGCGCTGTCCGCCGGCAGGGGACTCGGCCCCTGATCCACGGTGGTTGAGGCATCAGGGCGTCGAGTGGCAACGATGCCCACTATTGTGGCGCGCTCCTGCTACTGTGGGGGGATGGCATACCCGACCGCTACCGTTACAACCGATCTTGGCAGTTTTGAAGTCGAACTGTGGGACGATGTTGCTCCTCTGCATGCGAAGAACTTCATCAAGCTTGCCAACAGCAACTTCTTCGATGGACTCTCCTTTCATCGCATCATTCCTGACTTTGTGATTCAGGGAGGTTGCCCCAAGGGGGATGGGACAGGCGGCCCCGGTTGGAATGTGAAGGCTGAGTTCAACGACCGACAGCATGTCGAGGGCGTGCTCTCGATGGCGCGATCAACAGACCCCAACTCCGCGGGTAGCCAGTTCTTTGTCTGTCTCGGCCGCGATCACTGCAAGCACTTGGATCGGCAGTACACCGCTTTCGGGCGCGTGACATCGGGCATCGAAACTGTTCGCAAGATTGCCGCCGTTGAACTGCGAGACTCTCGTAGTGGCACTCCCAAGAAAGCACCACGAATGACCACTGTCACCGTGGCACAGCCGGCGGCGAAGTCGTAGTTGCCGGTGCAGTCAGGCGCCTGCCTCGACGATCCTCGAGAGCAACATGGCTCGATGAAGGAATCATCCTCACCTTGGGAATGCTGGTGGCAATGGATGGTCGCCCCGTTGCAATGTCAGCTACCTGAACTTGCGAGATGCCGAGCATCGTCTCCGCACCGGCCGTGAGGTAGCCGAAGGCGCAGTACTGCCCGTCAAGTCGAGCCGTTCCCTCGCGGGAGAGACAGAGGAAGAACTGGCTTCCCGCCGAATCAGGCTCATCTGCGCGGGCCATAGAAATCACCCCGAAGTCATGGGGAAGTGAGCTGGGTTCGATAGGCAGATCCCAGCCTGGGCCACCCTCGCCCGTGCCGGTGGGATCGCCTCCCTGAATGACGAAGGGGAATCCGTCGCGGCCGAGGCCCACAATGCGGTGAAAGGTGGTTCCATCGTAAAACCCTTCTTGCGCCAGTCTGGTGAAGTTCGCCACCGTGTTGGGTGCCTCGCTGTGACAGAAAGCAATCGTCATGTTGCCACGATCAGTTTCGAGCAGCGCATCTGTCTCGGGGTAGAGTCGATATCCACTGGTAATGAGAGCATCGCCCTCCAGCCAACTCTCAGAGAGTTTCACATCATCAGCGTTGTCCGGGCGCAGGAGAGTCGGTCCCCAACCGATGATGCGCGTGAATGGTGTCTTGCCATCCGATCTGGTGTCGCGTGTTGTGCGCACAGGTGGGCGAGAGCGCAGTGGTTGCACCACGATGGCGGAACCCGTGGGTTGATCGTCCTCCATCAGTTGCAGATACACCGCCTGAGTGAGTTGGCGAAGCGCCGGGATTCCCGCAGCCACATCCACGGTGCCGCTCCTGGAAACCGGCATCGAGCCAAGCACCATGCCCCGCTCGTCCAGAAGCAGGAGCGAGACTGAGGAACGCAGGTTGGGAACCTTTACATCGACTTCAATCGGCTCATTCGGTTTGAAGAGCGGCGCTCGGAGGAAGATCTGAGGTGATGCGGCGCGGCCCGCTGCAACTGTGGCCATCGTGATGAACACAACGATCACACCGGCGAGGTGCTGCCTGCTGCGCACGCCACCATTCAGGCAGTGACCGAGTTGACGGAGTGGATTCATGGGACCTCCGTATGATGCCAACATGGCTAGCGTTGGCAAGTCGGCAGCCGTGGTCTCGACCCGCCTGATAATCGGCCTTGAGGTCCATGTCGAGCTGTCCACCCGATCCAAAATGTTCTCGCGGGCGCCCAACGCCGGGCATCCCGACAACTTTGATGCGCCTCCCAACTCGCTGGTCGACCCTCTAGTTCTGGCACTTCCCGGCACGCTGCCCGTAATGAATCGAAGGGCCGTTGAGCTCTCAGCGATGGTCGGGCTTGCTCTGGGCTGCTCCATCGCGCGCTATAGCAAGTGGGACCGCAAGAACTATTTCTATCCCGACTTGCCCAAGGGATATCAGATCAGCCAGTATGACCTTCCCCTGTGCGGCAAGGGCGAGTACCTGCTGGACATGTCTGATGGCTCGCAGCGCCGCATCGGCATTACGCGAGCTCATCTGGAGGAGGACACCGGCAAACTTGGTCACGAGCTGCCTGGCGGCCATGAGTACAGCGGCTCTCTCGTCGACCTGAATCGGGCCGGGACCCCGCTCTTGGAGATTGTCACTGAGCCAGACTTTGCATGCGCCGAGGATGTGGTGGCGTTCGCTCAGGAGTTGCGGGACATCTGTCGCTTTCTGGGCGCCACCGAAGGCATCATGCAGAAGGGCCACATGCGCTTCGAGCCCAACATCAATCTTGCCATCTCGCTCGATGATGGCACGGAGGTCCGCACGCCCATCGTGGAGGTGAAAAACCTCAACAGTTTCCGTGCCGTCAAGGGCGCGATCGAGTTCGAAGCCAAGCGGCAGTTGGAGGAATGGCAGAAATCTGGTCGCGCCATGGGGCGGGGCATGAAGTCCACGCGGGGCTGGGATGATGTGCGTCTGGCCACCGTGTTACAGCGGGAAAAGGAGGATGCCCACGACTATCGGTACTTCCCCGACCCCGATCTGGTGCCGGTGGTAGTCGACGATGCGTGGATTGCTGCTAGGCGCGCTGAGTTGGTGGAGGGACCATCCGCGCGCCGCCGTCGCTACGGAGTCGAGTTTGGACTGTCATCGAGCGATGTGCGGCAACTTCTCGATGATCCGGCACTTGCGAAGTTCTTTGATCTGTGTGTGGCTGAAGTTCACAGCGTGCCGGCGCGGGCGATGGCGGTAGCCAAACTGTTGCTGAATGCTGGGGCGAAGCGGGCCAATGAGTTGGGAACATCGGTGACTCATTTGGGTATCGCGCCGGCGCAGGTCGTGGGTTTGCTGGCTCTGCGCGAATCCGGCACCATCGGTTCGCAGGCGGTGGATCCCTTGTTCGCCTTACTGTGCGCCAGCGATGGCGACGCGATGCGGGTGGCGCAAGATGCCGGATTGCTGCAGGTTCGAGATGACAGTCAACTGGATGGATGGGTGGATGCAGCGATCGCCGCCAACGAGGCTGCCGCCAATGATGTGCGCGCCGGCAAGCTGGCCGCCATCGGACGAATAGTCGGCGCCGCCATGCGATCCTCCGGTGGCAAGGCGGATGCCAAGGCACTGCATGCCCGCATCGTCGAGCGTCTAGGGGAAGGCGGAGCATGAGCGCGCCCCGGCAACAGCAGGGAATCATGGCGGACATCGAGTCTGTGCTGGTCAGTGAAGAGGCGATTCGGGATCGCGTCAGCGAACTGGGGCGGCAGATCGCCGATGATCTCTCGGGAGCCGAGAGCGAGGTAGTGATTGTTGCCGTCCTCACCGGCAGTGTCATCTTCGTGGCAGATCTGGTGCGAGCACTCCCCTTGCGCCTGCACATCGGCCTTACCGCCGTGTCTAGTTATCCCGGTCGCAGCACCCAAAGTCAGGGTGCCCAGATGCAGGGGGAACTTCCCCAGAATCTGGCGGGGAAGCATGTGCTACTCGTGGACGACATTCTCGATACCGGCCGCACTATCAGGCTCTTGCGGGGCGAGATTCTCAAGCAGTCGCCCGCCTCGCTTCGGACCTGCGTGATCGTGCGTAAGGATAGGCCTCAGGCGCGGGAGTGTCAGTGCGAGTATGTGGGCTTCGACATCCCCGATGCGTTCGTAGTGGGCTACGGACTCGACTACAACAACGAGTATCGCAACCTGCCCTTCATTGGCACGCTGCGCCGGGAAGCAATCAAGTGAAGCTGGGTGCGATCTTTGCTACCAACGCGCTCGCCGAGCTCATTGCTGCTCCAGCCCATCTGCCCCGTAGCGCCAGCGATGCAGTAGATAGTGGAGAGACGGTGATTCTGATTCTGCGTCCCAGCGCCTGGTTCATAGCGCTATCGATATTGCCCTGGGTGCCCTGGGTTGCCGCGGGCATAGTCGTGCTGGGCCTGCTCTCAGGTGATGAGTCGATCCCATGGGACTTGCCCCACGCCATCGGAGCCGGATTTGCAGTGTTGGGAGTGCGCGCAGTCTTTCAAGTTATTGATTGGCTTGGTCGCTGGTATGTGCTCACCGATCGCAGGCTATTGGTGCGGGCGCGCGTCCCGGCGCAGGTGACGCAGATGCCGCTCAAGGAAATTGCCCGAGTGGATACAGTCGCTTCCAGACTGGAGCGATTTCTGGGAGTGGGAATGGTTCGTTGCTGGCGGCATCGCTCCACTGATGAGCCCGAAATGTATTGGCGAGTTGTGCGTGATCCCGAAGCGGTGCGGCGGCAAATCCTCGAAGCTATGAATCGCTGCCAGCGCTAGTGCCAGGGGGCGGTGTCGCGAGGATTGCCATGCCGCGCATCAATGCCCCGAAGTTGCGCCGCCTCTTCCGCGCTCAGATCCGTGGGCGGAACGGTTTGCAGCAGCGCATAGAAGTCGCCCGTCTCTCCGGCGGGATTCGTGATGCCTCGGGACTTCACCCGCAGTCGCTTGCCACTCGCCGTACCCGCGGGCACGCGCATTTCAACCGTGCCTCGCAAGAGGGGGACTTCAATGATGCCTCCCAGTGTCGCTTCGGCGATGGAGATGGGAACTTCCACGATGATGTCCAGCCCTTCGCGGCGAAAGTAGGGGTGGGCTGCAATATCGACTAGCAGGAGCAGATCCCCGCGCTCTCCCCGGCCGGTGGCGGGAGCCTTACCCTTCAATCGAAGCTGCCCACCTTGTTCGATGCCGCTCGGGATACGAACATCGAGAGTCTCGCGTCCAGCAGCGCCATCAAAGGTGATGCTGTGCACACCTCCAAGCGCGGCGACCTCGAACGGAACAGTGAGTTTCAATGTGAACTCCGCCGGACGCGGCTGAGCGCGTTGCCCACCACCGCCGGAGCGACCCCGGCCGAATATGTCGCCGAACACATCATTGAACATGCCTGGATCGATGTCTTGCCACTCATGCCCTCCCGGGACTCCCGCAGCCCCACGAGATCGTGGAGAGGGAGATGGGCGAGAACCGCCATCCCCGCGCACTCCGGCGTGCCCGAACTGGTCGTAGTTCGCCCGCTGCTTGGCATCACTAAGAACCTCATATGCCGTCTGGATCTCCTTGAATCTATCGACGGCCCCAGCGGACTTGTCTACATCGGGGTGATGCTTGCGCACCAGCTTGCGATGGGCGGAGCGAATGGCGGCACTATCGGCACTCTTGCCGACTCCCAGAACTTCATAGAGATCGCGGGGCACTTCGGGGTGATTCTATCTGGGCAAGTCCACCTGGCACCAAGGCGGCTTCTGCACGAGCCTAGACTGTGAAGATGGCTGGAGGAGTCTTGAAGTGCATGGACAAGAGCGCTAGCGCGGGCGGATCGCTCTCGGCAAACATCTCCCTACCCGTTCTACCTGTGGGGAAGCCCAAGGCCTCGCGGATGAGCAGGAAGCGCGCCGCAGTTCTCATACTCGTAAACCTCATCATCATCGCCCACATTGTGCAGTGGTGGATGACCGGGCGCACCATCGCTCCATTGGAACCCAGCGAAGCGATGGATACCGTGAAGGACGGCGTCGTTACCGTGGGATTCATTCTGTTCGCCTTGGCCCTAGGGTCAACTCTGATTTTCGGCCGCTTCTTCTGCGGTTGGGGTTGTCACATTCTGGCACTACAGGATTCATGCACTTGGCTCATGGGCAAGTTCGGTCTGCGCCCGCACGCATTCCGCTCGCGACTGCTGCTATGGCTGCCACTGCTGCTTGCTCTCTACATGTTCGTATGGCCGTTGGTTTATAGACTGGCCATCGCCCCATTCACTCGTCCAGATCTGGCTTGGCCCGAGCTCACTTTCCGCTTGGTAGTCACCGACTTCTGGCGCACCTTTCCCGGAATCGCCGTAGCGATTCCCTTCCTCTTCATTTGTGGCTTCGTGGCGGTCTATCTGCTCGGTTCAAAGGGCTATTGCACCTATGGGTGTCCCTACGGTGGCTTCTTCGCACCCATCGATCGTTACGCTGTCGGTCGCATTCGCGTGACCGATGACTGTGAGCAGTGCGGCCACTGCACTGCCACCTGCACCAGCAATGTCCGAGTTCACGAGGAGGTGCGCGACTTCGGAATGGTGGTGGATCCCGGCTGCATGAAGTGCATGGACTGCGTCTCGGTTTGTCCCAATGACGCTCTCTACTTTGGATTTGCCTTCAAGACCGCGGCCAATGTCGCCCCGCCAGTGGTACCGCCACCCTCCGCCAGTTCGCGCTGGGATCTCTCTCTTGCTGAGGAATGGTCCTTCGCAGCCATCGCCGCCCTCACATTCTTCGCGGTGCGGGGCGCCTACGGTGTAGTTCCGCTTCTGTTCGCCAGCGGAATCGTCATCTGCACGGTCTATCTGTTGTGGAAGGCGTGGCGAACGCTGCGCGATGCCAATGTCACGATGCACTGGATCGCGCTTGCTCGCGGCGGCAAGGCGACTCGGTGGGGATGGTGGCTGCGGGTGTCGGCTGCGGCATGGCTGTTGCTTCTCCTTCATACAGGAGTGATCAACGGAATCCACACTTTGGCTGCGGCTGCTGATGATCGAGTCATCATGCGCGAGTCATCTGTGTTCACTGCCGATGGCTTGGAACCAGAAAAAAGCATGGCAGATGATGCGCGCCGCGCCATCGGTCTCTACACACTTGAGAGTTCACTCGGCCGAGGTGGCATCGGCATCTTCAGCGCTATCCAACCCAACATTGACATGAGATTGGCGTGGCTCAACTCGGTCCTACGCGAGTTTGCCACGGCGGAAGCGATATTGCGCGCTCAGTGGCAGAGGGAACCGGGGCAAGAGGCATTTGCTTTGGCAATGGGGCGAGTGCTGATGGCGAGGGCTGACTCTCAACCAGCCCAGCAGTGGTACCGGGATTCACTAGCAGCGTTCCCCGCCATGACCAAAGTGCGAGATGAATATGTGGGGTGGCTCATCGCCGAGGGTCGTGGCGGCGATGCCATCGAGCAGGCTCGTCTAGGGGTCATGCATGGCGGTGGCGACCCCGAGAGCGATGCCGGCGCGCTCAACGCGATGCGTCGCCTATCACTGGTGCTGATCGAAATGGGGGAGACCCCCGCCCAGTGGTCGGAAGGTGTAATGCTGGTGCAGCAAACTCTGCAGATTGCCCCGAAAAACGCCTATGGATGGCGGGCTCTTGCGCTCGGGCACGCTCGGCTCGAGCAGCTCCCCCAGGCAGAAACCGCGCTCGCGAAGGCGGTGGAACTGGCCCCGCTCGATGCACGGCTTCGGCGTGGGCACGCCGATGTGCTTGAGGCACTTGGGCGAGTCGAGGAGGCGAACGAGGCTCGTGCAGCAGCCGATCGGTTGGAGGCAAGTGCTTCCACATCCGAGGCAGCAGCATCTCACCCGGAGTGATGTCAGTCATGACTTGTGCAGGACTTGATGATCGTGGCTCCGCCATGCTGAAGTCGCGCTACTATCAAGTCTGCCCTTAGCCATGACAGCCAACCTCATCGAGATCATTCGTCCTGAATGCGTGAAAGTTCCTCTCTTGGCCAACTCGCGCCGCGAGGCCATCGAGGAGTTGGTAGACATGCTGGCGGCAGCGGGAGGAATCGCCGATGCGGCGGCGCTGAAACATGCGGTGTGGGAACGAGAGCAACTGCGTTCCACCGGGATCGGTGAGGGTCTGGCGATTCCCCATGGCAAGTGCGCGAGTGCCACCAAACTGCAGATGGCGATGGGCCGACCCCTGCATCCGATTGAGTTTGAGGCGGTGGATCGCAAGCCCGTGCGCATGATCGTGCTGCTGGTTTCGCCACCCGATCGAATCACCGATCACATTCAGGCGCTGGGCCGGTTCAGCAGAATCATGTCCGATCCGCTCTTTCGAGAACGCGCCTTCAGCGCGCCCGATGCCGCAAGTTTGTACGAACTGTTTCGTGGCGTCGAAACCGCTGCGGCCCAGTGAACTAGCGCAACTCAGCCAATCACGGCGTGATAGGAACCGGTTGAAACGGTCACCGGATCATCGCCGGGAAGCCCTATGGGCCACTGAAGCGACTCGCTCTTGACGGCTCGGTTCGTGTCCGTGGCAACTCGGCGAGCGGCCCGAGTGTCCTCCTCCTCTTCGAGGCTGCAAGTCGACCAGACGATCGTTCCGGTATCCGCGAGGAAGGGAGTGAACTGCTTGGTGATGGCCTGCTGCAGTTCACAGACGCTGTCTAGAGTCTTGGCGCCGAAACGATGCCGCGCTTCAACCCGGCGTGAAAGCACCGCCGTATTGGTGCAGGGAACATCAAGAAGAAGCAGATCGATCTTGCCCGCCCACGCCTCGAACTCGCTGGGATGCAGCACCTGGAAGCGCTCGGCGCCGAGGCGTCCCTTGAGAGTTCCCAGATCGCGGCGTCGATCGCTATCGGGCTCGAATGCCAAGATCAGCGCCTGCGGATGAACCTCGCCCAACTGCAGTGACTTGGTGCCGCGACCGGCGCAGGCATCCAGGGCAACTTTCACCGAAAGGCCGCGGGTGGCAGCGACGGCTTCGGCGCTGCTGGGATCCTGGGCTCGGGCGTAAGTGCTCGATCGAACGAGACTGTCGAGTTCATCGCGCGGGCAGTCGGCCACATAAAACCCCGGCTGCGCGTGGGGGCGAAGCGTGCCCGCCTCCAGATGAACTTTGGCGAGCGCCTCGTCAATCGCAGTAACGATGATGGGCGGTCGAATCAGAGTGGCAGCTGCTAGCTCGAGTGAACGCTCTACGCCCATGCGGGACCGCCACCTCTCTAGTAGAAGTTTGGGCAGCGAGGTCTGGGCGCATACTCGCGGCAGTTCTTCCGGGGAAAAAACCGCTTCCGTCAGTACCCAGGCGCTGCCGTCGTCGCGCGGCAGCACATCGCGTCGCTGCGACCACTCCGTATGCGGCATCTTGGGGAGGAGTTCCTTGCGCATCTCACTGACGCGGTGAAGAACGGCGTTGACAAATGCGCCCGCCGGCCCGCGCGTGGCGCGCTTGGTCCACTCCACACCCTCGTCAACGATGGCATGATCGGGAATGCGATCCATAAGGAGCATCTGCGCAGCGCCGCCCAGAAGTGCGGCTCGCACCTCAGGCTGAATGCTCGTCCAGGGTCGTGTCAGTTTGGCTGAGACCACACTGCGCAGGGCGGCCCAGTGGCGCAGAGTTGCCTGCTCGATGGATCGCTCCAGAGCGGCGTCTCGGGCGTCAGACGATCCACCTGCAGAGGGGCGGATGAACACCAGATCGGGAAACCTCTTGGCGTGCTCTGCTATCCGATCAAGCGCCCGAGCCCTGCCGCTAGTGGCATTCACTTGGAAACCAAACCGGAACTAGAGCGTGCCGTGAACTTTCCCGCTGCTCGTCGCAGAGCGGCGGCAAGATCAGTCTTCTCCCAAGTGAAAGTGCCCTTGCCCGACTCACCCGGCTCGCGACCGAAGTGGCCGTGATATGCGGTGTGGGAGTAGATCGGCTTGCGCAACTGCAAAGTATCAATGATGCCGGCGGGGGTGAGATCGAAGTGGTCGCGTACCAACTTGGCCAACTTGATTTCGTCAACCGCGCCGGTTCCCTGGGTGTCCACAAACACACTGATAGGGTCGGCTACGCCGATGGCGTAGGCGACCTGCAGTTCGCAGACTTCAGCGAGCCCGGCCGCCACGATGTTCTTGGCGATGTAGCGGCACATGTAGGCGGCCGATCGATCGACTTTTGAGGGATCCTTGCCGCTGAATGCGCCACCGCCGTGGCGGCCGCGGCCACCATAGGTATCGACGATGATCTTGCGACCCGTGAGTCCGCAGTCGCCATGGGGACCACCGATTTCGAAGCGACCGGTGGGATTGCAGTGAACCGTGATGCTGTCGTGCCACCAATCGCCCAGCACTGGGCGGATGATGTGGCGGATCACCTCGGCCCTGAGCGCAGCCTGTGTTTCGTTCCAATCGGGGCCATGTTGAGTAGAGAGCACTACGGCTGTAACCGAGCGAGGCGTCGTTCCCGTGTACTCCACCGTGACCTGACTCTTGGCATCGGGGCGAAGGTGGGGAATCTTGCCCTCCCGTCGCACCAGCGCCTGACGAGCCACCAACTGATGGGCAAGCGAAATGGGGAGAGGCATGAGACTCTTGGTCTCACTGCAGGCGAAGCCGAACATCATCCCTTGATCACCCGCGCCTTGCCGCTTTTTCTTGCCCGTCACACCGCGCGCGATGTCGGCACTCTGGGCATGCAGAGTGGCGAGCACCCCGCAACCGTTGCCATCGAACTTCATGGCGGGGTCGTCATACCCGATCCTCAAAATGGTCTCGCGAGCGATCTTGGGAACATCAACAATGTGCTTAGCGCTGGGTCGGTATCCCACCTCGCCGGCAACTACAGCCAACCCCGTGGTCACCAGAGTCTCGCAGGCGACGCGAGCATGGGAATCCGCGGTCAGGAACGCATCCAGCACCGCGTCTGATATCTGGTCAGCCACCTTATCGGGATGACCCATGGAAACAGATTCAGAGGTAAAAAGCTGAGCTCCTTGACGCATTCGTGCTGCCTTTCTCGACCTTAGTCTTTGCAAGCAGCCGGTAACAAGGCATGCTTCTAGGTGTAATAGTAGGGGACAAAGGGCTGTAGTTACAACAGCACTGTTCCTCCCCATGACCCACCCCTGTATCACTCTGTACCTATGCCACATTCCAGCCTAGTTCTTGCCAGTGCAACCGCTCTCCTCCTAGCCGGAGTGACTCACGGGCAGGCCGTTCCTCTGCCTCCGGCCGTCGCCTCAGGACGCATCCTTGTGAAGCTCACCCCGGCAGCGCAGATGGGGCGAGCGGCATTGAAGCACGAGGCGGATGCGGTCGGCTCTCTCGGCGCTGCACTCAAGTTGATCGGGGCAACTGACTTTCGTCCGGCGATGTCTGCGAGCGCCGAGCATGTTGAGATTGCGCAGCAGCTCGGCTTGGATCGGTGGTACCAAGCGACGATTCCAGAGATCGCTGACCCGACTGCCGTTGCGGCGGTACTCAAGGCTCAGTGTGATCAAGTGGAGGTTGCCGAGTCGGATCCGCTGGGAGAACTCAGCGACCTGATCCCCAATGACCCGCTATTCAATCTCCAGTATGCGCTGCAGAACACTGGGCAGCTGGCAGGGACAGTAAACGCCGACATCAACGCCACCGGCGCATGGTCTCTCACTACTGGTTCGCCAGATGTGGTGATTGGTTTCTTGGATGGTGGGGTCGCCCAGCACAGTGAGCTGTCCGGACGCATCCTTCCCGGATGGAACATCCCCACTGGTTCTGATGTGATCATCGATCAATGCTCGAGTCATGGAACCCATGTCATGGGAATTGCCCTGGCCGCGGGTAACAATGGCAATGGCATTGCCGGTGTCAACTGGAGTGCCAAGGGTATGCCTGTGATAGTCGTCACTAACTGCACTGGGCAGGAGTCGTGGCTTGCCGATGGACTCATCTGGGCAGTTGATCACGGAGCGCATGTCGTGAACATGAGCGTGCAGTACAGCACCGGCACGACATATATGCACGATGCCGTGCTCTACGGGGTGGCTCTGGACATCCCTATGGTGGCGTCAACAGGCAACTCTGCCAGCATCGTCGCGTTCCCTGCAAGATGGGCCGAAACAATCGCCGTCTCCGGCAGCAATCAGACGGACACGCGGTGGGCCTCGTCGAACTATGGACCCGAGGTGGATATCGCGGCTCCCGCGAATCAGGTGTACTCCTGCGTCAACACCAGCACTTATGGCTACAAGTCGGGGACGAGCATGGCGGCGCCCCATGTCGCGGGCACTATCGCCCTGATGATGGCAGCGTATCCCGCGATCACTTCGGCACAGGTGCGTGCTGCCCTAGAGACAACGGCGCATGACATCGAATCGGTGGGATTCGACAACTTCACGGGTTGGGGACGATTGGATGCGGCCGCCGCCGTCGCAGCCGCCATCGCCCTGCGCCCGGTAGCTGACCTCGACGGCGATGGAGTCGTTAGCGCCCCCGACCTTGCCATCCTGCTGAGCGCCTATGGCGCCTGTCCAAGTTGCGATTGCGGTGCGGATTTCAACAACGACTGTGCCGTCGATGGCGGCGACCTCTCGGAACTTCTGGTGCAGTGGACCGCGCCCTGAGTGGCGTCTTCGAGTTACGCTTTCCTCAAGAAGGGATTCGTGCCATGCCGGTGCAAATGGAACTATCGCGTGTCTACATTCGGGAGATGACCGATATGCAGATCATCGAGCTCACCGAGCTCGGTGGGCAGCGATCATTCCCCATCGTCATTGGCCTTCCCGAGGCTTCGGCTATCGAGAGAAGGCTCAAGGGTGTCACTGGTCCGCGGCCGCAGACACATGACCTTCTGAGCAGTCTGCTGGAAGCGCTGGGGGGCAGGCTGGTACGAATTGTGATCGATGATCTTTCTGCCGGAACGTTCATAGCCAAAATAGTCATCGAGCAGGGCGGCAAGGAGATCGAAGTTGACGCTCGCCCTAGTGATGCCATCGCCTTTGGCATTGCCGAGCAAGCGCCCATCTTTGTGGAAGAGCGTGTGCTGGAGTCAGCCCTCGACAACTCGGCGCTAAAGGACACACCACCCGAGTTGTTTGATGATGATTCCGACGACGACGATTCTGATGACGACCTCGAGGATGATGAATCAGAGAGCTGAGAGAGTCGTAGCGTGTTACTGCAACTCTTCGTGGCTCTCGCTGTCGCCTAGCAGTTCTCGCAGCACGACCGTGGCAAATGCTCCGGCGGGAAGATCAAAGGCGATGCGCACATACTCGCCATGCTCATCGCACCCACCTTCTACAGATGCATGAGTGACCGCGATGCGCATCGACCGCCGCGCCCCATCGGGTGCGTGGCGATTGTCGGCAAACAGACCAGGATCAAGACCGTGGGAGCGCATGCACTCCTGCTCGATCTGAAGCGGGATCCCCTCGGGCTGAGTCATTCGCGTGCCATGAAGTGGTCCGCTGGGCGAGATCTCCAGGCGGGAAAGACGCCCTGGCAACTCAGAGTCGCTGGAGCAGTCGGCAGCGGTCACAGCGAAGACGGCGCCGCTGTCGTGCTTGAATGCCAGGTCACCCTCAACCAGCGAGGTGAACATCCCGGCTCGAACGCGTTCATCCACGACCGCATTGAAGATGGCAGACTGCAGCGCGTTCACCATGAAGTCAAGGGTGGGGCCTCCCAGAGAGAGAACCGCGGCCCGAGCGGGTCGCCCCTGCGCTAGTGCCCTGTTGGCAAAGTGCTCAGTCCTGCCGCCGCTTCCCGCCAGTTGATCCAGAAACCCTTGCCAGTCCTGGCGGAGCAGGGCGAGCCCAAGCAGATGGTTGTCGAGTCGATTGCCAAAGCGCTGCGGCCCAAAAGTGTTGGGTGCGCCATGTTTCTCCAGAACTTGCACGCGGCGATAGACCTCGGGAGCCTTGACCGCGCTGATCGACCGAACGCGAATGGCGAATCGGTTTCCCGCTAGGTGACCCCGGCGCAACTTGTTCACGTGGCGCTTGGCCCACACCACATTGAAGCGTGGATCACCGAGTTCGATGGAGCCATCGGGTTTACCCGGCAGGTGAATGCTGACTGCCTGGCGCGTGATGGCATACCGATCCTTCATCCCCGCGAATCCAATGTCGCCATCGCGAACGCCGAAGTGCTGGCACAGGCAGCGCAGCAGATCGTGATGGGTCGCATCGCGCTTCTCGATGCCGAGGTAGAGGTGTTCTCCGGCGCCGCTGGGGTCGTAGAGCGGAAGTTCATCGACCAAGAAATCCTCGGGTCGCGCCTTGATCACGCCACCGAGTGGGGCGCCCTCGCTGACTCGGCAGAGCGAGAGCGGGGAGCGCGAGGTGTCATCCATGGCGTACCTCCGCGAGGGCACGGCGGCGGACGGCATGGGCTCTCATGAATGCCGCAGTGTCCGACTGGGGATCAACTCGATGAGCATCCCAGCCGAGCGATCGTGCCGCGGCCACATTCGCCTCGAGATCATCAAAGAACAGAATCTCGCCGCTCTGGCAGCCACTGATTGACTCGAACGCCTCGTAGATGCCGCGATCGGGTTTGTGCAGTCGCAACTGGTGCGATGCCAGACGCAAGTGCAGCCCCGCAACCGTGGGCAGCGACCTCTCCATGTATCGCCAGTGTTCATCATTGGTGTTGGAGAGGCAGGCAGTGCGCACGCCGCTGCGTTGCAGATCATCCACCAGCCGATCGACTCCCGGGTATTCCCCCATGATCCAGGCGCGGTGCACGCAAAGAACATCGGCCCCTGACCAGTTGCTCCCCAGCGTGACGGCGAATGAACTGCAGAAGTCGCTAACCGTCAGAGCCCCGCGCTGGTATTGCTCTAGCAGAGTGAGACGAGCTGCATCCGCACTTGCGCCCGAGGCAAAGCGCTTGGGCTTTAGCCCAGCCGCCGCCATCCCCTGCGACCAATCGCGGCAGATGCGCACGAGTACGCCACCGAGATCAAAGCACACGATGCGCGGCGGAGAGGTCAGTGTCGCCACACTTCGGCGCTGAGTACCCACGATGACGCGGTCGCCCTGTGTTCCCAGTGCCGACCGCTCGGCGCGCCGCCGACGAAAGAATGATCGGAGTGTGGCAGCGCACTCAACCCTCAGCACATGGCGCACCACTTTGAGTCGATGATTCAGGCGGCGATCCTCGGGAATGGCAAAGAGGCTTCGGCATGCCCCGGCCTTGGGATCATCGGCACCGTAAACGACTCTGGCCATTCGTGAGTTCACCAGAGCACCGGCGCACATGGCGCAGGGTTCAAGTGTGACGGCGATGGTGCAGCCATCAAGTCGCCACGAGCCCAGTCGCTCGCCTGCGCGCCGAATCGCCACCACCTCGGCGTGACCAGTCGGGTCGGCGCTCGCTTCGCGGTCATTGGCCGCTTCGCCGAGCACAACTCCATCCTTATAGACAACCGCACCCACTGGCACCTCACCGCTGGCGGCAGCGCTACGCGCCAATCGCAAGGCGCGCCGCATCATGCGGGCGTCGGTCCAGGTAGCGCCGAGGGGCAGGCGTTTGCGTAGCCAGCGCAGCGCGCTCACTCATCCGCCTCGCGACCGGTCTCCTTGCCCAGGAGTCTTGCCGCTGCAACTCGTTTTGCTGGCGCGATGCGAAGAAGCAGGATGCTGAACTCATACAGGATGTAGAGCGGAACGAGGAAGAGCAGCATGCTGAACGCATCCCCAGGGCCGATTAGAGCCGAGATAACCGCCACGATCGCCAGGGCGTATCGTCGGTTCTTGGCGAGGAAGCCCGGTGTGACGATTCCCACCCAGCCTAAGAGCAGAACAACAACTGGCAGCTGGAATGCGACGGCGATGCACATCACCATTAGCAGTACAAAGTTGATGTACTCGCTCAGGCGGAACTGTTGCAGGAGGCCACCGGGTCGGCTGGTCTGCAGCACCAAGACATCGACGCGCTCCGCGTCGCTTCCGGGAACGGCGAGCCGCACTTCGTGCGTGCCTTCAAGAATCCACATCTGCCCGGGGCGAGCCTGGGCGGGATCCGCGCTCAGGATGGGCAACATGGGGCTGCTCTGGTCACCTTGCGTCATGCCCACGGTGGTGCTCGGAACTTGGGCAAAGGAAATGAGCGCGGAAAGCATGACCGGAAGCATTACGAAGTACAGGAGCGCCACTCCGGCGAGTCCGAGCACTCCCGACAGAGGAAGAAGTAGGTGGACGAATCTTCGCTCGTGGATGTACAGCCCGGGTGAGATGAACAGCCATGCTTGCCAGAACACCCACGGGGCAGCGATCACAACTGCGCCGATCAGACTGAGTTTGAGATCGATCCCCAGTGTCTCGACCGGGCTCAGAACTTGCGCGGTTGCGGGCAGGCCTTGCAAACCTAGGGCATAGGCGGCGGGAGCCCACAGCCACGCGCGAATGGTGCCGGCGAATGCAAAGAGGATGATCGCCAGTGGCAGCGGCACTGCCACCGCCAGAAAGACGCGCCGCCGCAGTTCTTCCAGATGGTCGCCGAAACTCATGGTTCCGGATTCACCGGATTGTCTGAATCCTGCTCTCATTTGTGGGGCGTGATCCTAGCGGCAGAGTCGGGCGCGGTAGAGCCAAACGGCGATGGCGGCTCCTCGCTGCGCATAAGTGTGCCAAAGAAGCGAACAGCGTTCTGGTCGAGCATTGTCTCTAGGTCGGTCTCGTTCATGCCGCGCTCCGCTGCGAGACATCGAGCAACCAGAGTCACCTGATGGGGTCGATTGGGCCATTCACCTCGATGAGGCTCCGGCGAAAGAAACGGTGCGTCAGTCTCGACCATGATTCGATCCAGCGGGGCCAACTTGGCAGCCTCCCGAACCTGCGGCGCATTCTTGTAGGTGAGTATGCCGGTGAAGGAGAGCCAAGCACCGAAGTCGAGGATCAATCGCGCCTCACTCGGTCCGGCATTGAAGCAGTGAAACACAAACATGTCGGGGGGCAGCCCAGTGTTCTTGAGGATAGGGATCAACTCCTCGAATGCCTTGCGGCAGTGGATAATGATGGGGCGACCGAGTTCCTCGGCTTGCCAGCGGCGAATGTGATCCAACTGCTCATCGAGGACGCGATGTTGCACCTCGCGCGGTGGCTGGGGATAGTGATAATCAAGCCCAAGTTCTCCCCATGCCACGCAGCGTGGGCTCTGTGATGCATGGCGCATCTGCTCCCAGTCGATGGGTTCGTCAGAGTGAAGTGGATGAACACCGGCGGAAAAAAGTACGCAGGTGTACCGCTCCGCCAAGACCCGCGCCGCGAGGGAATCTGCAGTCGAAGTAGCAACACTGATGCAGTGATGGACTCCAGCCGCTTGGCAGCAAGCCAATATTGACTCGAGGTCCGCCGAGAGCTCAGGTCGTGTTAGATGACAGTGAGTGTCGATCATCCGAGTGTTCGGCTCCCATTATCGCCGAGCTGCGCCCTCTGTGGCATCACTTGCTCCATGATGCTTCGCCGGCACGAATGAGCCCGTAGCGCATCAGCGGCGGCCCCAGCGTCTCATTGATGGCAATGACAGTGACCAACAGACTCCACAGTGCCAGCGACCATGATGAATCGGGGAAGGAACTGTGAACCTCATTGGCGAGCGCTAGTGAGACACCCGCCTGAGGCAACAGTGCAGTCCACAACCAGCGCCGTGCCGGCGGGGGCAGGCCCACGAACCTCACGGTAGCGGCAGTGAAAAAGGTTGAAGTGACGGCGCGCAGGGCAACAAGGCCCAGAGCTGCAGGCCACAGAACCTTGAGCATGTTCACATCTATACCTGCGCCAGCGATCGCAAAGAACACGCAGAACACGGGGGCGGATAGGGAGTCGATTCCCTCAAAGAATCTGCGACTGCTCCCTGGTAGCACATTCGCCTGAACGAGACCAGCACTCAGTGCCGCCACCAGCGGAGAGAGCGAGAGCGAGGTGCAGACCAGAGCCAGGCCGAGCGCGCCAACCAGCACGGCAGTTTGGGGGCGAGCGCTGGCCTTGCTGCCCAGAATCTGCAAGATGGGCGCGGCGATGGCGCCGACAGCAAACGATCCCACCAGATGCCACACCACTCCCATGTCCCCACTTCGCAGGGCAAAGTTCGGGTCAAGAGTTCCGGCTGTGAATGCGATTACGGCGCTGAGTGCTATAGAGCAGATCAGGTCGCCGCACACGGTGGCGGTGAGCGCGGCATGCGCCATCACTCCCCGCGCCCCAGTTTCGCGCATGAGGGCGATGCAAGCGGCGGGACTCGTGGTGGCGCAGATGATGCCGATGAGGGCGGCTATGGCGAGTGTCTGAGAGCCCGAGAGCGTGGACTCGCTGCCGAGCATTGAAGGGAATACCCACCAACCGGCGGCACCGCAGAAAAGTGCGACAGCGCTGGTAGTAATGGATACAAACAACAACAACCCGCGACCGTGCCGCCGTATGAATGAGAGGCGAATGGCGCCACCAGCGTTCAGCCCGATGAGGCTTACTGCCAGTGCGTTCACGATTCCTAGATGATTTAGCTGTCCCGTGGTGATGAGGGTCCACTGAGGTAGCCCCAGGGCGGCTGGGAGCTGGGGACCAGCGATGCATCCGAATATCAGATGACCAGTCAGGCGTGGCAGTCCTGCTGCTCGCGAAATGTTTCCGGAGATGAACGCCCCCAGCAGGAGGAAACCCAGCGCCGCGGTGGAGTCCATCAGATCGCTGGGCGTGGGTAGGGCGCTGCCGCCCAAAGCATCAACAGGCGCTGCATCCAGATTGGGATGTTCCGGAGTCAGCAGGCGCACAAGAAAGTAAATCACCATCAGTGATCCGAGCGCCAAGAACTGAGTGGGGAGCGCGCGGGAGCGCACCAGCCGACGCAGGGCTTCGCGGAGCGCGCTCATTCATGTACCTCAATGGCAGATGACTGCTGCGCGGATTGCACAGCGCCGATCAGTGAACTTGCCAGCCCGGTGATCACCACCAGCCCGAGCAACTCGCCGCTGAATCGACTCCCCTCAAACACCGCGGCCGTCACCGCTACCGCGATTGCCAGCGGCGCCTGACGAATCGTGGCGCGCGCCAAGGGGCCGTCCAGCGCTAGCGAGGCTCGTTCGTGCCACAAAGAACTTCGCATCACCGTGGGTTTGAGTACCACTCGGCTCGCCACGAGCAGGGCGGCAACCGCCCAGAGAATCGGATGATCAGGCAGGCGCATGAGAGCACCAGCGAGCATGAACATCATGGTCGCCACCACCGGTTCCGCGCGGTTCAGGATGCGTTCGGTGATTCGCAGTGGTCCGCGAACATTGGCTATCGCAGCGCCAGCGAGCGCAGCGGCCGCGATGGGAGAGAGTCCTACCGAAGCCGCGACGCCACCCGTGATGGCGACAGTTGCCAACACGATCACGCTGATGGAACTGCCATCGGAGATCGACTGTCCCAGTACCACTCGTGTTCCCAGTGCGAGCACGCAGGCAAGTGCCGCTGCGAGGAGTATCGCGATTGTCATGTCGGGGATGCTGGCGGATGCAATTCCCTCGGCGCTGCGGTGAACCAGTCCCACGCAGACGGCGGAGAGTTCTGCAGAGAAGAGACCGCACAGTCCCGCACCCGCTTGGATCAAGACTCCGAGTCGGTGCGCCTTGGCACCGAGCCCTGGTCGGAGCGATCTTGTTTCAGGTGACCATCCGATAGATGCACAGGTGAGAGTCGCCCAGATCATGACAACCCACGAGCCTTGTGAGGGCGACTCGATTAGCCAGATTCCCCCCAGAATCCAGGCGGCAAGCGAGGCGAGTGCGACTGCCAAGGCCGCGTCGACTGCCACCCACTTCCACACTTCGGCAGGCACGGCCTTGATGATTACGACACGGGCCTGCAGTCCGACAATCAGTCCGACCCATGAGAGTGCCACGACTACGAGCGGACTGGCAGCCAGCAAGGTTGACTCTGACAGAAGATTCAGAGCTCGCGGGCCAGCGATCATCCCCGTGAGCACGGCCAGCCAGCCACCGGAGATGAGCATGGCGATCGCGGGCACTCGGCGCATGCGCTGGGCCAGACCGGATTGAGTAAGGCTCGCTAGAGCGTAGATGGCGGCGATGGCAATGAAGACACGCAGGGCGACATCGAGCTGAGGCGCGTCGGAGAGGGACTGCTCGGCAACGATCATCGCGTTACGCCGAAGATCTGATCTACGGGTATCGACAGGAGAATCGGTTGGCGCTCTTTGGGAAACTTCGATACATGAGCGATCAGTTGCGCGACATGTTGGAAGGTGGTGATCGAGAACAGGATCCTCGCGCCCGTCGTCTGGGGAAGCAGAGCGGCCAATCCAGCGAAGATGGGCATTTCTTCGCGCAGGATGGCGGCGAGACCGCGCGCCTCCACTACGGTTGCGCCCACCACGCCGATGTCGAGCAGCGAGGTCACCACGCCATCAAATGACTCTTCGTTGCGAGCGATTACCAAGAGCAGGCGCGGGTCGGTCGGATTGGTTTGCCGGGGCAGTTCACGGGCGTGATCGTGCCTGGTATCTCCAGCGCCTCCACTTACCTTTCCATGCCTGGTGTCACCCTTACGCGGTTCAGGCATGGTCGCCAATCTCCTTCATCATCTGCTCATAGAGAGCGGTGCTATCAGCGCATTGCAGGAGTCGGGCGCGTGCCTGTGGTTCGGATGCGATGCGCGCAAGGCGTGCGAGCGTTTGCACATGTCGCCAAGGCTGCTCGGGCGAGCCGAACAGGGCCATGAACAGGCGCGCCGGAGGCGTAGCGGGATCGGTTGAGAAGGGAACCGGCATAGTGGTAGTGGCGATAACCATGACCGACTCAAGGATATCGGACCGAATAGCATGAGGAAATGCTACCCCTTCAGGCGTGGCAGTCTGCCCCGCGGCTTCGCGTTCGAGAAGGGCGTTGAAAACCGATTGGCGGTCCAGCTCCGGCTTTCGCAGGATCAAAGCGTCGGTCAGCCGCAGAAGAAGTGCGTCACGGGAAAAGTCGCCAGACAGCCTCAAGACAAGCTCAGGATGCAACTGTGACTCGATCATCTAAGCGGTCAAGTTAGCGGTTTCTGAGCGTTGGGGATATCACTTCGAGCCAATCTTTCCCATAGCCGTTCAAATCGCGCCCTCGGCCGCGACAGTCCTTGACGATGAAAGCGTTTAGGGGCTAGAATCCAGCGCTCACTTCGTGAAAAAAGGTACGGATTACTCAACCACTTATGAGCAGATTCCTATTTCCACGGTGGATCGACAGCCTAGTGCCAGTGCTGGCTATTGCTGGTGCGGTGGTGCCGCTATACGCAGTTTTTATCGTCGCCTACGGCTTCAGCCCCAAATCGCTGGAGAAGGGATACCAGCCGATTCAGCCAGTTCCTTTCAGCCACGCGCGCCATGCGGGCGAACTTGGACTCGACTGCCGTTACTGCCACAGCACCGTCGAGCGATCATGGTTCGCCGCGGTTCCATCCACGCAAGTCTGCATGAACTGCCATACCCAGATTCGCAAGGGCAGCCCTCTGCTCGCTCCGGTGAAGAGCAGTTATGAGTCGGGGATGCCGATTGAGTGGATCAAAGTGCACAAGCTTCCTGACTACGCATACTTCGATCACAGTGCCCATGTGAATCGGGGAGTGAGTTGCGTGGAGTGTCACGGCCGCGTTGATCAGATGGCGGTAGTCACCAGGGTCAAACCGCTATCCATGGGTTGGTGCCTCGAGTGTCATCGAGATCCCATTGATCGACTTCGTCCTGTATCCAAGATCACGACGCTCTCATGGGACCAGAACACCCAGATGACCCGCGAAGAACGCGAGGGCATCGCTCGTCTCTATCACATCACTCCTAGCGAGAACTGCTCCACATGTCATCGGTGAATGAACCACAGTCAGCTGCCTGCTCGGGTGGTGCCAGTGAGATGCCGCCAGCTCTGCGTGGCCGCGCCTATTGGCGCAGCATCGAGGAGCAGGCAGCATCACCGCAGTTTCAGCGATGGGTGAACAACGAGTTTCAGGAAGGCGCTTCGGAGCTGAGCGCTGACGATCGCCGCACATTCATAAAGTTGATGGGCGCATCATTTGCGCTAGCGGGTCTCACGCTTTCGGGATGCCGCCGCTGGCCCGAGACCAACATCGTGCCCTTTGCGGGTCCACCCAGCGATCGGGCTCCTGGCACCGCGATTCAGTACGCGACTACGGTCGCGATCCGTGGCACGGGCATCGGCATTCTCGCCAAGAGTTATGACGGCCGCCCCATCAAGGTTGATGGAAACGGCAAGCATCCCAGCGGTTCTGGCAGTACCCCGATTACCCAGGCGTTCGCGCTGGAAATCTATGACCCCGAGCGAAGCCGTGAGATTCTCAATTACGGCGCCACCAGCAGCTCGCTTCAGTTTGATGGATGGCTCGGGGGGCAGATCAAGCACTGGCGCGCCGATGGTGGGCAGGGTCTCGCTTTCCTGAGTGAGACACTCTCTGGTCCGAGTGCGATTCGCCTGCGCGATGAGGTGCTCGCGGCATTTCCCAATGCGACATTTACCGAGTTCGAACCATCCAGCGATGAGACCGCTCGGGTAGGAACCGCGGCGGCATTCGGTGCTGCCAAGCGTGTACTGAACGACTATTCACGAGCCCGCGTCATCGTTGCGCTTGACTGTGACTTCCTTGCTGGTCGTCCTGAAGCAGTTGCCGACATAGGCGCCTTTGCGGCAGCGCGCCGCGCCGACAATGCTGATCCCAAGAATCAAGACATCGCCCGCCTGTACGCCGTTGAGCCGGGACTGAGCCTGACGGGCATCAACGCCGACGAGCGAATCACAGCTCGCGCCTGTGATGTGGCCGCACTTGCGGCGCACATTGCCGCCGCCTGCGGAGTTGATAGCCCTGGAGTCGCAGCTCTCGCCGCCAAGTCTCCCCATCTTCTCGGTGATGATGCCAAGCGGCTGGAGTTGATGGTCGCTGATCTCAAGAGCCACCGCGGCAGCGGTTTGGTGGTCGCAGGAGATCGGCAAGGCGCGGTAGTTCATGCCCTAGTCGCGGCAATCAATCAGGTCTTGGGCAACTGTGGTTCAACTGTTTCCTATGGGGCAGTTCGTCCCGCATCGAATGGGCCCGCTGGAATCTCGGCACTGGCCAAATCAATCGAGGGCGGCACCGTGAAGTGCCTCGTGACAATCGGCGGCAATCCCGCCTACGACGCGCCGGCAGAATTGGGGTTTGCCGCACTGCTTGCCAAGATTCCTCAGACGATTCGCCTCTCTCTCCGCAACGACGAGACTTCGCGCGCCGGCGAGAAGGGCGCTACTTGGCAGCTTCCAAGAGCCCACTTCCTCGAAGCGTGGAATGACACACAGGCCGCTGATGGCACCCTCGCTATCGCCCAGCCGCTGATCGCGCCCCTCCTAGCTCCAGAGCACGGTGGATGGAACGAGCTTGAGCTTCTCTCTCGTATCACCGGTCACGAGGCAACCAGCTCCGACATTGTTCGAGCAACTCATGGAGCGCGCACCGGTCTCGCAGGAACTGATTTTGATCTGGCACTTCGCGGTGCCCTTGATGTGGGCGCATGGCCGTCGACTGCCTCAACACCCGAGACCCGCCTTGAGGTCAGTGGCGCAGCGGTTTCGGACTTGGCACTTCTTGCGGCAACCGCAATCCCTGCGGCGGACTCGCTGGAAGTGACCTTTCACTTTGACAACAAGGTTGACGATGGCCGCTACGGCAATCTCGCCTGGCTGCAGGAACTTCCTGACTCAGTCACGAAGATCACTTGGGACAACGCCCTCTTACTTTCACCGACAACAGCAGCGGCGCTCGGCATTTCCAGTGGCGACATGCTTCACATCGAAGCGGCCGGTCGAGCGATGGATGCTGCCGCGTGGATCCTGCCTGGTCACGCCGATGGCACATTCAGTATCGCTCTCGGTTACGGACGCGGCGATGCTGCAGGAACCATCGCCTCCGGTGCCGGGTTCAATGCCTACGCGCTTCGAGTCGGAGGCGCAGGATTCATAACCGGCGCTAAGGTCACGCGCACGGGTGCGACCTACGAGTTCGCGCACACCCAGGATCACGGCGCCGCGAACGCCCTGGTGCCATCAGTGATCTACGGCGGCATTCAGGATCGCCTGCCCTCGCTGATTCGCGAGGGAACTCTGGAGGAGTATCGAGCCAATCCCAGTTTCGCTAGCGGGCGAGTTCACAAGGTTCACAACCTGAGTCTGTGGGAGGAGTCCAACTTGGACGGCGCCCAGTTCCGCTGGGCGATGTCCATCGATCTCTCTGCCTGCACAGGTTGCAGCGCCTGTGTCACGGCCTGCCAATCAGAGAACAACATTCCAGTGGTGGGCAAGGGTCAGGTGATGCGCGGCCGCGAGATGTTCTGGATTCGTGTTGATCGATACTTCAAGGGCCGCGATCCCAATCGACCAACTGGCTATGCGATTCAGCCCGTGACCTGCATGCAGTGCGAGAACGCCCCCTGCGAGCAGGTGTGCCCGGTCGGCGCCACTTCGCACGACAAGGATGGTCTCAACAGCATGACCTACAACCGCTGCATCGGCACGCGCTACTGCAGCAACAACTGTCCTTACAAGGTGCGGCGCTTCAACTACTTCGATTGGAATCGGCGCGAGCCAACCCGGGAGGAGGGATTCTGGAAGACCAGTGCTGACTACTACACCAGCGAAGGGTCTCCCATGTGGCTGCGAATGCAGTTCAACCCCGAGGTCACCGTGCGCATGCGCGGCGTCATGGAGAAGTGCACTTTCTGCACCCAGCGCATCCAGGCTGCCAAGATCACTAATAAGAATGCTTGGGCCAAGTCAGGCGGAGCGGCTACTGGTGCTCCCAACTACACCATCCCTGATGGAGCGATCGTCACGGCTTGTCAGCAGGCGTGCCCGGCAGGAGCGATCGTGTTCGGTGATCTCAATGATCCCGTCAGCAAGGTCTCGCTCCTGCAGAAGAACGGTCGCGCCTACCAGATGCTGGAAGAGCTCAACACCAAGCCGCGCGTGAAATATCTGGCGCGCATTACCAACCCCAGCCTTCCGGTTTCTGGCGCCGATGCCCATCACCCTGGCGACAGCCATGATGGAGCGCAGGGATGAGTTCGAGTCAGATCGATGTTCGCAATCGCGGTTTCATAGACACCGACAACACGGGCGACACGCCGGGTCGCCGCGCCACTCTGGTGCTCAACATGCACCGCTTCCACGATGTCACCCAGCAGGTGTGCCGCATCGCCGAGGCTAAGCGCGCGCCGGTGGCTTGGTATGTGGCCTTTGCCATCAGTCTTGCCATGGTGTCGATGCTGGGGTTCTGCGTCCTCTACCTGTTCTTCACCGGGGTAGGCGTGTGGGGATTGAACAATCCCGTCATGTGGGCCTTCGACATCACCAACTTCGTGTTCTGGGTCGGCATCGGACACGCCGGCACCCTCATCAGCGCCATTCTTTTTCTATTCCGGCAGAAGTGGCGCACCGGTATCAATCGATTTGCCGAAGCGATGACGATTTTTGCCGTCATCTGTGCCGGACTGTTTCCCGGCATCCATGTGGGTCGTGTCTGGCTGGTGTATTGGCTGTTCCCCATCCCCAATCAGATGGAACTGTGGCCGCAGTTCCGCAGCCCGCTGCTGTGGGATGTGTTTGCGGTGAGCACTTACTTCACGGTTTCAGCAGTCTTTTGGTATGTCGGGATGATTCCTGATCTGGCCACGCTGCGCGACCGCGCCAAGGGTCGCATCCAGCAGATGGCCTATGGGCTGTTCTCTCTGGGGTGGCGGGGCAGTATGCGCCACTGGCATCGATACGAGGTTGCCTACCTCCTGCTGGCGGCACTCGCTACGCCCCTTGTTCTCTCCGTTCACTCGGTGGTGTCTTTCGACTTTGCCGTCAGCCAGTTGCCCGGATGGCACACCACTATCTTCCCGCCCTACTTCGTGGCGGGCGCGATTTTCTCCGGCTTCGCCATGGTGGTGACCCTCGCTGTTCCCGCGCGCGAACTCTTCGGCCTGAAGGATTTGATCACCCTCCGCCACCTCGACAATATGAACAAGATCATCCTGGTCACAGGATGCATGGTGGGCTACGCCTACTCCATGGAGTTCTTCATTGCTTGGTACTCGGGTGCTTTGTACGAGAAGTTCGCCTTCATGAACCGCGCCTTCGGACAGTACTGGTGGGCTTATCTCATCATGGTGAGCTGCAATGTGATCACGCCGCAGCTCTTCTGGTTCAAGAGGATGCGCACCAGCATCCCCATCATGTTCGTCCTCAGTCTGGTCGTGAACATCGGCATGTGGTTCGAGCGATATGTGATCATCGTCTCCAGTCTTGCCAATGACTTCCTGCCCACTTCATGGGGCGGATTCATTCCCACTTGGGTTGACATCTGCACCATGACGGGCGCATTCGGGTTGTTCGGTGTCTGCTTCCTGCTCTTCTGCCGCTACCTGCCCATGGTGGCACTGGCTGAGATCAAAGCCATCATGCCGGAAGCCGACCCTCATCGGGAGCATCCCCAGTGACTACTCTCGCCCCAGATCGGAAACCCAGTCAAGCCGCAGGGACTGTGGCGCACTCTCAGCGTCGCACCTGGGGCATCATGGCCGAGTTCGAGACTCCCGCTGCGATTTTCGAAGCGGCGGGCAAGGTGCGGGACTCGGGCTATCGCTACTGGGACTGCCATGTGCCGTTCCCCGTTCACAATCTTGACAAGCAAATGGGTGTTCGCCGCACCATCTTGCCGGTGATCGTCTTCTTTGCAGGATTGACCGGAGCAACTCTGGGATTCGGGCTGCAGGCCTTCACCAACTCCACCGACCAATCGATTTGGGCGTTCGTCTGGGTGACGGGCTATCCCTTCCTCATCAGCGGTAAGCCGCTTATGTCCTTTCCCGCATTCGTGCCGGTGATCTTCGAGCTCACGGTGCTGCTCTCGGCGCTCACCGCCGCGTTTGGAATGCTGGCCCTCAATGGACTGCCGCGCCTGAATCACCCGCTGCTTGCCAGCCAGCGATTCCGCCGTTCCACTGATGATCGGTTTTTCATCGTCATCGAAGCGCGCGATCCCAAGTTCCTCAAGTCCAAGACCGAGGCCTTTCTGAAGACACTCGGTGCCCATGCGGTTGAAGTGGTGGAGGACTGATCCATGCCGAGATTGATCGTTTACTCGCTGTCGATACTTGCTCTCTTGGCTCTGGTTCCGCCCATGGTGCTCGCTCGCAATCGCGGCGAGGCCAGTGCTACCACGGGCGTTCACATCATCTTTGACATGGACCTACAGACCAAGTTCAAGACTCAGGCGGTGAATCCACTGTTCGCCGATGGTCGTTCCATGCGACAGCCGGTTGCGGGAACCGTGGCGCGCGGCGATGAGCGGCTCGACACGCATTATTACAACGGTGTAGTGGCGGGGCAGTGGGCTACAACCTTGCCCGCTCAGGCAACAATGTCGCTGAAGCTGCTGGAGCGCGGGCAAGCGCGATTCAACATCTACTGCTCGGCTTGCCACGGCTACGCCGGCGCTGGTGATGGCATGGTGAACCAGCGCGCTCTCGCTCTCGTCAGCAACGCGCAAGGGCCTGTCGACGGCACTGTTTGGGTCACGGCGAAGAGTCTGCATGATGCCACGGTGACGGTGCAGCCCATCGGACAGCTTTTCAACACCATTACCTATGGGATTCGCAATATGGCCGGGTACGGAACCCAGATTCCCGTGGAGGATCGCTGGGCGATCGCGGCCTATGTGAAAGCCTTGCAGCGCAGCCAGGACGCTGCGGTTCAGGATGTACCGCCGCAGATGCGAGCAGGATTGGGGCTATGAGTCACGCTGCTGAAAAAACTGATTTGACCCCCAGCCGATTCGTGGGAGGCGAGATCCTCGCTCGCTACTCGCGCATGGCCTTGGCTGTGGCGGTGGTCGCTCTCGGACTTGCGGTGTGGCTGGGATGGAAGGATCCGGCCTACTTCGCCAGGCAGTACCTCATGAACTTCGTGTTTGTGCTCTCTCTGGCCCTCGGCGGATTGCTCTTCTGTCTGATTCAGCAGCTGACGCGTTCCGGTTGGAGCGCGGTTGTTCGCCGACCAGCCGAGGCTCTCGCCGCCAACCTGCAGTGGATCTGGATTCTGTTCCTTCCCTTTGTGGGAATCTGGCTGTGGGGCCGCGCTCATGATGGTCACGGTCTGAGTCTGGCCTCGATCTGGCCATGGGCCGATCTGGCGAGCATGGGAGAGCACGATCCCGCCGAGGCTCACATCATCGCCGCCAAGTCGGGATACTTGAACGACCGATTCTTCTTCATTCGGGCCGCGATCTACTTCATTGTGTGGGGCTCGCTGGCGCGCGTCTTCTTCCGCGGCTCAGTGGCGCAGGACACGGCGTCGCCCGAGGAGTGCGTGCGGATTACGGCGCGACTCAGTCGCACCGCCGCTGCCGGGATCATCCTCTTCGGACTCACCACTACCTTCGCGGCATTCGACTGGATCATGTCCCTTTCGCCCGCTTGGTTCAGCACTATGTTCGGCGTCTACTTCTTTGCCGCAACCTGCACGGGTGGTTACTCCCTGATCACGCTCATCGTGCTCAAGTTGCGTCACCTCGGCATCAATCGAGCGGTGGTGAGCGAAGAGCATTTGCAAGACCTTGGCAAGATGATCTTTGCCTTCGGAGTGGTGTTCTGGGCCTACATCGCCTTCAGCCAGTACATGCTGATTTGGTACGGCAACATTCCTGAAGAGACAACATGGTTCCTGGCACGGCAGGTGGGCGGCTGGGGGACAGTCAGCATTGCGCTTCTCTTCGGCCACTTCATCATTCCCTTCGTGTTTCTCATCTCACGCTGGATCAAGCGCTGGACATTTACGCTCGCCGTCGGCTGCGTGTGGATGCTGGCCTTCCACTGGATTGACATGTACTGGCTCATCATGCCAGTCATTCCTGCGGATGTCGGCAGTTACGCCACCTATAACGAGTTCGCCTCGGCCTACGCAGACACTGCCAGTCGCATTGGCAATCCGGTGAACTTTCTTCTCCTGCTCGGATTGATGGGGCTCCTTGCCTCTTCGACCATGCGTCGGCTTTCCACCAAGTCCGTGGTTTGCGTTCACGATCCGCGAATCAACGAGAGTCTTTCCTTCCAGAACATCTGAGTCTCATCCATGTCACACAGCCAACAAGACGAAGCTCATCTCGGTAACGACCCCGATCCTGAGCCGGGTTTTACCTGGTTCTATTCGCTGGCCGGCACCATCATGGTGGTGGTATCGGTGTTTGCCGTGGCCGCGTATTTCTTCGCGGAGCAGACCGCAGAATTCGATCGCAAGGTGGTGGATCAGCCCTCACTTGATGTCGCCAACCTTCGTGCCTCGCAGGAGCGACTTTTGGGTGAATACGGCATCTACACAGTCGCTCAGCCTGATGGCGCCGAGGTCAAGAAAATCCGCATGCCCATTGCTCGGGCCTTCGAAGTAATGATCGCTGAGAGCAAGCAGCCGCCCGCTTCTACAGGACCCCACAAGTGAAGCGACCACCTGCCCAACTCAACGGTGCACCCCAGTTCACTGCCTGGGCAGTCGCGGCGGGGTGCCGAACCGCCCGTGCTGGTCGGGGTGCGCTCCTGTCGAGCAGCCTGTTGTCACTGATGCTTGTCTCTTCGGTGGTGCGAGCACAGTCAGAGTTCTCTCCGACATCCCCAGGAGCGCCTGGTCTGAGTGCTGACATTGTTCCGCCCGAGCTGGTCGGCGTGGACATCATCGAACATCTTGGTGACACTCTTCCGCTTGATCTTCCCTTCACCGATGATGATGGATCCGCCACGACTCTGGGAGCGATCCTCAGCGGCGGCAAACCAGTTCTGCTTCATCTGGGATACCTGCGCTGCCCCATGCTCTGCACCATGGTTCTCAATGAGGCCGTGCGCGGGTTGGCCAAAGTTGATTGGACGGCAGGCAAGGACTTCGAGTTTGTCAGCGTCAGCATCAATCCCGAGGAGCGGTATCCCCTGGCCTTTGCCAAGAAGCAGGGGTATCTGTCCGAGTATGGTCGCGATGCGCCCGCGAGCGGCTGGCACTTTATGACGGGTGCGGAGTCGAGTTCTAAGGCGCTCGCCGATGCCGTCGGGTTTGCCTTCAAGAAACTCCCCGATGGTGAGTATGCCCACGCCGCAGCCCTCTTTCTAATCGCCCCTGATGGTCGAATAGTTCGCTACCTCTATGGCGTGAAGTTTGAGCCCGAGACGATGCGCATGGCGTTGGTGGAGGCGGGCGAAGGAACGATCGGCACACCTCTCGATCGGTTCATCCTCTGGTGCCATCAATACGATCCCCTGGCGGGCAGCTATTCCCTCTTTGCCATGCGCTTGATGCAGATAGGTGGGGTGGTGACTCTGGTGTTCCTAGGCGCAGGATTGGGCTGGCTCTTCTGGAAGGATTCCGCCCGCAAGCGCCTGCAGGCACCGCAACTCAACGAACCCAGTGGACACGGATCTCCTCAGCATTAGCTCCGGTACCTGAACTGTCAAGATCAAAGAAACGCCAACTGACCCCAAGTCGATCAAACCCATGATTCAGATGATCAATACTCTCTCAACTGCGCTACTCGCAGCACAGGACGCGGTCACACCCGCGACATTCTGGATGCCCGAGGGCGCCTCCACCGTCTCCGCGGATGTCGACTGGGCATTCATGTTTGTCACATGGGTGTCCTACTTTTTCTTCGCGCTCATAGTCGGTCTCATGATCGTCTTTGTCATCCGCTATCGCCATCGCAAGGGTGAGCGCTTCCGAACGGATGGCATGACCCATCACGGTCCGCTCGAAGCGCTGTGGATAATCATTCCTCTGCTCATCTCCATCGCCATCTTCTTCTTCGGATTCAAGGGCTACTTGGATCTGGCTCAGCCACCAAAGAACACTTTCGACATTGAAGTGGTCGCGAAGAAATGGCAATGGAGTTTCACCTATCCCAACGGTGCCATCAGCACCAACATGGACGGCCTGTTCGTGCCCGCGGGGAAGCCGGTGCGGCTCATCATGCGCAGCTACGATGTACTGCACGCCTTCTTTGTGCCCAACTTCCGCGTCAAGCGCGATGTGGTTCCCGGTCGGCGCGTCGCGTTATGGTTCCAGTGCGACTTCCCCACGGGCGAAGATGCCTCCAAGGCGTACAACTTTTTCTGTGCCGAGTATTGCGGTACCGGTCACAGCAACATGGGCGGCAAGGTCTATGTCCTGGGTGAGACCGAGTTTGCCGAGTGGATGGCCAAGCAGGCCAACTGGATCGAAGACATCCCCGATGATCAGCTCTACCAGATCGCCGGCCCCAAGCTCTATGCTCAGTGCAGCCAGTGCCACACTCTGGACGGTTCAACGGGGCAGGGGCCCTCTTGGAAGGGCATCATGGATCGCATAAGTGCGGGCACGGGCAAGTTCACCAACGGGCAGTCCTACGCCGACATCATTGGCCCGGGCAAGGTTTATGAGACCCCCGAGGATTACATCCGCGACTCCATTCTGAATCCCGGTCGCTACATAGTGCAGACCTTTACCAATGTGATGCCCACATTCAAGGGTCAGATGAATGAACGAAAGATCGACGCCGTAATCGGCCTGATGAAGCACCTCGATCAGTTTGACTCCAAGGGCAAACTGCTCTCCGGCACGGCCGCGAAGTGAAGGATTGAACAATGACGACGCTTGAAGCACACAAACCTGAGACGCTGGACATTCATGCCAGCTCTGACAACTACCTGACTCACTCCAAGGGCTTCATATCGTGGGCCTGCACCCTCGATCACAAGCGCATCGGCGTGATGTATCTGGTGGGTGTGTTGGGCGCGTTCTTCGTCGGGGGCATCTTCGCCATTCTGGTGCGTACCGAACTACTCGCGCCCGGGCCGACCATCGTGGGTCCCTTCGCCAAGTGGATGGGTATGGACCCCGCGGATGTTTATAACCAGTGGTTCACGCTGCATGGCGCCATCATGGTGTTCCTCGTCATCATTCCTAGCATTCCCGCGGCTCTGGGCAACTTCATCCTGCCTGTGATGCTGGGTGCCAAGGATGTGGCCTTTCCGAAACTCAATCTCTTCTCCTTCTACCTCTGGGTGATCGGCGCCCTGATGGCGGTGCTCTCTCTGCTTATGGGAGGCTTTGACACGGGCTGGACCTTCTACACCCCCTATAGCACCACCTCACCCGCTGGCGGAGTGATCCCCATCGTTGCCGGCGCATTCATTCTGGGATTCTCCTCCATCTTCACGGGGATGAACTTCATAGTCACCATTCACAAGCTGCGTCCGCCGGGGATGACCTGGTTCAAGATGCCGCTGTTCCTCTGGGCCATCTACTCGACGGCAATCATTCAGGTGCTGGCGACACCGGTGCTGGCCATCACTCTGCTGCTTCTCATTATCGAGCGGACAGTCAACATCGGGATTTTCAATCCCTCGATGGGCGGCGATCCGGTTCTTTACCAGCACTTCTTCTGGTTCTACAGCCACCCCGCCGTCTACATCATGATCGTTCCCGCCATGGGAATCGTGAGTGAACTCATTTCGGTGCATAGTCACCGTCACATCTTTGGCTATCGCTTCATTGCCTTCAGCAGCGTCGCCATTGCCATGTTCAGTTTCATCGTGTGGGGCCACCACATGTTCACCAGCGGTCAGAGCGCGCTCATGAACACGATCTTCTCCGCGATCTCGTTCAGCGTGGGGATTCCTTCGGCTGTAAAGGTGTTCAACTGGACCATCACCCTATACAAGGGCAACATCTCGCTGAATACCCCCATGTTGTATGGACTGGCATTCCTCTTCCTCTTCACCATCGGCGGTCTTACCGGTCTGCATCTAGCCACCCTCAGTGTTGATGTTCACCTGCATGACACCTACTTCGTTGTTGCGCACTTCCACTATGTGATGATGGGCTCAGCTCTGATCGCCATGATCGGCGGCCTGCACCACTGGTGGCCCAAGATCACGGGACGCATGTACAACGAGAACTGGGGACGCTTCGCCTGGGTCTTGGTCTTCGTGGGATTCAATGTGACCTTCTTCACCCAGTTCATGCTGGGAAGTCAGGGCATGCCCCGGCGCTACTACGACTACCTGCCGGAGTTCCAGACCTACCATGTGATTTCCACGGTTGGTTCCTACATCATGTCCGTGGGTTTCTTCATCACTGCGGGATACCTGCTGGCGAGTCTCGTCAACGGCAAGCGCGCGCCCGCCAATCCTTGGGGCGGGCGCAGCCTCGAGTGGCAATGTCCCTCGCCTCCTCCCCATGACAACTTCAAGACGCCACCGCGCGTGGGTGACTGCTATGACTTCTCCATCGTGCGCTGGAGTGATGAGGAGAATGGTTATGTGGTTGATCGCAGCCTCGATCCCTCTCTGCGAGAGAACCCAACTCCGGCGAAGGGACACTGACCAGTGAGTACTGTTGACGCCAATCAGGCATCAGGCGCTCCAGTGCCGCACTCCCACGCAGTTGATCACGGTCATGGCGGCGAGCACGCCAAGCATCCCTTCCTCGCGCACCACTTCGAGACCCCGGCTCAGCAGTTTGACAGCAGCAAGTTGGGCATGTGGCTGTTTCTTGCCACCGAAGTTCTGTTCTTCGGCGGGCTGTTCGTGGCCTATGCCGTCCTGCGCAATCGATTCCCTGAGGTCTTTAGCTACGCCAGTCACTATCTCAGCACGACCATGGGTGGAATCAACACCTGCGTGCTCATAGTCAGCAGTCTCACCATGGCAAGCGCCGTGTACTTCGCGCAGCGGTCGCGCAAGAGGGCGATGCTGGTGTGTCTGTGGCTAACCATGGCGGGCGCGGCCGCCTTCATGGTGATCAAGTACTTTGAGTACACCCACAAGATTCACGAGCATCTGGTGTGGGGCAGCACCTTCTATGTTCCACCTGACCATGAGATTGCCGTCATTGAGGGTTCCCATGAGATCGCGGCGCCTGCTGCTGTTGCCCAAGGGGGCGCATCCAGCCATGCCACAGCGGCGACCAGCCACGCCGCGAGCACATCCACCGACTCAGTAGGCGAAGTGCTGGCACCTGCCGCAATGCTGGCCGCGGGAGGGTCCCCCAGCTTCGTCGGTGCGCCGCTCACCGAACTATCGGCTGTGAAACCCGCATCGCGCGGGCCTCTGGGAGTAGCGCTTTCCGGTTCGACCGATGCTGCTCCTCACGGTTCAGAGACAATCGCTGAGGGACATCCGAGCGCCCATCTTGAAGATGCAACGATGCCGGCCAATGTGCACCTGTTTTTTGCGGTGTACTACGCGATGACCGGCCTGCACGGCGTGCATGTGCTGGTGGGAATGGTCGTGATCGGCATGCTGATCTACCGCGGCATGCGCGGCGACTTCAACTCCAACTTCTATACCCCAGTCGATCTGGTGGGTTTGTACTGGCACATCGTCGACCTCATTTGGATCTTCCTCTTCCCTTTGTTCTATCTGATCCACTAAGGCAGAACCATGTCCCACGAGCCTCACTCTCCTCCACCAATAGAAGCCGCCGCTGGCGGTCATGCCCACGCTGCTGTACATCCAGCGGGTGATCAACCGCTCGTTGGTCACCTGGTGCCGATGACAACGTTGGTCGTCACCGCCTGTGCCTTGCTGGTTCTCACCTGCATTACGGTGGCAGTCCGCTACATGGACATAGGAGAGTTCAACATTTACATCGCCCTGGGAATCGCCGTCATCAAGGCCAGTCTTGTTGCTCTGTTTTTCATGCACCTGCGCTGGGATCGCCCTTTCAACATGATTGTGTTTTTCGGTTGCGTGCTATTCGTAGTGCTCATGATGGGGTTCTGCCTGATGGACACCTCGCAGTACCGCCACGAACAAATCAATGGCAATCCGCCCCTCGTTGCCGAGACGCTCCTGCAGAATGCCCCGAACGCGCCGGTTGGCCGATTCGATCAATGACTTGGCCTCTTGCGGCGGGCAGGGCACGCTTTCGAGGATTACTCTGTAGGTGATATGGGGCGACTGAGCCGAATCTTGCATCTGGAATGGGACGGCGACACGCGTGATGCGTTCTCCGACTCGCATGCCCGCTTTCAGGCGGGGCGCATGGGGATGTGGCTGTTTCTGATCACGCTGGGAATCCTCTTTGCCTCCACGATTTTTGCCTTTGTAGTAGTCAGGCTTCAGCCCGATCCTGCCACGGGGTGGAGGCCTACAGACGAACCGGGAATCCCCGGCATACTGCTCATCTCAACCGCCGTGCTGTTGGCATCAAGCTGGACGTTGACCCGCGCCAGCGCTGCGATTGTTGGTGACCAGCGCCGTCAGGGGCGACAGTGGATCGAACGATCCCTGATTCTCGGCAGCCTCTTTCTAGTGTTGCAGGCCGTGGGATGGATCGACATGTGGCGCGCCGGTGTCTACATCGATAGCAGCCTGTACGGCTGGACATTTTATGTTCTCACCGGCCTGCACGCGGTTCATGTGCTCGGTGGGCTGATCCCCATGGGCGTAGTAGCAGCCCGGGCGCGTCGCGGTACCTACAGCCGACTCTCTCATAGCGGCCTCACCTACTGCTCCATGTACTGGCACTTCCTTGCCGGAGTGTGGATTGTGCTCTACCTCACGCTCTGGCTCGGATCAATGTGAGCGCAAAGATTCGCTCAGGGCTGGCAGGGTCCCCACTCGCCGATGAGAGCTCCCAGATCCTCGCCATTGATCAGGCCATCGCCGGTGAGATCACCCACGCAGCCTCCAGCACTCGCGGGCAGATAGGCCACGCGGAATCCCGCGAAGGAGCGGGTGTTTCCCAGTACCTGTCCGTAGGGATCACTTGCTCCGGTCGCTGACATCCACAACTGCCAGCCCCCCGCAACGGCGATTCCGCCATGCAACTGCCGCCAGATCGGGATCGCGAGAGGGTTAGGTGCGCCCGCCAGCGGGGCAACAACGGTGTCAGTCCACTCCACCAGATTGCCGCCCTGATCGAGCGTGTTCCATGGCGACAGAGTCTGGCAGGCACCAACTCGGGTGAGATTGCCCATGAATCCAAAGGGATTGGGACATGAACCAACATCACCACTGTGGCAACTCTGGGGGCACCAGGAAGCGACATTGTTGTAGTTGACGATCGGGGCACTGGCAACATTCGTCACTTCGCCGCAGGCATTCACCAGCGCGGGAGTTGGGGGTTCGTCGCTGCGGGTGGGGAAGCGCCAATAGTGCGAACCATTTGCCGTTGGAAGATGCGAGTAGTAGGCCGCCTTGATCCACTCGTTCTGAGAGGGAAGGACGAATCCCTCCAACACCGCACGCGTAGCGCCGACGCCGAAAGTCTGCTGATTGCGCAGGTCATAGACGCCGGTCTCGGTGTTTTGCGAGAACCAGCAGCGATAGACAATCACGCCACTAGGTCCAGTGGTGCGCTCAGAGTGTCCGTTGTGCAGCGAGTTGATGAATCGCGCCGCGCGAAAGAAGTCAATCCAGGCGATGGGTCTCTGATTGAACTCTGGCTCTGCAACCTGATACCGACTCCCCGCGGGGGCGCTCGGCGCTCGCCGCACGGAACCATACATCGAGTCCAGTTCCGGCGACATGGCTGGGTCCCAAAGACCACGGTCATTGCTGCCGGTGGGATCGACGGTGTTCAGAAAACTCACCCACTGATTCACCGTGATCTCGACCCGACCGATTTCATACTCGTACGAGACCGAGCCGACGAACTCAGTCGCGTTCTCCGGGGTCGGAAAGGTCGGATTGAAGTTGATGATCGGAAGCGACTCATTTCCAGGATCGCCCACCGGGACAAGCTGCAGTTCAATCTGCGGCGGGGTGGTTTGGGCGAGAACGGCGGTGAGAAGTGCGATCAGATGGGTCATGTGGATTGCCTCTGGAGGTGCGCGAGTTATTGCCGCTGGCGTGTCAGGGACAGTATGGAGTTGGGGCGGGCGGTATCAAGGCGAGGCTGTTGAATTCCGGTGAAATGATCGCGCAGAACCGCATTGCCAGCATCAATCCGTCTACTCCAAGTTCTCTGTCGAAACATCCCCAACGTGCTTCAGTGCATCAAATTTGAGCGATAGTTGCGTGCTTGGCGCCGAAATCAGCGTCTTGGCGGTATGGATTCGGCAGTCGATTACCCAGCCGTTGTCAAAGTCGAGCCGAAGGTGTGATCCATTGCCCGGCGCAGAAGCGCAAACCGCGTTCGGTCTTGGAATACCGGAGAAGTCTTGGATCTGGATCATACCGCTCGGTACAGGCGAAACAATGACCTTGTGGAAGCCAGACCCGACGAGGAACTGGAACAGCACGTCGGGGCGTTGGGTGGGAGATCCCATGCACCATCGAGTCACTGCATCCGCACAAACTCTGACCGTATCTCGATACAGTCGAATCTTCGCCAGTTCAAGTTCGTTGTATCTCGTCTTTCGCAGGCGCGTGGCTTCGTCTCGGAACCGATCTGCTGCAACCTTCATTTCGCTACGGTGTCGTTCATCCTCGGCGGATTGCTTTCGGAATCCACAGGCGATCGCGAGCGAGTAGGGTCGTGGATGCTTGAGCGCGAAGTGATTGTGTTTCACAGAGAGTCGCACGCTTCGCCCCTTCGTGCCGACGACGACAATGTCTACAACATCCCCGGACTGATCTCCCATTCGTTCTACAGTCAGAACCGAGCCACCCGTACGAGTTGTGATCCACTGAACGATGGCGCCGGATGCCTCGATGAATCTCGTTCGAACATGGGCCGCCCTTGAGTTCCAGTGCGCTGCATCCCGTCGTTGCCAGTTGGCTGTCGCCCCCAGTGGTACGGCACCCTGATCATTGAGAAGTCGAACGATTTGATACTCCAATGCTCTCCCGTTCGATGCCGGCTCCGACATGAAAGCATGATACCGCTTGCGGAACAGTCGCCAAAAATCCGCGCATTTGTCTCGCGTCCATCGACATCTCCTAACAGAACACTACCATCGTGGGATGAAGATCATTTCACTCTTCTCTGGCGCGGGAGGTCTTGACCAAGGATTCGAACGCGCGGGATTTGAGATTGTCTTTGCCAATGAGTATGACAAGGCAATTTGGGAAACCTATCGCGCGAACTTCCCAACCACACATCTTGACACTCGCAGTATCACCGCGATTGCAGAAAGCGACCTTCCCAAAGCAGATGGGCTCATCGGCGGTCCTCCATGCCAGAGTTGGAGCGAAGCTGGCGCACACAGAGGCATCGAGGATGAACGAGGGCAGTTGTTCTTCGAGTACTTGCGAGTGTTGAAGCATGTCAAGCCGAGGTTCTTTCTCGCCGAAAATGTTTCTGGAATCGTGTCCTCGCGGCATTTGGGCGCATTCGAGAAGATTTTGCGGCGATTTACGGCACTCGGATACGAGGTGAGCCACAAACTTCTGAACGCGGCTGACTACGGCGTCCCGCAGGATCGCGAGCGAGTGATCGTCGTTGGCATTCGCAGCGACCTTAATCGTGTATTCGAGTTCCCCGATCAAGTTGCGGACAGAGTGACTCTCAGAGACGCAATAGGAGGAATGCCAAGTCCAATGGCGAATCCATCTCTGAGCACCACGATGCGGGGATTGGCGATTGCGAATCATGAGTACCTCGTGGGAGGATTCAGTTCGATGTTTATGTCGAGGAATCGGGTTCGACCCTGGGCGAGGCAGTCCTTCACAATTCAAGCTGGCGCACGACACGCACCGCTCCATCCGTCGGCGCCAACTATGGAAAAAATTGGCGAGGACAAGTTCCGTTTCGTCGTAGGGAAGGAATCTTCGTACCGTCGGTTGAGCGTTCGTGAATGCGCACGCATTCAGACATTTCCAGACAGCCATCAACTCGTTTACGACCGCATCATCGATGGTTACAAGATGATTGGAAATGCCGTTCCGGTCGAATTTGCCTTTCGGCTCGCCAAGCAGATTCGGGATTGCGTCGGTGGACGAAAGAGCGCAACCGAAAGGTCAGGTCGCGGCATCGCTCGATGCTCCTGAAGCTGTTCATAGCTTCTTTCACTGAGATCGCCATAGTGTGTGCTCCCCGCCGTTAGCCGCAGGCTGGATGCACTTTGCATTCGACGATTATCTGGGGTTCAGCCCGCAGCTGTGGGACGCATCGGAAGCGTCCCTTCAGCGCCAGCACGTCTGATCCTGTGCCTTCCCGGCTCGACGCGGCAGTACCAGATCCGTCCAAATCGCGACCCTCGGTCTGCGAAAGGGCTGATGGTCAGAAAGTTGTTGTTCTCTTGTCGAGTGATATCGCTTCGTCGTCCACTTCCAGTTCCGCGCCAGCATTCGAGTTCACTCCGCTGCTGCTTGCGAAACCAAGTCTCGATGCGCTCAAGGCTGAGGGTTGCACACGCCCAAGCATCCTCGGCTCGACTTTGACAACGGCTGGGTGATCGACTGCCGAACCCATACTGCCAAGAAGCTAACTTCGGCGCCACGCACGCAACTATCGCTCAAAGTCGATACCCAGAGGGCGGGTGTGCGGTTAGGGAGTGAGCGGCTGCGAGGGCGGCAGAAAGTTCTCCAGCGCAAAACGAAACCCGGGGACGACAAGCACGCTCTCTGTACCTGATGGTGCTAGGTACTCGCAGCGTCTGCCGCCGGCGGGGCTGATGGTGAATGCGCCCTCGCGGAAGGTCGCTAGGCATGGCTCCTTCTCGATCGCTGCATCCTCTATCGGAGCCTGATCAAGGTCGATACCGCCACTGAGGGGCACCATCGGCCAAGCCATGTGATTCGAGTCGAAGTAGCGCTCATAACTGATCGCCTTCATGCGGCGCAGGCTCGAGATGTCTGGAATGACAACACTCGTGTCGGGATGAGCATCAAGCCACTGCTGCCAGCTACACAGGCTCACCCCGGGTAGTGCCGTCAGCGTGTTGTCTGTCGTGACAGGGTCGGTGATGGAACGCATCAGCAGCTGGCTGTAGAGGTGAAGTGGAGGCGGTGCTGCCGCCCCTGCGGGTCCACCACCATCATCCGCCACGGCATACATCACCAGATTCGAGCTGCATAGAAGTCCGCTCACACGAAACTGGCGCACACCCTCGCGACCTCTGCGATCAAAGACCACCACGCTGTCACAGAAAGGGCTGTAGGTAACGGCAATGGGGAGACCAGCCAGCGTGTCATTGATTATCTCGTGCGCGTTTATCAAGCGCAGGGGATAGGCGCGGTACTCGCCCTTGATCTGAACCCCTATCACCCTATCCGTTGATACCAGATACTTGCTTCTGCCTCGGGCGTTGTAGGCCACAACCTCGCTTCCTCTGATGAACTTGGGATCATTGAGGGCGAGCAGAAAGTCACGCGGGTTTCCGCTCGCCACAAGTGCCGCTCGGGGAACGCTCAGGTTCGTCAGATCAAACCCATATGTGTCGGGATTGCGTCCATCTCCGACAACGGCAACACCAAACCACAGGCCACTGAGTGCGAAGCCAAGCAGGGTCAGCATCATGGCCACCGCAATGGAGCTGACCCAGATGAGTGCTCGCGATTTCACGGCTTGTCAGCGGACGGGGCACTGTGTTCAAGATGAATCTCCGAAGCAGAGTCAGAGGCCCGCATTGGCACGCGGTCAAGCGCCATCGCCGTCAGTACCACGGGTAGATAGGTGATGCTCGCAAAGAAAAGTCTGCGCGCGGATGCATCGGAACGATCTTGGCAAAACTTCCACGCCCTCCAGCACATCCACACACCCACAGCGAGGGCGATCGCGGCGTACCACTTGCCCGCCAAGTCCTCTGCGACCGCGAGCAGACTCACGATCACCGTGCAAAGCGAGCAACCGAGGGCGACCTCTGCCGTCACGCGCCCCGATGGCTCGACCACTGGCAGCATGGCAAACCCGCCCCGGGCGTAGTCGTCACGGTACATCCATGCCAGAGCCATGAAGTGAGGCAGCTGCCAGACGAAGAGCAGACCACCAAGCACGAAAGATGCCGCTCCAAACCGGCCTTCCGCCGCGACGGCGCCGATCATGGGCGGCACCGCCCCGCAGAGGGCGCCGACCAGAGTGTTGAAAGAAGTGCGCGGCTTCAGCGGGGTATACACCAGCACATACACGAGTATGTTTCCCACGGCGAGCGCGCAGGTCACAAGATCTACCTTGAGGGCAAGTATTGCCCCACCGGCATATCCCAGCACTAGGCCGAGAGTAAGCGCGGTCGCTCGATGGATTGCTCCAGCAGGAATTGGGCGGCTCTTGGTCCTAACCATTTTGGCATCGCGGCGATGCTCGGCGAGTTGATTGAGTGCCGCGGAACTTGCCGCAGCCAGCGCCGTACCAAGCAGAGTCCAACCCAATCGGGTCCAAGCCAGCTCGGGGCCGCTGGCAACAATGAATCCCACGAGCGTTGTTACCAACACCAGCGCATTCAGGCGCGCCTTGCTCAGTTGGAGGTACATGGAAATCACTGGGAAGCGGGGCTCTAGTATAGGTGTATGCAGGTACTCCCAATGCTTATGCCCTTGGCGCAACAGGTGACCGACAGCGCTGGCACCGGATCAAGTGCATCGCGCAATGCTGTGGCGTTCATCATCGCCGCAGCGGTTGCCGGCCTCGTGGTGTGGATCGCGGCGCAGCGCGCCGCTCGCCCCATTCATCTGGCGTTTGGCTGGGCCACAGCAGTTGCCATGTGGTTCCTGGGATACATCGCCTTCATGCATCCCGGTGTTGCCATGGGCGAAGGGCTGTTCGCCAGCACGCTGGCGTGTCTGTTTGCCGGTGGGTTTGCGGCGGCGCGCGCCACTGGAAGCGCCAGCAGCGGTCTCAAGGTTGGTCTAGTCGCCGCCACGGTGAATCTGCTTATCGTAGGAAGTCTGTTTGGAGGCGGGGATGCGGATGCCATGGGAAGAAGCGGGCTCATGTGGGTGCTAGGTTTGTTCGGCACCAGCGCCGCGCTCTCCTATTGTGGGGGTGTGGTGGCATCTCGCCGTTCTTCTGGCGCCTGCACTAGCGACCTCGAACCCATTTCACTCTTTACCCTCGTCTCGGCGGCCACAGTGATGCTGCTTCTCGTGACCGGCGGACTGGTGACCGGGCTGAAGGCGGGGCTGGCAGTTCCAGACTGGCCCAACTCATTCGGTCACAACATGCTCCTCTATCCGCTCTCGGAAATGAAGGGCGGCATCTATTACGAGCACGCGCACCGGCTGTTCGGAACGCTGGTTGGTCTGACGGCAATCGTGCAGGCGGCGATGGTGTGGAAGAGTGATCGGCGCAGTTGGACGCGCGCGCTCGCGCTGGTCATATTGGCTGCTGTCATCGCCCAGGGCCTATTGGGCGCACTGCGGGTTACCGGCACATTCACGGCGAGTGCGGATCGCGCCGACCTCGCGCCGAGCGCAGCATGGGGAGTGGTCCACGGGGTCTTTGCCCAGATCGTGTTCGCGCTCGTGGTACTTCTGGCCTGTGCCCAGAGCAAACTGTGGCGCTCCGATGCTCAGCCCATCTCCAGCGATCGCTCCGCCAAGGACCTCGGGTGGAGCAAGGCGCTCGTTGGCGCTCTCTTGGTGCAACTAGTTCTCGGTGCTTGCTACCGCCACCTTGAAGTTCCTTCGCCGGATGGCGGCGCTTCCATCAAACCGATGTGGGCGATCCATGCGCATCTAACTATGGCAGCGATAGTTCTCGGTGTAGGTATGCACGCGGCACTGCGAGGCATGCGCCATCCTGAAGAGCGGGCTGTGCTGCGCCGATTCGGGGGACTGGTGGCGCTATCGATACTCCTGCAGATAATGCTGGGATTCACCGCATGGATGCTGGTGCTAGGGCGCAAGAGTCCTCAGCCCACCGTAGCCGACGCGATCTTCACCACGCTTCATCAGGCAACTGGTGCTCTGCTGTTGGCATTCGCTGTGTCACTGGCCGCTTGGATGCGTCGCCTCGTGCGCGTGTAGCCGATCCGCATCACTTGTTTCTTTCAGTGCCTCTTCAAGTGCCAGCACGGCGTAGGCGGTGACGAGGTCAGCCTCGCCCTCCTGCCAGCGGTCGGCAGGATTCATCCACGAACCATCAGGTCGTTGCCTCGCAACCAGGGCATCAACGAGTTCCGAACGCCAGTTGTGAGAGATGCCAGCACTGTCAACAAGCACCGACTCCTGTCCCGCTGCAAGAGCGCGCGCCATGGCGTGCAAGTAGTAGTAATAACCCTGCATCTTGAGACCAGGGTTCTCCGAGAGTGTCCAGTTCTCGATCAACCACTTGCGAGCGGCGGCAACTCGCGGATCATCTCGCCCCAGCCCCGCATAAAGCAGGCTCTTATAGCCCGCGTATGTCATGGACCCGTAACTACGCAAGCTGCGTGGCTGGCCTGCGGCAGTCTTCTCACCGTAGCGGCCCTCACCAGCGGCATCACTGGCGAAGGACTCGCCACCATTGGCGGGGGTGTAGACAAACCCTCCATCATTGGTCCCATTCTGGGCCCAGTCTGCTCCATTAGTGGCCTTCAGATTCTGGGCGCGCGCCACAAACGCCAGAGCGCGCTGCACCGCGGGATCATCAGGACTCACACCGGCATCGTGCATCGCATCCAACATCATCTGGGTGTTGGATAGGTCGGGGCGGCCGTTGTTGCCATAACCAGAGCCACCGAACCAATCCGCCTTGGAGGGCAATCCCTCCGTCTGATCCCATTGATTGCCACGCAACCAAGTGAGTGATTCGTCAAGCAGCAATCGATCAGCTGGATCCTCGAGTCCCGCTGCCGCTGAAGCGATCGCACTCGCGACATAGTTTCCCAGAGCCCCAGTGGGATCAGGATTGAAGCCTCCCGTTTTCATGGCCCCGGCGCGGAGGTAGTCGAGAGCACGCGCCACCGACGGGCTGTTACTTCGGTCGCGACCAGCCTGAATGAGGGCTTTGGCGGCGAGTGCCGTCACCGCCAATGTCGCCGCGGGCGAGGGGCGCTTCTGATCCGTAGCCGCGGCACCATCTCCCTCCATCCATGCCCCGCGTCGACTTTGTGACTTGGACAGATAGGCCAGACCGCTGGCGATCGCCTGACGAGCTCGCGCATCCGTGGCGGCATCGGCCGGGCTGGTCGCCGCGCCGGCGCTGATTCGATGCGAAGCGGGCAGGGGCGCAACGAGGTGGGCAGGTAGCTGCGGCTCGGGGAGTTCGGTGATCCTGCTGGGATTCACCCGACTATCGAGAGGAACTGTCGGCGCTTCAAATGCGGGTGTCTTGTCCTGGAGGCGAGGAGCCCCAGACACGGGAGATCCGATCAGCACCACCGTAATGAGGAAACAAAGAGCGCGCGCCCAAACTTCAGCCATACTCGTATTAGGCATATATAGGTACGCTAGTTCAATGCTTGCAATACTGGTTTCCTCATTGGTTTTGGCTCAGACTTCTGCTCCCACCGCACCATCGGCTTTACCCGCGCCTGTGGCTCAATCCGCACCGGCTGCCGCTGCCAGCGCAGCTCAACAAGCAAGCACATCCACGGATCTGCATCAGTTCGCCGTACTCGATGCGCCTGGGCCGACGGTCAGCCCTACCTTCGGCGGCGTCCTCGGCTGGGTCGGTGAGTCACTGATCGTCACGGGTCCAGAGCGCGTGCGCGAGGCGGGATCGAACGGCCAAGTTGCGACATTCAATCCTGTCGCTGGCGACTTCAAACCGTTGATGGAGATGTATGCCGTCCCCGGCGGGCGGCCCGGGCAGCTGTTCTTTCAACGCGTTGCGACATCCCCTGACTGGATTCTCACCAACGATGATTACTTCGGCAAGGTGGGCACGGGGGGAGTCATGGTCATCGGGAAAGATCCCACCTCACTATCGGGATGGGCTTTGCGCGCTCGACTGCGCCAGCCCGCGGGAATGGAAGCGCCGAACTTCGGAACTTCGATCGCCACCGATGGCGTGTTTGCCGCGGTCGGTGTCGTTGATCAGGTAGTGCGCGGTCACGATGCTCGAGTCACCATTGAGCACCCGAGTGTTTGCCTGTTCAGCTATGGTGCCAAAGGCTGGCAGCCCGCCGGTTCACTTACGCGCGGCAAGGAGGTGAATGCCATGTGGTATGGAGCATCGCTGGCGATCGACTCCGGAACCTTGGCGGTGGGTTCGCCTCGTGCCATCCAGCCATCACCCAAGCAGCCGCTGCAGGCCGGTGGCGAGTCGCTCGTTTGTGTCTATAGATTCGTTGACGGGACTTGGAAGTTAGAAGCAGAGATTCGTCCACCCGCGGACTGTCGGTCACCTACATTTGGCGGAAGTATCGCCCTCAAGGGCGACACCTTGGTTGTGCGTGCCGTCGATCTTGACGGTGGCGCCGCGCGCGTGATGGTTTATCGACGATCGGGTACAGCGTGGACCTATGACGGCAGTCTGGAGCCGGCAGATCCCATTATGCCCGGTGTAGGTTGGGGCAACTGCTTGGGAGTGGGCGATGGTTTTGTAGTGGTCGGTGATCAGAGCGCCATGTATCCGGTGCCAGGGGAGGTAGAGCCGCAGCGAGGCCTTGGTGCTGTTTGTGTCTTTACCCGTGACTCCGTGGGCTGGAATCAGACATGGCGCCTTGTAGCGTCCGTGCCCACAGCTACGGGTCGTTATGGCGGCGCATTTGTTATCAAGGGGCGAACCATCGCCGTTGGTCGCATGCGCAGCGAAACTGCGGGCGTTGAGCCCGGCGGAGCACTTCTGTTTCAACTGCCGACCCAGTAGGTCCCGGCGGCAATCACTTCCAGTGGCGAATCACGCTGGCCGCACAAACGGCGCCAGAGCAGGTCTCAATGAGGACGCGCCAGTTGGCGGGGATTTCGGCGGGTAGCAGGGGATTGAACAGGACGGCGAATGCGGCGCAAAGTCCGCACCATCCGGCGAAGCCCTCCTTGGCGAATCCAACTGATGCGACGGCGAGGCTCGCAGTGAGAGCCCACGACACCATCGTCGCCATGGGCTGGGCTGCGGGGATGACCTCGGTGAAGGCGCGCAATAAGAGGATTACAGCGGCTATTCCGGCAGCAATGAGCGTTACTCGCATGAGGAAAGCATACGGGCGGACGCGGCTGGGGTGGGATTGCCAGGGAGAGATGTGAGCGCGCGGGGATGCCGTATGCGGCGCTGGTCACGGCAACAGCCTGCGCCGTAGTATCAATGATGGCATGACTCCAACGCAGCGAGAGGAGGCGCAAAGACTGTTTCGAGAGGCTGCTGCAGCCAACACTTCAGACATTGCACGCTGGCTCCAGGAGAGGACCACTGATCGAGCGGTCCAACAGGAGGTTCAGCGACTTATCGCCGTAGCGGCCACGCTTCATGATGCCACACCACCGCGCAGCATCATCACCTCGGTCGATCCCTTCCTCGGTCGAGAAGTCGGCGGCTTCAAGATCGATCGCTTGATCGGCGTGGGTGGCATGGGTCGGGTGTATGCCGCCACCGGGGGCAACCCGCCGCGTTTTGTGGCGCTCAAGCTCCTAGCCCGCGCCGCCATTGACGAGAACACTCTGCGGCGATTCGAGCGTGAGGTGCGGATTCTTGCGACCCTTGACCACCCCAATGTCGCGCGCATCATTGACTCGGGAGTGGTTGCCGATGGCGCGACGGAGGTCCCCTGGCTGGCAATGGAACTGATTGAGGAAGCGCGCACCATCATTGAGTACGCCGAGGATGAACGCCTGACTATGCGGGCACGCCTCGGATTGATTGCTCTGACTTGCGATGGAGTTGCCGCCGGTCATGAGGCAGGATTCGTACACCGCGACTTGAAACCGCAGAACATTCTGGTCGGCAAGGATGGGCAGCCAAAGGTCATCGACTTCGGGGTGGCCCGATCCTCCCAAAACGATATCTCGGCGGCAACTGTGCGCACCGATACCGGGCAGCTCATTGGAACCATGCAGTACATGAGTCCGGAACAGTTTCGTGCCGATCCGCGCCTGATCGATAAGCGAGTTGATGTGTACTCACTCGGTGCCGTGCTGTTCGAGCTCCTGACCGGTTGCCATCCCTACGATGTGCGTGGACTTCCCGTGCACGAGGCAGCCCGCGTTGTGTGTGAGGGCAGAGTTGCAGCCATAGGGGACCTCCTCCCTGATCTGGATGATCGACTCGAGGAAATCGTCACTCGGGCCCTATCACGGGAGAAGCATCTTCGCTTCGACGATGCGAGCATGCTCGCGAGTGCAGTTCGGCAGTGGCTGGAGATGGGAGATGTGGGCACCGGTGAAATGGGGAAACTGCAAACGGCAACGCGAGCCGGGGCAATGGGAAAGGGCCACGCCCACCCGCGCGATATCGGGAGTGGCAACCTGCGCGGCAGGACCCCCAAGGGGAGTTGGTTCGCTTGGGCGGGGCTGGCAATGCTGGCGGCTGGCGTGATAGTTGCGGGGCTCATCTCGCTTGGTGTGCTGCCGCCAGTGCCCATCTTGTTTCAGCGGGCTCGGGATCAGCTGCAGTCGCCCACCTCAAACACAGTCACGCCGAGCAAGACGCTCGCAGTCGAGAGTGTGCGCGTGGAGTCAGTGCCGGTGGGGGCAACCATATTTCTTGACGGCACCAAAGTCGGTACCACGCCCTCCACGCTGCTCATTCGCTGGGCGGAAGAGTCGGCGAGTGCCGAAGTGAGGATCGAACTGGACGGCTACCAGCCCTCGACCACCATGGTGTCGCCTGATCCCCGGGGCAAACGGGCGCGAGCGGTGGAGATTCGCGTTGAGTTGGAAGCACTGTCTCCCCCTGGTCAGTGAACCATCTTGCTCATGTTGAAGATGGGCAGCAGCATGGCTGAAGCGATGCCACCGACAAGACCACCCATGATGACGATCATCATCGGCTCAATCATTGAGGTGCAGGCCTTGACCGCAGTGTCCAGTTCCTCCTCGGCGAAAAGCGCGGCTTGCTGCAGCACCTCCGGCAATCTGCCGCTGTGCTCGCCCGCATGAAACATTGCCGCCACATTGCGGGGGAAGTAGGGGCAGTTCGAGAAGGCTGTTGACATGTCCTGACCGTGCTGAACTCGTTGCTCCAGATCGTCCCACATTCGCGCTAGCACTAGGTTGTTGGTCACCTCGCGGCAGATGGCGATCACCTCCAGCAGACTCACACCCGCTGCGAGCAGAGTGGACATGGTGCTGGCGATACGCGATACATAGAGAAAGCGAAACAGCTTTCCCAGAACGGGCATGGTGAGTTTCATGCGATCGACAAAGAGTCGGCCCGTGGTGCTGCGGACGAATACCCAGCCGCCGGCTACTGCGGTGATGAGGAGGGGGAGGTAAATGGGCCAGCCGAAGCGGAGGAAGTCGCTCACAGCCATCAGTACCTTGGTCGGGGTAGGGAGGTTTTCACCTTGCGCCATGAACAACCCTTGAAACTTGGGTAGCACAAACACCATGATGATGGTGACGGCCGCAATGGCAACCGTGAGCATGATGCCGGGATAGATCATGGCACCCGTTACCTGCCTGGAGGTCTTGCGCTGCTTGGCCAGCTCTTTACCCACGCGCTCCATCATCTCGGCAAGCAGGCCCGAAGCCTCGGCGGCTCGAATCAAACTGATGAGGATGGGGGGGAACACACGGGGCCACTTGGCCAGCACCTTGCTGAACTCATCGCCCTCGCTTACATCCTCTTTGATGCGGCGCACAATGGCGGCGACATGTTTGTTGGACGCCTGCAGCGCGTAGGTCTCCAGCGCTTCCGGGAGCGGCACTCCGGTCTTGAGCATCACCGACAGTTGCTGGCAGAGTGCTAAGACATCATCGCGTTTGAAGTGTGCCGAGAGCCTGCCCACGCTCAGCTGCCTTGCCACACCCACACTCGCCTCGAGGCTGGCGAGTTCGATCGCTACCACCACCAATGCGTCGCGGCGAAGCATGCGCACCGCGGCACTGGGGCCCCCGGATTCAATCACGCCACGAATCAGCGTCCCGTCGGCCCGGCGGGCCTGATAGGAGTACTTCCGCAGGGGGAAGGTGCTACCGCTAGGAGAGTCAGTCACCTCAATGGCGGCATGCACTGTGAACTTCCTCAACCGTTGTTGCTCCGGCTAGCACCTTCATCATGCCATCATCCCATATGGACTCGAATCCCGCAGCATCGAGCATGAGGCGAAACTGAGAGTGATCAACTCGTGCGGTGATTGCTTCAAGGATCTTCTGGTCGGGAATGAATAGCTCATAGAGTCCGACTCGGCCCGCGCAACCACTTTCGTGGCAGCGCTTGCACCCGTGACCACGCCACAGGCGTTCGGCTTGAGCGCCATACTTACCCATCGAGGCGCGAACATGGCCATCAGGCACATACTCCTCGCGGCATCCACTGCAGACACGGCGCACCAGCCGCTGAGCGAGTACGCCCCGGAGTGCCGCCGCCACTAGGAATGGCTCGACTCCCAGGTTCACCAGTCGCGTGGTGGCACTAGGCGCATCATTGGTATGCAGAGTTGAGAACACCAGGTGACCAGTGAGAGCTGCCTGCACCGCAACCTGCGCGGTCTCGGCATCACGGATCTCGCCCACCATGATGATGTCCGGGTCCTGCCGCAGCAGGGCGCGGAGAGCGCTGGCGAAAGTGAGCCCCGCCTTATTGTTGGTCTGGGTCTGATGCACACCCGCCAGATTCGACTCAACCGGGTCCTCCACGGTGGAGATGTTTAGCGACATGGTGTCGAACTGTGACAGCGCCGAGTAGAGCGTGGTTGACTTTCCCGAGCCGGTGGGGCCGCTGACCAGTACCACGCCGTGCGGTTCGGAAATCAGATGGTGGAAGCGCTGCAACATCTCGGGGCGGAAGCCCAGTTTTTCCAGCCCGATCTGGGAACCGCTGCGGTCGATGACGCGCATGACAGTCTTTTCGCCGAACTTGCCGGGAAGCGTGCTCACGCGCAGGTCGATGGCTTTGCCCTCGATGCGAACGCTGATCTCGCCATCCTGAGGGACGCGCCGTTCACTGATATCCAACTTGGCCATGATCTTGATGCGACTCGAAATCGCAGCGTGCATTCGATGGGGGGGAGTTAGGCGCTGATACAGGGTTCCGTCTATTCGCAAGCGAACCCGCAACGAGCCCTCATCAGGTTCGATGTGAATATCACTGGCGCCCTCTTTTACCGCCGCGCAGATGATGAAGTTGACGAGTCGAACTACGGGGCCACTTGTTTCTGAAGGCTCACTCTCAGCCATGTCAGCGGCGTGGCTGGCATCAACCTGTAGCGTTGACTCGTCGAATCCCTCGATGATGGAATCAATCAGTTCGGAAGTGACGCCGGTGCTCGGGGCTTCGGCATCCGGCTCCTCGCTGCGGAGCACGGCCGCGATTGCCTCGGGGGTGGAGACCACCAGGCGCACTCTGAAGCCGGTGAGCTTCTGCATCTCATCAATGACAAAGAAGTCATCGGGGTCGCCGGTGCAGACACGGAGCTCGCCGGAGTCCAATCCCAGCGGCAAGACATTGTGTTGGGTGCGAAAGGGCTGAGGCAGCAGGGCGCGCGCTCCGGCATCGGCAAGTTCGCGAGGATCGCTGACGAACTGTAGCCCCTTGGAGTGGGCGATGGCTGACAGCAGGCGATCAGGAGTCACCATTCCCTCATTGATGAGAATCTCGCCCAGCATCAGGCGCTGCGATCCACGAGTCTGAATCATCAAGGCTTCGCGGAGCTGGTCGCCGTTGATGTCACCGCGCTCGACGAGTACCTCGCCTACGGTGGACAAGTGTGTCGGATCAACAGTAAGTGAGACGAGGGATTGAATAGGACGATCCATTGAGTGCCTCCCAGCAACCCAAAGATCGAATTCAGACTGGCCTCAGTCGAATGCGATCTGGAACCTTTGGCCGCCTGCTTCCATGGTCACCGACCGAGTCTCAACCTCAAGCAGGCGGTATGACGAACCGCTTACTGGGTCGGTCAGCGATTGGCCCTCCTTGAGGGTTTTTCCGTTGATAACGGCAAACTGGCCGTCCATGGTCGCGCCGAGGCGCAGGGAGGCAGGAGCCTTCCCCAGCGCCCCTGGATCGGGAGAGTTGCCTTGGTTGCTGCTGCCACGGAAAGGATCCCGGGATGGCCAGGTCTGCAGGGTGAATGCCACGGCCTTCAGAGCCGATGGGGAGGGCGGCGGCGTTACCGCGGCGATGGTCGAAAGAGCCACCGCCGACTTGGCCGCGGCCTTGCTGGGTCCGCCGATCACGACCTTGGTTCCCACGATGCCGAGGGCCATCACACAGATGGATAACAGCACCCCGAACTGCTTTGAGTTCACGCCAAGTCTGATGCAGATGCGACTCCAGAAACTGTTGACAGAACTCACTGTGCCACCTCCTTGGGACCAGAGAAGTACTCGTCAACTTCAAGGACGGCACTCAATCCAGCAGCTCCCGGATGAATATCAACCGAAGTGACTCGATTCACATTTCGTTCCTGATCGATGGCGTGAAGCACGCTGAACACAGCATCGAAAGAGCCCAGCATCTCTATGCGCACTCGCCGCCTCTCCAGAGGCGAGCCGTTGGCACTCGCACTTGGGTGCAGTTCGAGTTCGCCGAGCCGAACCACCTGATCGGAGAGATTGAGGCCGTCCACAGGTCGGGCCAGCGCGTCAACCAGTTGGCTGTCCTGCGGTGACTCAGGCAGGCTTCGGCAGTTTGACTGTGCCTCGCTGCGAAGGATCAGCACCTCGGCCTGAAGTTGCTCTAGTGCAGACCGCTGGGCGAGGTATTCCGAAGTCTGAGCATCGAGCCGCTGCGAGTGGGCGCGAATGTCGGTTGCGCTCAGGTAGTTGGGGACGATCCAAAGGCCCGCAAGTAGCGCCAAGGCTCCGCCAGTCGTCGCCACAATCAGTCGTCGATCGATTAGTTGAATATTCATCGGGTATTCCTTACTACTTGACGAGCACTGGCTCGTCCGGCAGAGAATGGGTCGGCGTGGAAACTAAGGGTGAATACATGCTCGGTACCGCTGGGGCCCGTTCTGGTCCGCTGCTCCTGCCTCGCAACTCCCGAGAATGGCACCGTGCTGGCAAGCAGCTGAGAGAGACTGGCAGCAGCGCTCTCATCAGTTGACACTCCGACAAGCCGCACTTCGTAGTACGCCGGCTGAGGCGGGACGGCAGCGGCGTTATCGTCAGTAGCCTTGCCCTTCATGACTCTCGGCTCAATGGCAGTTATCTTCAGCCCCTCAAGCCTGACGCTCTGGGGAAGGAGATGGGTAATGGTGGCCACAACATCGCTGGCCTCAACGGGCATTTCGATGCCCCCATGAGTGGCCAACTGCGCTTGCAACTGATTCCGCTCCGCGGCTAGCGCGGCGGCGATGTCGTCGATGTTCTGGGCGTTCTCCCGGAGACAGAGCGCGACATCGCGGGCAGCATTGGCGCCGCGCCACTGGACATATGAGTGCGCGGCAAGGCCAGTGGTCGAACAGATGGCGAGCGTAGTCATGAGGTTTATGAGTCGGCGATTGCTTCGCTTACGGGCTTGGACGCGGGCCTCGATCGGCATCAGGTTGATCAGGAACTCACTCACGCTGCCTCCTTGCGGCCGGCATGGTCGCGGTTGGGGGTGTCGGCCAGAGCCGAGCCTAGGGCTGCACTCCAAGCTGAGAGTGATTCCTCACCGCGACTGACATCGCTCCAGTCGATTCCGGCGTCCTGGGCAAACTGCATGCAAGGCGCACCACAGACGCTGGAGAGAACTTCGATCAGCCCTTCACTTGTTGCCGCGGGTCCGCTCAGCAGTAGTTCCTTCGGCCACAAACCGGGCTGGCGCTTCTCCAAACGGCGCAAACACTGGAGCACTTCTTCCGAGAGGGAGTTCCAGCGCCAGGCGCGTACGCCCTCGCGGTCTCCAGCGACAGGAATCGGTGAGTCAACTGAGGCGATGTCGCTTCCAGACGACCAGGTGAAGGATCGATGGAACAAGAGGCCCGCCGTTGACAGTACACAGAGAACTGCGCGGCGGTCCTCCAGATACAGAGTTGCGAATCGCTCGACACCGTCTTGGCGCCGAGCTCGGCGCCACGCGGCGCGAAGCGAGGCCATCGCCGCACTTTCAAGCCGAACTGGATCCAGACCTACCTCGCCGAGGAACTGCGTTGCTCGCAGAGCCGAGTCCTTGCGAATGGCCATCACCAGAAACTCTCCCGACTTGCCGTTTCCTGTGCTCATCGCCATGGGAAGTGCTCCCGTCTCGATGGTGTCATGATCCAATCCGAATCGATCCACTGCATCCCAGGCCACTGTCGCCGAGAGCTCCCCTGGAGAGACTGTCGGTAGTTCTGCGGTGTCGGAGAGAAAGGTGGCCGAGGGTAGCGTCACAGCGCACTTCGAACCGCTGAATCCGCCCTCGCGGACGAGCGCGCGCAGTGTTGCTGTCAAGGCCGCTGTCGGTGGTTCACCCGAGATTGGGTCTCGCATGAAGATGGGGCAGGGCAGGGTCGCGTGAGCGCGCACGCAGGGCACTGCCGCGGAGAGATCGAGTTGCAGGAGGCGCAAATCCTTGCGGCCGATGTCAACTGCGATGGCTGAGAGAGTTGTTCGCGACTTGTTGAGCATTGAATCCCTTTCGTGCATTCGCGCCGCACGCTGCGGATGGCTCCGTTGCCACCCGCAGCGTGCATATCTGCGCGGAACTCGCGTGCTACAAGCACGCGATGGGAAATCTAGTGAGTCACTGAGCGGTGGGGCTGACTTTGCCGCTGGCGAAGGTCCACTGCCAGTCGGCGTTGGTGCCCGCAGGAGAAGCAATCATCTGGTTGTTCAAGTCACCCGAGACGCAGTAACCGGCGGTGATCAACTTCTGCATGTTGGCGGCAGAAATGGCGCCGTCAGTCGTAGCGATTGCCGTGCCACCACCAGGCAGGAACTGGTTGTAACGGGTGATCATGGTGAGAATCTGGCTGCCGCGAGCATCAGCTGCCTCGGACTTGGCATCGCCGAGGGCACTAGTGACGCTGGGAACCACAAGCGCCGCCAGGACGCTGAGGATGACGACAACGATCAGAATTTCGATCAGGGTGAATCCACGCTTGAGAGTCGTACGAGTTGTCATGAACAGTTCCTTTTCCGCGCGGTCATGCGACCGGCATTGATGCAATCTTCGGCGCCAACGATTGGCGGCGATACAAGGACAGTGAGATTCACCGGAGATGCTGCAAATTCATTTCTTGACATTCGTGACATCGCGGTAGGCGGGGTTCCAGCCCCCTCTAAATGATTGGGCTTGCCTTGCCACCACTTGAAACTCAGACTCAAGTGCTCGGTCACTCCGACCGATCCACGTAAGGAGGAGGAACGATGGTGTGTCCTGACTACCAAGTGGAGATGCTGACCCGACCCTCCTGCGCTAACGGCGCGGGCCGCGCATTCACCCTGATCGAGTGCCTGGTCGCCATCGCGGTGCTGGCGCTAGCTTCAGTCGCCGTCTCCAGTGCACTCTTGGGCGGCATTGCTGCGCAGGAGGACGCTCTGCGATTGACGGCAGGTACCGCAGCGGCTGAATCTCGCGTCAACGAACTGCTTGCCACGGACTATGACGAAATCGTGCCGGGCACAGCGGTAGAGGTCATCGGTTCGATGTCTCACTCCACCGGCAGATCCCCCGCGGGATTCGTCCCCATGGGTCGCCGCACGATCATCGCGGCGCAATCACTGGCGATCCCCGGCTACACCGGCCTAGTGATTGAAGGCTTCCAAATCGATGTGACGGTGTTTGATCAAGGTCAGGGTGAGGAGAGGCAACTCGCCAGCATCTCCCGCTTTCGCCCCCACTCATTCGATGATGACGAAGATGAGGAGGGTGGCGAATGAGGAGCAATCGTCGCGCCTATACCCTTCTCGAAATCCTCGTCTCCAGTGTGATCACGGCGATGATCGGTGCGTCCGTGGCTGGATTTGCCACGGCATTCTGTGAAGCGGTGCGCCTGCAGGATGTGAGAGCCGGTGCCATTTTGCGAACGGCGGGAATGCAGGCGCATCTATCCAAGTTGACATTGCAGAGTCGCATGATCCTGGTGCAGGACCCGAAGCGATTGTTGCTGTGGCTTCCCTCGGAAAACCTAGACGAGTCAGGCAGTGGCGCCGAAGCGGCGTTTGACCGCATCAACCTGGATCAGGCCGAGTTGTACTGGCTGGATTTCGTGGAGGAGGGGGACGGCAGCTGGTCGCTTCTGGAGACCATTGTCGATGCTGGGACGCTGGCTCCTGCGGAGACCGCGGCATACTTCACCGATCAGCCCGACTACTGGAGCGATCTGCGCCTAACACTCGAAGCTGGCGGCAAACTCAAGACTTACCCTATTGCCGAAGGTCTCGGCGGCATGCGAGCCTCTGCTACTGGCGAGATCGGTCTCGGTCCCTCATTCGTTTATCGCGACCAGACGATTTGCGCGAACAGACACATCGGGGTGGAGTTTGCGTTCGTAGAGCTAAGAGCTAGCGGAGGCGTCGAGGATGAGGAGGCGATGCGCGTGGATATGCGCATCGATGCGGTGTTGCCCTTCCCTGACCCCCATCCCATTTGTGAGGACGAGTAAGAATGTCAGTAACAAACCAACTCAAGTCTAGGATTGCCAAGCATAGGAAGTCGCGCGGAGCCGCCCTCATGATGGCACTGTTCGCATTGGGAATCGCTGCCACTGCCGCCACTGCCTTCGTAAAGAGTCGGGACAACAGCGTTGTGATCGGCCGGAGCATGGAGCAGGCGGCGCGTGCCCGAATGGTCGCCGCTCAGGGGCTGGCTATCGCCAAGGAGGTGCTTGCTTCCATCTTTCAGCAGTCCGACGCGACGCTTGCCACGCAGTGGCGGGCGCAACTGGCCGATGGGGTACTTCTGAGCAACTTCCAGGTTGGCGATGCAGTACTGAATGTGAGCATCTCGGACATCGCTACGGGAGTCGCCCCCAGTGCCGCCACCACCGAGTTCCGCGCGGGGATCACCGTGACCATTGGCGGCACCAGCTACAGCATGACCGCCGAAATGAGTTTGCAGAGTCTGGTGAAGGGGCAGTACGCGATTTACGCTGACAAGTACTTCTCTGTTGAAGGGGACAACTTCGTGGGGCGATGGGAGAACTCTCCCCAGGCGGGCAAGCAATACCCAGTGAGCATCGGCACGCAAGGGCGCGCGCCATGGTGGGGGAACGAAGGGGTGTATCTGGGAGCAGGCGCTCACTTTGAGAGCGACCCGGTGATTATCTCCGGGGCGCACGGTTCGCTCGCCGGTGCCATCGCTACCAAGGCAGCGGAGTTCAAGCGTGCGTCCAAGGCCGGTCACGCCAATGTGATGGTGGGTGGAGTGCTCGCCACCTACGACTTCACTCTGGGCGCCAACCCGCTGCAATCGTCGAGTTGGACGCAGAACGGTTTGATAACCGGCACCGACCCCAGCACATTCATCTACTACCCCGACGACGCGGAGAGCCTCAATGTTTGGGGCGACAGCGCCGATGAGGTTGAGCAGGTGCAGATGACGGAAGGCGAGTCGATTCTCATGATCGCGCCCCCGACCGAACCATCGTTCGTGCCAGGAACCACCTACCTCGGGAACAAGATCTATAGCGGAGTCACGCAAACACTCAACCCCATCAGAGTGAAGTGTTGGGAGCTGTTCGGCATTCCCATCGGGGGCGGCGACCTGACTATCAAGAACAACTCTTTCGTCACCATGAATAGCGGCGTCTATCGGGTTGATGACAAATTCAAGCTGGAGAACAGTCGGCTCATCATCAATGGCAATGTGAAAATTGTGATGAAGGCGCGGATGTGGTTCGATCTCGATGCCAAGAGTTTCGAGATGATCAACAGTTCCGTGGAGTTGAAGGAAAACTCCCAGCTGCTGTTCTTCGTGGCCTATGACCTCGCCTCGACTGGCTCATGGGTGGGCAAATCCTGGACATGTCCCAATGAGCCCGATGCAACTCTGGCAGCCGGCGATCCTCATCGCAAGAAGTGGTTGAACCAATGGGTGGCCAACTCCTGCAGTTCATTCGAGCCTAGTGAGCCGCAATACCTCGAGCCATGGCGCGTGCGCATTTATCCCGATCCGGCCTTCCTGTCATCGATCTTCCTGTGGGACTTCAACAACTCCTCGATCATCGGATCGATCTTCATGCCCACGAACCCGGTGATCCTGAGGGGGAGCAGTGAGTTGTACGGTCGCATCGCCGCCAAGCATGTGATCCTGCGCGATGAGGCCTCCTTCTACTACGACCACGCCCTTGATGACATCACCGGGCTCACCGAGGGCGCCCCGCCCCCGCGCGGAGGCACTCAATCCATTCCTACTCGCATCAGTGTCAACTTCTGAACCTGGAGCCCATGAACGTGAACTGTCCTAATGTTGTTACCACTAGCAGCCGCACCGAAGTAATCACACTCCACGCCCCCGGCGTGGCACGCCGAGTGGGCGCGAGGGCCTGCCGCGGGTTTACCTTCGTGGAACTCGTATTGGTGTGCGTCATTGTCACTTCGATTGCGGCACTCGCTATCCCCTACTTCATGCCTACTGGTCACGGGGCTCTGTGCGCAGCTGCCGATCGCTTGAGCAGTGACATCGGATATGCCCAGGCTTGCACCATCGCTGATCCCACCAACCCGGCGCGCATTCAGTTCACGGACACCGGCTATACCTTGGTAAATGTGGACACTCCCGTGTCTGTCACATTCACCCAGGCTGGGTTTTCCGAAGCGCGCGGCGTGACGCTACAACTGGCGAATGTGTGTGAGAATGAGGTGCGATTCAATCACTACGGCGCAGTTGAGGGAGATCCGGTGGGCCCGGCACCGACGATTGCTCTGACGGCAATCGACGGTCGCCAGTTGGAACTACGGATTCACCCTTCTACGGGGGCAATCTCTAGAAACTGGATCGGCCCCTGAATAACTGATCAATATTGATCACAAAATTCCCTTGGAAACCTGGCTCAGGATGCCGAGGCTCAATCTATGGCACCAAACAGGCTTGGCTGCCGATAGTGACTACTAATGCCATGCATGGATGCACGGCTTATAGGACTTAGATGCGCCGCGCTCTGTTGGCGTCGCACAAACTTGAAGGGCGCAAGGAATGCGCGAGCCACAAACTAAGCATTGTGACACTATCGACCCTTCGCAAGGGGTAATCCGAAAGACGGAGCCAATACTCGGCGGCCGATTCGTTGCCAGAGGCGTGGCAGTATGCGCTGTCGCGGGTCTGTTGATGCAGACCGCCGCCGCACCGCGCGATGTCGAGCTGCCTCAGGGGGTGCCACCGGTTTCGGTCCCAACTGCAGTGGCAGCGGAGCCGAACCCAACTGTTACCGAACCCTCGAGCCAAGAAGTTCCGGTGCCTGCCGTCCCAACCCCGCCCACGGCACCGGGTGTCGAAGCTACAGAGGACAGCGTCAAGTTCAGCGTCCACGGCACGGTGACCATTGCCGCCCAGAATGTCGAAATCTCCTCGCTGCTTGAGCTGCTCAGCGTGCGCAGCAACCGCAACATCATCGCGAGCAACTTGGTGAAGGGCACAGTTTCGGTAAACCTCTTTGATGTCCCCTTCGATCAGGCATTGGAGGCGATCCTTTCCGTAAACGGGCTGGTGAGTCAGACGGAGGCGAACTTCACCAAGGTTTATACCAGCGAGGAGTTTGCTGTCCTTGAGCAGAAACTCCACGGCAAGGAGACTCGCGTGTTCGTGGTGGAGTATCTCAGCGCAACAGATGTGATCGAGTTTCTGAAGCCGATAGTTTCCAAGGATGGGTCCATCGCGGCGCGTGGTTCGGCGGAACCGAACTATGAGCCCAGCGTGGATGACGGCGGAGGAGACGAGTACGCCTACTCCACCAAGGTGGTCGTAACTGACTATCCAAAAACTCTCGATCGAATCGCCGAGACACTGAAGGCGCTCGATGTGTCCCCGCAGCAGGTGCGTATTGAGTGCACGGTTCTCTTGGCAGAGGTTGGAGAGGACAACGCGTTCTCGGTGGACTTCTCCTGGGTCAACAATCTCGACTTCACTTCGTTGACTACGCCTTTGGCGCCGGTTACCGATATGAAGGACGGGGTGGTGAGTACGAACAATGCCACAGCAGGGCAGGCAACTAACTCGGCGGGGTTGATCGGCGATAAGAATCCGACGCTGCAGATGGGTCTGATCGCCAACAACATTGCCGTGTTCATCTCTGCCCTGGACGAAGTTACCGACACCACAGTGATGGCTCGACCGAATCTCACCTGCCTCAACAGGCAGAAGGGCCAAGTGCTGATAGGCGAGCGCGTCCCCTATCTCAACACCACCCAGAATCAGACAACCACGACTCAGACCGTCGAGTTTCTGGATGTCGGCGTGAAGATGATTGTGCGACCATTCATCACACCGGAGGGAATGATCCGCATGGATCTCTATCCCAGCGTGTCCAGTGCTCGCTCGGTCACTCTTGATTCGGCAGGTGGAAAGGCCACCGTCCCCCAGGAAACAACCCGAGAGTTGCAAACGAATGTTCGAGTGAAGTCGGGGCAGACGATTGTGCTGGGCGGACTCTTCACCGAGGACACGACTGTGAAACGCCGCAGCATGCCCTTCTTCGGTGACATCCCCATCTTGGGCGCCGCGTTCCAAGGCAAGGAGGACAAGGTTTCTCGCAAGGAGATCATCTTCCTGATCACTCCGACAGTAGTCGCCGATGAGATCGCGGCCAAGGAGGGTGAGGACGCCCTGCAAGTGATCGAGGCGGTGCGGGTTGGGCAGCGAGCCGGCCTGTTGCCATTCTCGCGCGAGCAGACCACCGACAATCTGCAGCGCATGGCTTTCGAGGCCTACCAAAATGGTGACACCAAGCAGGCGCTGCACTTCGCGCGTGCCGCCCGCCGACTCAAGCCGGTGATGCCAGCCATGATCATGATGGAGGAGCGCATCGAGTCGGGTCCCAACAGCAAGTTTGCCGACACGCTGCAATCGATTCTCGACACTACCCCTGCCTTCAGTGACAAACCAGGTGATCCGGAAATCAAGGGCGAAGGAGCACCGAAGTGAAGTACCCACCCCATCGGTTGATGTTGGTTTCAGTGCTCGGTGTCCTCGTTGCCTTGTCATCGTGTAACGGGATCACAGCCTCTGGTCGTCAGGCTCGAGTTGAGGCGAACGAGCGATTCGATCGCATGAACGCTCGCTTCATGGTGGATCAAGGCAAGCAGTCGCTTGCGAGTGGCCAGTACACCACGGCGCTGCAGATGGGAAACAAGTTGGTTGAGATGTTCCCCAAGGACAGAGAGTTCCGCACTCTGCGCGGTCGCACGCTGCTGGCTATGAACCGACTGGAGTCAGCGCTGGCTGACTTCAACGCATGTGCCGAGGCTACGAAAGCGGACGAGAAGTCTGAGTCGAAGGTGTCCAAGCCCAACGACGCTGAGTCTGCGGCCTGCTCGCTCTGCGCCTACTTCGCGGGCACCGTCTACGAGCGCCTAGGCGATTATGAGAAGGCTCGTGAGTCCTTTGCGGCAGCGCTAGAGGGCGATCCCAGCACTTTGCAGTTCGCTACCGCCCACGCCGAGTCACTGCTGGCCTTGGGTCGTATGCAAGAGGCGCGCGATTTAGTTGCTGCCATGAGCAATCGCTTCTCCTATAGCTCAGCGGTACAGCATCTGCGCGCCGAGATAGCCGCCATGAGCGATGAGCACTCAGGCGCTGCCGAACGACTTCAGCGAGTGGTAGCACTGGTTCCCCACGAAGCCGGCATTCAGGAGGAACTACTGCACGCCGAGTTCCGTCAGGGTCGCTGGGGAGTCTGTCTCGAGATGTTGGAACATGAACCCTTCATCGAAGTTGCCAACCGGCCCGACCTCGTTCGGCTGCGCGCTCGTTGTTTGCTCATGTCAAACGATGGCGTCGCGGCGCGAGACTTGCTCCTGGCCTTTCCTGAAACATCTGGACATGACAGCGAGCAGTACTGGATCATTCTCGGTCTTGTTGCCTGGCATATCGGTGACGAGACCAGGTTGGCGCAAGCGGCATCAATGTTGATCGGTCTGGACCCCTCCAGCGCCGAAGGGCACCTCTTTCAGGGTCAGGCTGCACAGCGCGGTGGTAATCAGAGTAGGGCAGTCGAGTCCTTCTCAATGGCGCGGCAGTTCTCTTCGGAAGAGGGCCTCGCGGCTCGATTGCTTCCAAAGAATTTCATTCCCTGATCCCCTGCGGTCCTCTGCAGGGCTGATGGGCGGTGTCTCTCACCTCTAAGATCGTGGTCTTTCCCCATCTTTGTCTTGGAAGCGGTCGCGAGGCGAAGTACATTTGAGGGCGATGGGCTACCCCTTTTTGTATGGTGTGGCCATCTGTCCTGCGTTGCAGGCAGCGAACCCCTCAGCCCCAGTTAGGACCCCTCTCATGAAAGCTCAAATCGTTACTTTAGCGCTCCTCCTCGCGTCTCCCTCCGCCTTTGGCCAGATCGTCGTCGATGGGATCGCTGACATTGGCTACGGAAAGGCGCTTTCTGTTCAGAACACCGAAACCGGCTTCGGCGATGCCAACATTGCCATGATGAATTACGCCAACGGCTCTGAGATTGACGGCGTGTTCGCGTCGATGGATGCCTATCGCGTCTACCTGCTCATCGCCGGCAATCTGGAGAGCAACTTCAACAAGATCGAACTCTTCATCGATTCCATTCCTGTCGAGGGGCAGAATCGTCTGCTGGGCAACAACCCTGATGTCGACTTCAACGGTCTCAATCGCATGGGTGATGACGGCACGGGCAATGGTCTGAAGTTTGATGACGTGTTTGCTCCCGACTGGTACTTCACCGGCACCTGCGGCGGAACTCCCTTCGCCACCTACTGCAACTTGGCCCAGCTGCTCACCGCTGGTGGCGGAGTTGGTGGCTATCTCGGCTCCGGCGGGGCAGGGGCAGCTGGGGTGCTCACTGCTGAGAACGGACTCATGTGGACCATCGACAACAGCAACGCCGCCGGTGTCGGCGGACAGGGCAGCGGCCTGATGAGCGGAGTGGGCGTGGTCACGGGAATCGAGCTTTCCATCCCCCGCGCGCTCTTGGGACATGTTGATGGAGCGGCGCTGCGAATTTGCGCCTTCATCAATGGATTGAACCACGATTACCTTGCCAACCAGGTCGCTGGCCCGCTCGGCGGTCTCGGCAATCTGGGCGAGTCGCGCCTGGTGGACTTCTCACTGCTCACCGGTGATCAGTTCGTAGTCATCGACGGCGGAGTCGTGGTACCGCCCTGCCCAACCGATCTTGACGGAGACGGTGATGTTTCCGGAGGCGACCTCGCTGTGGTGCTGGGATCATGGGGAACTCCCGCTGCAGATTTGGATGGCGACGGCGACACCAACGGCGGCGACCTCGCGGTACTTCTGAGCAGTTGGGGTCCTTGCCCGAACTGAGATGCCGACGCGTAGCTAACTGGTCCGATGCTCCCTCGCCCGTGATGTGGGTGCTGGATGTCTCTTGTTGATATAGTGCCGCGCTACAAGGGAGAACTCATGCGCAACACTCTTTCGGCCGTCTTCATGGGGATCGCATTGCTCGCTGTTGTTGGTTGCCATAGCGGCCAGAACATGACGAGCCGGATCGGGTCTTCGATGTCTGCCTATGCCAGTGTGCAGGCGAGCGGGGCTCCAGTGCCCAAGGAAGAGTTGCAGCGAGCCATCGCCCTTGCCATAGTTCATTCGTTCCAAGGTGGGTTGATCTTTGGTGGCGCTGGCGGCAGCGGAGTCCTCGTGGAGCGCCTCGGGTCAGGCTGGAGCGAGCCAGTAGCGGTCAGCATCGGCTCCGGGACTTTCGGTGCTCAGATCGGGACCCAGTCAGTTGACGCCGTGATCGTCTTCTTGGACAAGGACGCTCTCAACACCTTTATTACTGATGGTGGATACTTCGCCGCTGCGGCCTCCGGATCCATCGGATCTGCAAGTGGGCAGACAGAAGCGGCAGGCCCTCAGGCCAAGCTGTACACAGCGGCATCCGGGCTGTATGGCGGTGCAACGATTGGTGGAATGAAGGTAATCATCGACCGCGAAGCAAATGACGCTGCCTATGGGGTCGGTACTACCGTGGAAGACATCCTCGGCGGCAAGGTCAAGCCAGTTCCTGGCTCAGCAGCGCTCGTAGACATCCTAAAGCTCTGATCCTCCGACTTCCCGGCGCGGTGACTCCTTGCGGCAGCATGGCTGACTTTGTTGCCGATAGCAGGAATGAAGTCGTTTTCTCGCTGCCATGGGGTAGGCTTATTCCTAGTGTTCGTATCAGCTGCATACAACCGAAGTCTCGCCCTAGCCGCCATCGCATGGGCCGCTTCGTCAGCTCTGGCGACGGGTCCATCCGCCCGCCCGGGAATAGGTGCGATTCCCTATACCGCGACTCCGTCCGGGGTGACTTTCCGCACCTTTGCTCCGAATGCCGACTCTGTGGCAGTCTCTGGGACTTTCAACTTTTGGAGCCAGACGCAGACGCCGCTCGCCAACGAGGGCAACGGATACTGGTCGACCGATGTCCCCTACGCGGGGCCCGGCAGTCAATACAAGTTCGTGGTGAAGCGCGGGACGGCGACCATGGTCAAGAACGACCCGCGTGCCCGCGATCTGACCAATAGTTCTGGGAACTCGATCGTCTACAACTCCAGTGCCTATCAGTGGAGTGCCACTGATTTCGTAACTCCCGATTGGAACGATCTGATCATCTACGAGGCCCACGTAGGAACATTCGCCGTCGAGCCCGGCGCGACTCCTCCGGCAACGCTTGATAAGGTGAAGGCCAAACTCGACTACCTGCAAAACCTCGGGGTGAATGCTCTCGAGTTCATGCCAATCTGCGAGTTTCCCACGGACATCTCCTGGGGTTACAACAACTCCTACCCCTTCGCCATTGAGAGTGCTTACGGTACGCCTGATGACTTCAAGGAACTTGTTGATGCCGCTCACTCTCGGGGCATCGCCGTGTTCACCGATGTGGTGTTCAGTCACCTCGGTCCCAATGATCTCGATCAGTGGCGCTTCGACGGGTGGTACGCCAATGATCTGGGCGGAGTTTTCTTTTACAACGATTCCCGAGCCTATACCCCCTGGGGCAATACGCGGCCCGACTACAGCCGCCCCGAGGTTCGCAGTTACATCCGCGACTCGGTGCTCACTTGGCTCGAGGAGTTTCGCGCCGATGGCATTCGCATGGATGGCACCAAGTACATCCGGCGTACCGACCAGTTCGGCGTCGACCTTCCGGAGGGGTGGTCACTCTTGGCGTGGATCAACAACCAGATCGATGCCGTGTTTCCCGGCAAGCTGATCGTTGCCGAGGACCTTGATCTGAATCCTTGGCTCACCAAGCCCACCGGAGCAGGCGGGGCCGGATTCGACTCGCAGTGGGACCCGGCCTTCTATGCCCCGGTGCGCGCGGCGCTCATCTCATCCAATGATGGTGATCGCAATATGTATGCCATCAGGGATGCGATCAACTTCAACTACAACGGAGCGGCTCTCCAGCGGGTGATCTACACCGAGAGCCATGACGAAGTGGCTAATGGCAAGCAGCGTGTGCCCGAGGAGATCTGGCCGGGAAACGCGGGATCGTGGTACTCGCGCAAGCGCTCAACCCTCGGCGGGGCACTAGTGATGACATCGCCAGGGATTCCCATGCTCTTCATGGGGCAGGAGTTTTTGGAGAATGGCTGGTTCGCTGACAGCGACCCGCTCGATTGGGCCAAGCTCCAGACCTACTCGGGGATTCACAGGCTGTACAAGGACCTAATCAGGATGCGCCGCAACATGGGCGGCTGCACTGCGGGGCTGATGGGAAGCAGTACCAATGTGTTTCATGTCGACAACTCTGCGAAGGTGATTGCGTTTCATCGCTATCAGGATGGTGGCCCGGGCGATGATGTAATCGTGATGATGAACTTTAGTAGCACCTCGCTCAACAACTATCGAATCGGACTGCCACACAGCGGATTGTGGCGGGTGATATTCAACTCCGACTGGAATGGCTACTCGGCTGATTACGCCAACGCAGCCACTCACGACTCTGGTGCCCAGACGACTCCGTGGGATGGTCTGCCTTTCAGCGGCCTAGTGAGTCTGGCTCCCTACAGCTGCGCCGTGTTCACCCAGGGAACCTGCAACTGGCCTCCGGAGTCAGGACCACCGGAGGACTTGACTGGTGATGGCCTTGTGAACGGCGCTGATCTTGCGGCGCTAATGGCGGCGTGGGGTCAGTCTGGCTCTACCGATCTGGACGGCGATGGCACTACGGCCGGTGGTGATTTGGCGCGGCTCCTCGGCGCATGGGCAAGTTGAGGGTTGCCCGGCGGGCACGCGCCCTGTGCTGCTGCTCCTAACTCAAGGCGATGGCCGCGCCGCACTCGCCAACTTCAAACAAATGAGCAGCTGACAGATCAGCGATCATGGTGCATGGATCACCCTCGCGCACCCGTACCGGTGGACAGCGCGCAGTGAAACGACCGCTGGGAGAGTCGAGGACGATGTCCATTCGGTCTCCGTAGTGCTCTGCCGCTGCGATCACACCACAGATGATGGAAGAGTTTGGATCAGGCGGATGGTCTCCCTTCTGAGCGATCTTCATCGCTTCAGCATCCCCAGCAATCCGGAGTTGATCCGGTCGTATGCCCAAGACGAGGTCTCGCCCTGAGATAGCGGTGATGTCTCGCCAGCGGTTGCCGGGAAGCGCGAGTGTCCCACCCGCGTGGCGAAACACCCCAGCGCTGGTGGCGGCGCCCGCTGCGCCCCTCTCGGCCGACCTCGAGTGTGTGCCCGTATCTATGGCAACCCGGCCGGGGATGAAGTTCATCGTGGGCGTACCAATAAAGGATGCCACAAATCTGTTGACCGGCCGCTGATAGACATCGATGGGAGAGCCCGCCTGTTGCAGGCGTCCGCTGTGCATCACCACGATCCGATCAGCAAGGCTCATCGCCTCCTCCTGATCGTGAGTCACATAAATCATCGTGGCTCCAAGTCGCTTATGCAGAATGCGCAACTCGGTGCGCATCTCCCCGCGCAGCTTGGCATCCAGATTGGAAAGCGGCTCGTCGAATAGAAAGACCTTGGGATCGCGCACCATCGCCCTGCCCACGGCGACGCGTTGCCGCTGTCCGCCAGAGAGTTGGGCCGGCTTGCGGTTCAGGAGGGGAGTGATCCCCAGAGTCTGCGCCACCGCGTCGACGCGAGCATCGATCGAGGCGCGCTCAGAACGGCCGGCAGCAGTGAATCGGCTAAGAATGCCACCGTGATGGCGGCGTTGTTCCAGAGGGAACGAAAGATTGCCGCGGACCGAGAGGTGGGGGTAGAGCGCGTAGTTCTGAAACACCATAGCGACATCACGATCCTTGGGCGCTACTTCGTTGACCACGCGACCGTCGATGGAGAGTTCGCCGGAGGTCGCATCCTCAAGACCGGCAATCATGCGCAGAGTTGTGCTCTTGCCGCATCCGCTGGGGCCGACCAGTACCACGAACTCACCGTGGCCGATGGCGAGATCCAGAGTCTCTACGGCGCGGGCGCCGCCGGGATAAACCTTGCTGACTGCTGCGAGAAGTACCTCTGCCATGGGGGCAATGTACGGTCAAGGAGGTTCCCTCGTGTCAGCCCTTCACGCCGCCGCGAGAAAGACCCTCAACAAAGTGGCGCTGAGCCGCGAAGAAAATCAGCAGGCACGGAATCATTGTCACGATGCTTGCTGCCATGAGCAGGTGCACATCGTCGAGTCCACCATACTGTGATCGGAATCCGTTGAGTGCGACGGCAAGCGTCATCTGACTCTCCGATTGCAGATAGATCAGAGGACCAAGAAAATCGTTCCAGCACCAGATGAAGGTAAACACCGCGGTAGTCGCCGTCACCGGCCTGCTCAGGGGAAGGGCAACATGCCACCATAACCCAATAGGGCCGTAGCCATCCATGCGCGCGGCTTCGAACAGGGCTTCAGGAATCTGCGCCATGAACTGGCGATACATGAAGATGAAGAAGGCGCTGCCGAAAAACGCCGGCACGATCAGCGGCAGAAGGGTGTCGACCCAGCCGAGGTATCGGAAAAGTAGAAAGAGCGGAATGAGTACAACCTGGCCGGGAAGCATCATGGTCGCGAGCATGAGGGTGAAGAGCAGGCCGCGCGCGCGAAATCGCAGACGAGCGAAGGCGAATGCCACAAGGCTTGAGGAGAGAACCGTGCCAGTGACGACCAGTGACGCCACGACGGTGGAGTTTGCCAGCGCATCCAAGAATCCCTGCCAGCGCAGCGAGCCCATCTGCGCCAGCGCCTCCGGATAGTTGTCGACTTGCGCTTCATGAGGCCAGAGCGAGAGCCCCTTGGCGCCGGTCACCGCGGCGCCCGCCTCTGACGCACTCTGCAGGCTGGTGACAGTCATCCACCACAGCGGGAACAGAGAGATGGTTGCGCCGAGTGCCAGGAGCAGAAACGCCATGACTTGAGAGCGTGAAGCCATCCGAAGCGATCGATAGCCGCGCCATAGATAGTTGTCTGAGTTCACAGCTTGAGCCCTTCGTAATAGACGAAGCGAGAACTGCTGCGCAGAATGATCCCGGTCATGACCAGCACCGCCAGCAGCAGCAGCCAGGCGAGGGCGCTGGCGTATCCCATGCGGTAGTTCACGAAGCCTTGGTCGTACAGGTAGAGAACATAGAACAGCGTGTCATCGCCTGACTTGCCGCCACCCATGATGAAGGCCTGCGTGAACACCTGAAAACTGGCGATAACGGCCATGAGCATGTTGAACAAGATGACAGGCGAGAGCATGGGCAGCGTCACTCGCCGGAATCTGCTCCAGGCGCCAGCGCCGTCGATGGCCGAGGCTTCGATGAGATCCGCGGGTACTTGTTGCAGCCCTGCGAGATAGATCATCATGCTGCCGCCGACATACCAAAGGCTCATCAGGGCAAAGGCAGGAGCGCCAGCAACATCAGCGTCGCGGCCAAGCCAATCCGGACCATCGATGCCGATGGCACTGAGCATGCCGTTGAGCAGGCCGTGCTGCGTGTCGAACACCCATTGCCAGAGGACTGCCGCACCGACACCGGCGACGACGCTGGGCAGATACCACGCTGCCCGAAACAATCTCTGCGGCCGCACTCGTGTGTGCAGGAGCATCGCCAAGCCCAGCGCCAGAAGTTGCCCGCAGGGGACGGCGATCAGCGCGTAGATGATGGTGACTCTCAGGCTCGCTCGGAAGCGGATGTCATCGCTGAGAAGCTGCTCGAAGTTCGCCAGCCCCACATACTCGGCGCTGCCGAGCTCTGATACCCCGCTCCATGAACTGAAGGCGAGAACCAGACTCATCGCCACCGGGATTGCCATGAAGAGGGCGAACCCGATTATCCACGGGGATGCCAGCAGCATGCCGGCACGCTCGTTCCTGTTGCCACCTCTCACGCTGGGCCAGTAGAGATAGAGGGCGGCGAGAGCCAGGGCAGCGGCGCCGATCGCGGCGAGGGCACTCCAATCCACTCGGGCGCCGCGCCGATGGGATAGCGGCGAGTTACTCACCGCCGCCCAGTCGCGCACGAAGTTGGCGCTCGCCGCCGCCGCGCTCAGTGCGCCTGTCTTGAGCGCCTGATCGAGTCTGCTGCCGAGAAGCCCCTCAAACTGCGGATCCTCCGGCCACTCAACCACCCGTGCTGTTTCGGCGGAGGCGAGGAAACCGCGGTCATTGGCGGGTGCCTGCGCGGGGTCGGCGAAGGCTTCCGATGTGGCGACGGAGCGAATGGTGGGGATGGCGAGTCCGAGTCGTGCCTGCGCCGCCTGACTCGCTGGACTGACCAACCACTGCACCAACCGCCATGCTTCTTGGGGATGCTCGGTGGCGCGAGCAATACTCCATGAGACTGTGGCAATGGTGTTTGATCGAACGGCGCCGTGGGGAAGCTGGCGGAAGTCCCACTCGAATCCGCCATCAGCGCTGGACTTGATCGTGCGGTAGCTCGGAACCACCCAGCGCCCGAATGGCCCAGCCATGCCGATCCTGCCCCCAAGGAACAGACTGTCCTCCGCGATGTTGGCGCTGGTGCGCAGGATTGTCTTTGTCTCGTCGTGACGCCAAGAACGAAGCCTCTCGAGGGTGGCGATCATTGCTGAGTCAGTCATGTCATGAACATCAAGCCCTTCGGTGCGCAGATAGGCGCGCACCATCATGGGCCAAGTAACAAAGACCGCGCCCGCATCAACTCCCTTGAGGGCACCAATGGCGCGGGCAGCGGCGGCGAACTCATCCCAGGTCCAGTCGTCACTCGGTAGCGCGATGCCGGCGCGGTGGAACAGGTCAACATTGATGTAGAAGCCAACGGTTGTGAAATCCTTGGGGATGCCCCAGAGCGGCCCAACTCCCAGCTCACTTCTCTCGGCGTCGTAGCGAAACGCCTCAACTGTGTGGGGATAGAAGTCGGCGAGGTTGAGCCGCGGAGCGACTCCATCACTCGCCACAAACTCATCAAGTGGAAGCAGGAGTCCTAGTGCGGCGAACGCGGGCACGCGCTCGGCGCCAACATAGAACACGTCGGGGGGATCGCCCGCAGCCGTCATGGTTTGCAGCTTGGTGTAGAAGTCGCCCGCACCACCGGCATTTATGCGGCGCACACGCAGACTGGGATTGGCAGCTTCAAACTCCTGCAAAGAGGAGTCGACGATGGCGTCCTCCTCCTGCCCGCCGCCGCCCGACCAGTGCATCACTACTAGCTCAGTCCGACCGTCAGTGGCGAAGACGCGGGCAAACTCGCGTAGGCCGACTCGGGCGAATGCCCACAGCAGCAGGGCAAGGAAAACCAGTACCGCTGCGGAGCGCAGCAGAGTCGTGAGCGTTCCGACAACGCCTCGGGCACGGACTAGGATGGCGGTTCGCTGCCTCGATGACGAGTCCATCACCGAGTCAGTATAGAGATCAATCGACGATGTCCGCCTCATCTCCATCGGCCCTTGTAATGAACATGTGCGCCGCTTCCCTCATGCTCACCGTACAAATCGCTGCCGACTTCCCGCCGCAAGTTCCGGTGGCGCAGAGTTCGACCCTCACCCCGTCAGAGCGCAACCCCGCCAGTGTTCAGGCGCGTCCGGTAGGGGGAGGGCAGTGGGAGGTGTGTTTCAGCCTGCGCCTTGAGAAACACGCGGAGAGGGTTCAAGTCGCCGGAGACTTCAATGGATGGTCCGTGGGTGCCGCCCCAGCATCTGAGCCTCGTGCGGAATCAGGCACCAATATTGCCGCAATCGGGCGGGGGAACGAGATGCTTCTCGGCAGTGACGGAACTTGGCGAACATGCGTCACCGTCGCGAGCGGGCAGCGACTTTACAAGTTTGTCATTGATGGCACACAGTGGATTCACGACCCGCTCAATCAGGCAACGGTCGACGACGGGCAGGGTGGGCGCAACTCGGTTCTGCGGCTGGGAGCACTTGCCAACCTCGATCCATCGAGCGCCCATCCCGCCGATGGCAAGATCAACGCCGATGCGCTCGGTCACGATCAGAAGCTGCCCATGTTCATGCAGGCCGATCCCTCCGGCGGAATTCTGCTGCGCTACCGAACATTGCTTGGTGATGTCAGTGCCGTGACACTCGCAACCAGCGTTGGCGGCGAGAGTCCCATGGGGCGCGCGGGTAGCGATGAGTTGTTCGATTGGTGGGAGGCGGTCCTCCCAGCGAGTTCACTGGGTGCTCAGTACACCTTCGTAGTGCATGATGCAGGTTGTCAGCTCCGCGACCGCGAGGTCTATCAACTCGATGCCTCGAATCTGCCGCCCTTCCGTCTGCCAGAATGGAGCAAGGATGCCATCTGGTATCAGGTGATGCTCGATCGCTTTCGCGACGGAGATGCCCGAGGCAACGCCCCGCAAACGCGCCCCTGGACCAGTGAGTGGAAGTCGCCTAGCGAGTGGGAGACTGCCAGCGGTCAGACTTTTTACAACTACTTTGTGTTCAAGCGCCTATATGGTGGCGACTTGGGCGGCCTGAGGGAGAAACTGCAATACCTCAAGGATTTGGGCGTGAATGCCCTCTATCTCAATCCGGTGTTTCAGGCGGCAAGTCATCACAAGTACGAGGCAACGAACTTCATTCACATTGACGAACACTTCGGAACGCTGGGCGACTATGCCTCGGCAGAGGCGAATGAGAATCTCAAGGATCCGAGTAGTTGGACATGGACCGAGACTGATCGATTGTTTCTCGAGTTTCTGCGCCACGCCAAGTCGATGGGGTTTCGCGTCATCATCGACGGCGTGTTCAATCATGTTGGTGTCGCGCATCCGGCATTCAAGGATGTTCGCGAGAAGGGGGAGAAATCCCTCTACAAGGACTGGTTCTCCATCCGGTCATTCGAGCCATTCGTGTACGACGGATGGGCTGGGTTCGGAGACCTACCAGTGTTTGCCAAAGACAGGCGCGGCTTCGCCAGTGATGAAGTGAAGCAGCACATCTTCGCCATCACTAGACGCTGGATGGACCCGGATGGGGATGGTGATCCCGCTGACGGCATAGATGGATGGAGGCTCGATGTTCCCAATGAAATTGCCATGCCCTTCTGGCGGGAGTGGCGCACGCTGGTCAAGTCCATCAATCCCGATGCTTACATAGTGGGAGAGGTGTGGCGCCGCGGGGATGATTGGCTCGATGGCACCACCATGGATGCCGTCATGAACTACCCGTTCGCCGATACGGTGATGCGATTCATCGGCGATCGAGTCAACAGCATTCCGCCGAGTGAGGTTGATCGCCGTCTGGCCGAGCTGCGACGCGCTTATCCGAGCGAGGTGACATTTGCCTTGCAAAACCTCTTGGACAGTCACGACACTGATCGCATCGCCAGCAAGATGTTCAATCCTGATCGCGAGTTCGATCAGGGAAACCGCGAGCAGTCGAGTCCGGAGTACCGAGGGGGCAAGCCGGATGCCGTGAGTTTTGCCCGAGCGCGGCTGGCAGCCTTCATGCAGATGACCTATCCGGGCGCTCCCATGATCTACTACGGAGACGAAGTGGGGATGTGGGGATCAGATGATCCCAACAATCGCAAGCCGATGTTGTGGGATGACATCGGGACCTACGACTCACCGTTAGATGTGGTGGATCCCCAGCAGCTGGCGTGGTATCAGCGCATTACCGCGCTGCGCCACAAGCACCGGGCTTTGCGCCGCGGCTGTTATCAGTTGATCGCCGCCGATGATGAGCAGGGCACGCTGGTGTTTCTCCGGTCGCTGCCCGAAGAGCAGGTGCTGGTTGCAATCAATGCCAGTGAGCGCGTGGCCGTAGTCGATGTGTCGGGTGCGCTGACTGGCCGCGCCGGGGCCGCGTGGACCAAGGTGTTCGGTGATGGCGCCAGTTTCCGACAAGGTGTCCGGGAAACTTCCTCACTACCGGCGGCTGAAGGCCGACTAGGGGCGGTCTCGCCAACCGCAACTGTCACGGTTCCTCCTCTCTCAGGTGCGGCTTGGGTGCAGACGCCGTGACGGATGTGCGCAAGCGATCCAAGTCAGAAATGCACGCCGCACCAGATCCGCCGCATCCGATCTTTTCCGAGCGCACCGCTGGAGTTCTGCTGCATCCAACAAGTCTGCCCGGCCCCCACGGCATTGGTGATCTTGGAATAGCAGCCCACCGGTTCATCAACTGGCTGAGACGCGCTGGCATGACCTGGTGGCAGATGTTGCCAGTAGGACCGATCGGCGCGGCAGAATCCCCCTATTCGTCCGCCAGTTCGTTCGCGGGCGAGCCGCTTTTCATCTCGCTTCACATGCTGGCGCGTGACGGGTTGCTGAAGCGAAGCGCTCTCACGGCATCCGCGTCTCTCAAACGGGCGCAAGGAGGGCTAGGCGCGCCTAGTAGCCAGCGTCCGCGAACCGAGTATCAGGCAGCACGCGAGTACAAGATGCCTCGTCTCGATGATGCCCACAAAGTGTTTGCCGCTAGGGAAGGATTCAGCAGTCCCGCCTTCCGTGCCTTTGCGCGCGCGGCGCGCGGATGGCTTCCCGACTGGCTCGAGTACCGGCAGGAGTCTGGGCGTGGGCTGGAGGCCTTTATCCAGTTTGCCTTTCAATCACAGTGGTTGGAGCTTCGCGCGCGCGCTCAATCGGCTGGCATCCGGCTCCTAGGCGATCTTCCCATCTTTGTTGCGTCTGACTCTGCAGATGTTGCGGCTCACCCTGAGCTCTTTCGTCTCGATCGCCGCGGAAACCCCACGGTTCTCACCGGGGTTCCTCCCGATGACTTCTCCAAGCAGGGCCAACTGTGGGGACATCCGCACTATCGCTGGCGCGAGCATCAACGCACCGACTTCAGGTGGTGGATCGACCGTGTGCGATGGACGCTCACTCGATTTGACGCAGTGCGGATCGATCACTTCATTGGACTGTGCCGCGCCTGGGAGGTCCCGGGCGCTGCCCGCACAGCCCGGTTGGGCAAGTGGGGGTCGGCACCTGGAGAGCAACTGCTATGTGCGCTCGCGGCGCAGCTCGGTCCGCTTCCTCTAGTGGCAGAGGACCTGGGGGCGCATACGCCGGCAGTCATGAAACTGCGTGCCCAGTTTGGTCTGCCGGGAATGAAAATTGTTCAGTGGGGATTTGGCCACCCGAAGTCAACCGAACTACCGTGTCATCATCCCGCGCACACAGTTGCCTATCCGGGCACCCATGACAATGACACCGCCATCGGATGGTGGGCTGCACTTCCAGCATGCGCCCGTAAGCGCGCGCAGCGATACGCCCGCAGTGCATTTGCCCGCCCTGCCCGAACCCTCACCAGACTCACCCTCTCCTCACCCGCGCGATTGTCCATCATTCCCATGCAGGATCTGCTGGAACTTCCCAGTGAAGCGCGGATGAATCTGCCCGGAACCGTGCTGGGCAACTGGGCGTTTCGACTCGGTGCTGGGGACCCGAGTGAGACAAACGCCCGAATCGTGCGGCGATTGGTTGATGATTCTTGGCGGAGCATTAGGATGGATCGATGAGTGATCTGACTCGTGAATCCGCCGCGCGCGCCGCCGACCTTCGCCAATCTCTGGCAGCAATCGCCCGCAACCTTGCTTGGACCTGGATTCCGGAAATGCGGGTTCCGTTTGAGATGCTCAACGCCGCGGCATATGAATCAAGCAACCACTCCGTGGCTGAAGTGTTGTCTGCGGCTACCGACCTCGAGTTGCTCGAGCACTACGGCGACCGTGAGTTCATGCATGCGCTGGCTCGCGCCGAGATTGCTCGGGACGAGGAGATGGCCCGACCGAGCTGGTGGCGCTCCCAGTTCCCCGCGGCACCTGCACCGCTGCGAATCGCCTATCTGTGCTCGGAGTACGCGCTGCACGAGAGTATGCCGCAGTACGCCGGCGGACTTGGAGTTCTCGCAGGCGACCACCTCAAGAGCGCCAGCGAGTTGGGAGTGCCGCTGTGCGCGGTAGGACTTTTCTACACCCACGGTTATTACCGCCAGGAAATCTCAGTCGAGGGGGTTACACGAGTTTCCTATCCCAACTTTGAACCGCAGCGCTGGCCCCTCGAGGACACTGGATGCTCAGTGGCATGCCCGATCGGAAGGCGGCGCGTCAAGGCTCGCATCTGGTTGGCGCAGGTGGGTCGGGTTCCGCTTTACCTGCTCGATGCCAATCTGCGAGCCAATCGGAGCGAGGATCGTGAGCTCACCATGGGTCTGTACAAGGGCGAGCCGTCGCTGCGATTGCGACAACAGGTGTTGCTGGGAGTCGGAGGTGTCATGGCTCTGCAGGCGGTGGGGGAGTCCCCCACGGTGTTTCATCTCAACGAAGGACATGCCGCCTTCGCTCCCCTACAGAGAGTCGCGCAGTTGGTAGAAGCGGGCGCGCAGCCCGCTGCCGCGATGGAGCGGGTTCGATCGAGCACAGTGTTCACCACCCACACACCGGTGCCGGCGGGTCACGATCGCTACGGAGTCCGCGAGGCAGTAGTGCAGCTGAAGCGCGTTCTACGCTCGGCATGCATTTCTCCGCGAGCATTTGCCCAGATGGGGGGCGAGGATGGCGTGACCGACGCGCAGGGGGGCGGAGCAGCCCAGGCGGGAAGTGAGGCCACAAGCAGTTGCACCTCAGCGAAGAAGCCGAGTTCGATCTGCATGACGGCGCTGGCGCTGCGCTTGAGTTCGCGTGCCAATGGAGTTTCGGCACTGCACGGCGAGGTGAGTCGCAAGATGTGGCAAAGCATTCGCCACCTCGATGGTGCACCAATCCCCATCGGTCATGTCACCAACGGCGTGCATGTGCGAACCTGGATTTCATCGCAGGCCGAGCGTTTCTGGCATGAGCACGCCAGTATCGATCTGCGCGAGCCTGATCCAGCTAGGCAGGGCTGGGAGCGGGCCGCGCAGGTGCCGCACGCTGAGTTCTGGGGACTTAGGCAGTCCCACCGCGTCCGACTAGTTCACTTTGTAAGGGAGCGTTTGGTGCGGCAGTCGATGCGTCGAGGGGAGAGCGAACTGGGCGCGTTCGCAGCGCTGCAGGCACTTTCCACCGATGCGCTCACCATCGGTTTCGCCCGCAGATTTGCTACCTACAAGCGGGCCGGTCTGATCTTCAGTGACATCGATCGGCTGGCAAAGCTTCTGGGAAACCCCCAGCGCCCACTGCAGATCATCTTTGCCGGGAAGGCTCATCCTCGCGATGAGGGGGCCCAGAGACTGGCGCAGCAGGTATTCCTGATGCAACGCGACCCGCGCATGAATGGGCGAGTGGCTCTGATTGAGGAGTACGACATGCATGTTGGTCGCATGCTCACCAGTGGCTGTGATGTATGGCTCAACAATCCGCTTCGCCCCTATGAAGCAAGTGGCACTAGTGGGATGAAGCCGCCACTGCACGGCGGAATCAACTGCAGTGTCTTGGATGGATGGTGGCCTGAGGCCGCGGATGGAAACAACGGCTGGTCGCTTCCTCTGGCTCCCGACGAACTCTCCGCGGACGAGCACGACGCCGCCTCGCTTTATCAATTGCTGGAGGAACACCTGGTGCCGACTTTCTACGATCGTGGCGCGGACGGTTTGCCCCATCGGTGGATAGAGATGGCACTGGCCAGCGCTGCGACCATTGCCCCGGTCTTCAATACGCACCGCATGATTGGCGACTACCTTAGAGAGGCTTACCTCACTCCCACGGAGAAACAACCATGAATGAGAATTCCATCAAGCCATCGATGAACCCCGCGCGGGGTCTTTTTCGCGCCCACAAGTTGAATCGGGCTGCCATCGCGGTCGCCGCACTGCTCGGCGCACTATTGGGAGCAAAGGCGATCAACCAGAGCGAAAGCTGGGGCATTCACGACATGAAGCGGCCGCAACCGACCGTGGTCGCCCCCAGCGCCCAGTGCGGCGGAGCGCCCTCCGATGCGGTCGTGCTCTTTGACGGCGCCAACCTCTCCAAGTGGAAGGCGGCTTTCAAGGATGCCGACGCAGGTTGGAGCGTGCGCGACGGCATCGCTCAAGTTGCGCCGGGTTCAGGGGACATCTCCACCCGGGACTCCTTCGGTGATTGTCAGTTCCACATGGAGTGGATGGTGCCAAAGGACCTCAAGTGCGCCGGTCAGCATGGCTGCAACTCCGGGGTGTTTTTCATGAATCAGTACGAGCTACAGATTCTCAACAGCAACAACAATGTCACTTACTGCGATGGCATGGCCGGCGCCATGTATGGGCAGTATCCGCCTCTGGTCAACGCCTGCAAGCCGCAGGGCGAATGGAATGTGTACGACATCGTCTTTCGTGCTCCCAAGTTCAATGACGATGGATCATTGGCGCAAGCGGGCACCATGACCGTGCTATTCAACGGAATTCTGGTACAGGATGCCTCAGTGATAAGAGGATCGACTGCCCACGCGGCAGCCGCCAAGTACACCGCTCACGCTGATCGTTTGCCGATCCGCCTGCAGGATCACGGCGACGCTCTGTGCTTTCGCAACATGTGGGTCCGTCCGCTCGCGGCCCATGATTCTTGATCCGCTCCAACTCGATGCGGCCGGTCGCTACAAGCTGCTGATCGGCGGCATCGTTCCTCGGCCTATCGCGGTGGTTGGTACTGTCGCCGGTGATGGGAGCTCCCGCAACCTTGCCCCATTTTCATTCTTCAATGGCGTCGGAAGCGATCCCATGACTCTGCTCTTCTGTCCCTCGCTGCGCGATGACGGCAGTGAGAAAGACACCCTGCGAAACTGCAAACCTGTGAATGAGGGCGGTACTGGCGAGTTCACCGTAAACATCGCCAGCGAGGACATCATCCGCCAGGTAGTCGCCGCCGGGGAGCACATGGAGTATGGCGAGGAGGAGTTTGCGCGCGTAGGACTCACGCCGATTGCAGGTACAAGGGTGAAGGCGCCGCGGGTAGCAGAGAGCCCCATGACTTTCGAGTGCATCACCCGGCAGGTCATTCGCTTGGCCAGCCAAAGCACTGCTTCCCCCAACATTGTGATCGGTGAAGTAGTGCTGATACATATTGCCGATGGCATCTTGGATGAGAAGGGGCGGGTGAACCCCCAGTCTCTAGGCGCAGTGGGACGAATGGGTGGTTTGACGCTAGTTCGCACGCGCGAGCGATTCGACCTGCCTTTTGGATTGCCCGCACTAAGTGCATCCTGCCCCTTTGCTTGAACCGGTCACAAGTGTTGGCCATTGAGTTGGGGAGGTCTGTTGGTAGGCTTCATTTCCTCAAGGAGTCCCCCATGGCAGCAAAGAAGTCGAGATCACGAACTAGTGTCAAGTCAGCCAAGACTCGCGCTCAGGTGACCGCATCCAAGTTGAGCAAGTCCACCAAGGCAACCAAGCCCACCAAGGCAAAAAAGTCTCGATCAACTTCAACGCGAGCATTTAGGTCGGCAACTTCAGCTGCCACTCGCAAGCGAGGCCAGCTCGGATGGGCTGCTGTTGAGCCTGCCTTCGCTCTGGTCCAGATGTCGGCGTACTTGCGCTGGACGACCTGCGGCGGAAGCGAGCTGGAAAACTGGCTTGCTGCGGAGTCCGCGCTGCGAACGAACTCGCGATGATTACTGCGCGTGGATTGCTGTGCTGCGCCTGGGTTGCTGCCATATTTGTAGTGGCGGCGTGTTTGGGCGGGCGGTCTGATACGAACACTCAGTCGAGTGCCGATGGTGAGAAGGGCTGGTGCACGCTCTTCAATGGCACGGACCTGGCTGGGTGGAAAGTGTTCGTGCCCGGTCGCGCCCAAGACGACGCGGCTGACACCTCACCCTTCTCCGCTTCAGGCGGCGTACTCACCTGCGAGGGCACCCCTGGGGGCTATATCGAAACCAAGGAGCTTTACACCAACTTTGAGCTGCGTCTGCAGTGGCGTTTCGATCCCTCCAAGGGAGCAGGAAACTCTGGCGTGCTTCTGCGAGTCGTTGGTCCAGACATGGTTTGGCCGAAGTCGATCGAAGCTCAACTGCACTCGGAGAATGCCGGTGACATCTGGAATATCGGCGAGGTGCCCATGAAGGCGGATCCGGCGCGTACCAGCGGCAGGCGCACCACCAAGGCCAGTTCATGCAGCGAGTTTCCCTTAGGGCAGTGGAACTCTTACCGCATCGTGCTTGACGAGGGGCATCTTCAGTTGTTCGTAAATGATGTACTTCAGAATGAAGCCTCTGGGTGCGAAGTCGTGCCCGGCCGCATCGGGCTGCAGTCAGAGGGTTCGTATATTCAGTTCCGCGACATTCGCATCAAACCCATTACCCACGCTCCCGGTCCGGCGGGCACGGGTAAAGAATCGACACCGGCTTTATCCCCGGCAACCTCGAAGTAAGTCATCCCTACTCACCCTCGGGTGCGGGCGAATTCCCTCATGAACTGGGCGAGCATTTCGCATCCAGCTCTAGGAAATGCGTTGTAAATGGAGGCTCGTATTCCGCCGGCATCGCGGTGGCCGGTCAGGCCATTCATCCCTACTCGATCGGCTTCATCAACGAACAACTTGTCCAGTTGAGGGGAAGTGGTCTTGAATGAGACATTCATGTGCGAGCGGCAGTGCTTCTGGGCTAGACCCCTGAAGAACCCGCTGCTGCCATCGATCTGGGCGTAGAGCAGGGCTGACTTCTCCGAGTTCGCGCGGGCAATCGCCTGCGTCCCGCCCTGCGCGAGCACCCACTCAGCCATCAGGCCCATCACGAAGATGCCGAATGTCGGTGGCGTATTCGGCATCGATCCTGCAGTATCAAACTCGCGATAGGAGAGCATGCTGGGTAGATCGCGGCGCGCAGTTTCAAGAAAATCTTTCTTGATCATCACCAAGACGCTCCCAGCGACCCCCAGATTCTTCTGGGCAGTTGCGTAGATCATGGCGTGACGATTGAGATCCATCGGCCGCCCCAGCATCTCGCTGCTCGAATCACAAACGAGCGGAGCGTCGCTGCTAGGTGGTTGTTCAAACCGCGTGCCGTGAACGGTGTTGTTGGAGCAATAGTGCAGGTATGCAGCACCCGGGGGCAGGGACATCTCGTCCGCAGAGGGCACATGGTCATAGTGGCAAGGCGCACCCTTGAAGGGCACGCGCACATGGCCGGTGAGTCCCATCGCCTCCATCGATTTGGCCTGCAAAATCGCCTTCGCGCTCCAAACATCGGTATCGGGGTAGTCAGCCTGCGAGGTGGGGCGAAGGAAGTTGAGAGGCAACAGGTTGAAGTGCAAGCTGGCTCCACCCTGCATCAACAGCACGCGCCACTCTGGGCCCGCTCCCGTCACGGCTCGAATGGAGTGCTCGACTGATTCGAGTCTTGTCATGAACCATGAGTTGCGGTGGCTGTGCTCCAGAATTCCCATGCCAGTTCCGTCGACATCGAGCATGGCTCTCGCGCACTCCTGCAGCACTGATTCCGGCAAACAAGCGGGCCCTGCCGAGAAGTTGTAAACGCGACCCATGGCGCCGGGGCGAGCGGGGGAGGTGCCAGATGAAGTGGAGAGTGAGGTGGTTGAAGTGGTGGATGCGTTTGTCATCATGGGTTCAGTTGGGCGACCGTGGCCGAAAAAACATGGGGAATGGCGCGGACTGCCGCCGTCAGAGCGGCATCAGGCGCATGGGAGAGATGGATGCGAGCAACCGCCGCCTGTCCGCCGGCGCAGATGGTGTTGTCCATCTCTTCAATATTGATCTCGGCCCCTCCCAAGAGTTCGAACACGCGAGCCAGAACGCCCGGGCAGTTTTCATGACGGAGAGTGAGCAGAGCACTCGCGTGGGTGCTGGAGGCGACATTGAGGCAATTGGGAGCGCGACCCTCTTCGCTCCACGCGCGCACAATGCGCACGGCATCCTCAGCCACAGCAGCCGAGGCTTGTTCGGTGATCGCGCCAGTGCACTGGGTGCCATACACGGCGCTCTGAGCCAACAGTTCCGCCGTGAGAGGCGAGGCTGACCTCTCCCCGAAGCTATCCAATCCAACTCTGATTCCAGCCTGCTTGACCGCCACCAGCAGCGCTGCCTCATCAATGACTGATCCTTGGCTCGTGTTCACCAGGATCGCCCCAGGTCGCATGGCCTGCAGGAACTTAGGCCCAAGCAAATGATGCGTCTGCTCGTTGCCCGTCACACTCACCGAGACCACATCCGACAACTTGGCGAGATTCACAAGATTGCTGCAGAGATCAATACCGAGGATGTCGCATCGTTGCTCGGTGATATTGGGACTCCACGCCAGCACATGCATACCGAAACTGCGACCGCGCTTGGCAACCTCTTGACCGACCAATCCGAGTCCGATTATTCCCAGGCTGCGCCCGTGCAATCCGTGGGCGTCCAAAAACTTGGTGTGATCAAAACTTCCTGCGCGCGTGGCAGCGACCTGTTCGGGAATGCGGCGATCACAGGTAAGGATCAGCCCGAATGCGAGTTCTGCCACCGCAGCGGCACCGCGGGCCGGGCAGTGGGCGACCAAGGTGCCGCGGCGGCTCGCGGCAGCGATGTCGATGCCCTCGGCACCGGATCCCGCATGAACCACCAGCGAAAGATGTTTGCTTGCCAAGAGCGTTGCTTCTGTCACCGGGATTCCACGGACCACGAGAACATCAGGTTCAAGATCCCGCACGGCAGCCGTCAATGAGGACTCTGTCAGGTGGGGATTGTGAACAACATCGAATCCCGCCTGCTTGAGAGCGACAACTGCACCGTGGAGGAGTGGCTCGGCGATCAGAACGCGAGCCGGTGTGGTGCGCATGGGCGTCTGGCCCCCTGGGCGAGTCAGTGATGAACTCATGCCGATCAGTTTACCTTCAGCGCACTCCGATTCACTCAAGCGAATCGGTGCAGAAACAGCCCGCTGCGCAACTTGGGCTCAAACCACGTGGATTTCGGTGGCATTACCAACCCCGCGTCGGCAACCTCCGCCAGTTCATCGAAACTACAAGGGTGCATGCAGAATGCGGCGAGTGCCCGACCTGAGTCAACCAGTTGCGCCAGGTATTCCGCACCCTTGCCGCCAACGAATCCGATACGAGGATCTCTCCGGGGGTCCTCGATGCCGAGAATCGGCCCCAAGATTTTCGCTTGCAACTTGTAGACATCCATCTCCTCGGCGGGATTCCTCAATCCGGCTGGTCTAGGTGGAAGCATGATCCGATGCCAAGCTCCTTTCGTTCTTACGCAGCAGGCATGACGAAATCCCGGATCGCCGCCATCCCACGGCGCCAGCGCCGCACCTGCCATCAACCGTGCCAGTATCGAACTAGCACTCGCTCCCTCGTGAGGCCAGATGACGCGGTGGTAGGGGGCAATGAACAGATCGGTTGCCGGAAATATCACGGCGGGGAATCGGCGTGCCGGCGAGTCCCCGTTCTGGGTGAGATCGGTCTCGGCCAACCGGCGTGCCACTACATCAGCTGCCGCCGATCGATGATGTCCATCAGCGATGTAGAGGCGCGGAATGTTGGCAAAAAGTTCGGTGTAGGCCAGATGCTCCTCCACCACCCAGAGGGAGTGGGTTACTCCATCCTTTGCCACAAAGTGATAGAGAGGACGATTGTTCATGCTGCGCGCGAGCAGAGAGCGCAACTCTTCGCTGCGTACCGCAAGAAACACCGGCTCGGTGTGGGCGCCCGTTACGAATATGTGTTCGGCTCGCTCGAGTTCCTTCTCAGGCCTCGTGTGTTCATGTTTCCTGATGTCGCCGCGACGGTAGGCATCTACATCAACACAGCAAACCAGTCCGGTCTGACGGCGCCCGCCTACCGACTGCCTGTAGACGAAGAGCACCGGCTCGGGTTCCTGAAGCAACACCCCGCGAGCAAGCATCGCTTCGAGAGCATGTTTCGCCTGCGCATGGATTGCGGGGTTGTCGCCACTCTGGTCCGCGGGTAGATGCATGTCGGGGCGAATCACATGCACAAAGCTGTCCCCACTCTGGGCCGCGATCGCGGCAGCCTCTGAGCGATCCAATGTGTCGTAGGGCGGACACGCGACCTCCGACACCTTGCCGCGAATCGGACGGATGGCTCGATATGGATGGACTCTTAGCACGGGAGGATGATGAATGGGGCCGGCAGAGCCATGGTCGGGAAGTGTAAGGGTCACAAGCGGGGGGTGGAGACTGGGAAAGGCGACAAAGATGACAACTGTACTCAAGTCGAGTCCCTAGCCCTCCGATTCGTTACCTGCCACTCGGAGTACATCAATGCGCCAAGCACAGGACACAGAACCAGCCGCTTTTACTCGAGGAGAGATTCCCCAGTGGAGTTCGCTGCATGGAATCGTTCGTGATGCATCGCCAGCAACGGCTTCGCACTGCGCTCGGGTGGCGCGCCTCGCTCTAGAACTGGCAATCAAGACCGGACTTCGAGGAGAGGAACTCCGCGCGGTCGCGGCGACGGCGATGGTGCATGACATCGGCAAACTCGGCATCCCTGCCAGCATCCTCGACAAGCCAGGCGCACTCACAGAGTCGGAGTTCGCCCGTGTTCGCGAGCATCCCCAACTTGGATATGAGATGCTTCGTTGGGCCTGCTCGACCGCTGTCTGCACCGAGAGCGTGCGACTGCATCACGAAAGATGGGACGGAAGGGGATACCCCTACGGAGTTTCGGGCGAGGCAGTTCCTCTGATTGCTCGAATAATCGCCGTCGCTGATGCCTATGACGCCATGGTTTCAGATCGTCCCTACCGCAAGGCCATGGGACATGAGGCCGCACTTGCCGAGGTGCGCGCCTGTTCAGGAACGCAGTTTGACCCAGCCCTCGCCTCGGCGTTTGCCGAGATCGACTTCGAAATGATCAACGAGAGCGATCTCGCTCTCCAAAGGAGTGCCGCATGAGTCAGCAATGTGCTACGCTTTTATCAGCCAGCAGCAGTCGTCTTGAGGTTTCCAGTTCCAGCCGAGCGAGGGTGGTACCGATGAGCCGAGCAGATCATTCATTCATCCGCGAAGTGTCGGGGCTGCTGACACGGCACGAACGCATGGTCACCATGCTTCGTTACACCGAGGAGCTCACCTGCGAGGAGGTTGCTCAAGTGCTGCGCGTGAGTGTGCGTGAGATTGAGGACACTCTGCGAGCTGTGCGCCAAGTCATTGTTGACGCGCGTTCCGCGCTGCCGGTATGAGCCTCGCGAATGTTCCTAGGGATTCCAGGCACTCAGCAGTTGAGAGAGATCGCCTCCATCAACTGCGCTGCTGGCCAGAGATGCTGTCCAGGGGTCAGTGGATTCGTCATAGATGGCCACGCCGTTCGATGTCTGCAGAGTCAGCCGTGCTGAATGAACGAAGTAGCGGCTCATCTCGAGGCCGGGCGGAATCTGATCGGTCGTGGTGAATCCAACAATCATCTGGCCATCGCGACTGTCAAACTCGGGAGCGCCCGGTGTTGAACCGAAGGTCGAGATCGTTGGCCGCGTACCTGGAGTCGGATTGAAGGGGTACATCCAGCGATCGAGGGCCGGGGTCGGCCATTCGCCCGGAATTGGCGAGGTGGCGCCGTAGCCACCACGCGGTAACTTGCACCGCATCATGCAGGCCGCCGAAATCAGAGCGAAGTTCATCTCCTACTTTGAGAAGGAGGCGGGTCACACCTTTGCGGCTTCGAGTCCAGTGGTGCCCTACGACGATCCCACTCTGCTCTTCACCAATGCCGGGATGAATCAGTTCAAGGATGTGTTCCTCGGTCGCGGCTCGCGGCCCTACCGGCGCGCGGTCAACACCCAGAAGTGCATCCGCGCCGGCGGCAAACACAATGATCTGGAAGATGTGGGGCGCGATGTCTATCACCACACCTTCTTCGAGATGCTGGGAAACTGGTCCTTCGGGGATTACTTCAAACAGGAGGCGATCCGCTGGGCCTGGGAACTTCTCACCGGAGAGTTTGCCCTCGCACCGGAGCGGCTCTATGCCACCTGGTTCGAGGGGAACGCCGCCATGGGGCTCGCGCCCGATCACGAGGCGCGCGACATGTGGTTGCGCTATCTGCCGGCGGCGCGCGTGCTTCCCGGCAATATGAAGGACAACTTCTGGGAGATGGGAGAGACCGGCCCCTGTGGGCCCTGCAGCGAGATCCATTTTGATCGAGTGGGTGGCCGCGATGCAGCGAGTCGGGTCAATTCCGGCGATCCCGATGTCTTGGAAATCTGGAACCTCGTGTTCATTCAGTTCAATCGCGAGGCGGACAGGTCTCTCAAGCATCTTCCCGCGCGGCATGTTGATACGGGGATGGGCCTAGAGCGACTGGTCAGCGTGATCCAGAAGAAACGCAGCAACTATGACACTGATTTGTGGAGTCCGCTCTTTGCGGCGATCGAGCGGCAGACCGGCGCGCGAACTTATGGTGGGGTGCTCGCTGATCCTGTTGATACTGCCTACCGCGTGATCGCCGATCATGTGCGCTGCCTGACGGTGGCGGCCTGTGATGGTGCGGGGCCGGGCAACGATGGTCGCAACTATGTGCTGCGCCGCATTCTGAGACGCGCCGCTCGCCATGGTCGCCAGACGCTGGGGGTGAAGGGGCCGTTTCTGCACGCGCTCGTACCCAGTGTTGTTGAAACACTCGGCTGCGCCTTTCCAGAGATTGGGCAGAAGGCCAGTCACGCCGCTGCCATCATTGGTGCTGAGGAGGAGGCATTCGCGCGAACCATGGATCGGGGTCTGGCCCTCTTTGATGAGGCAGCTGATCGTGGCGGCAAGCGCATCGCGGCCGAGGACGCATTTCGCCTGCATGACACCTTTGGATTTCCCGTTGATCTCACTGCCGTGATGGCACAGGAGCGCGGGCTCACAGTTGATACCAGTGGATACGAGTTGCTCATGGATCGAGCCCGTGCCACCAGCCGTGCCGGTACTGCCGATGCTGCGAAGCGAACTGAGTTGCCGCCCGACGCTATAGGGCAGCTATCGCAACTGGGGATTGCACCCACTGATGACTCGTACAAGTATGAGGGTGCACCCATCACCACGCGAGTCGTGGCAGTGTGGAACGGGCGAGAGCTGATCACCACTGCGGAGGCAGCAGCATCTGCCGCATCCGCCGCATCGGCGGCGAACTCGGCAGCACAGCCAGATTTGGCCCCATGCGGCATACTGACGCTCGCAAGCAACTTCTACGCCGAGGCAGGGGGGCAGGAGGGCGACCGCGGAGAGATTCATGGCGCGTCAGGCCTGTTCGCAGTCACAGATACTCAGGTATTCGGCGGCTATGTGTTGCACATCGGGTCTGGCACTGCGGGGCAAATCGCCCCCGGTGATGAAGTGTCGCTGCGACCCGACGCTGCGCGCCGGCAAATGATTCGCGCCAATCACACAGCCACGCACATGCTCAACTGGGCGCTGCGCGAAGTGGTTGGGGAGGAGGTGCAGCAAAAGGGTTCGCTGGTGGCGGCGGACAAGTTGCGTTTCGACTACTCAGTACGCAAAGCGCCGGAGCCAAACGAACTAGGGCGGGTTGAGCAACTCATCAATGAGTGGATTGATCGTGATCAAGAGGTGGACTCAGCAACAGTGCCGCTGGCGGCGGCGCGGCCGATTCAAGGACTGCGCGCCGTGTTTGGTGAGCGATATCCCGATCCGGTGCGAGTCGTCTCGGTTGGCGCGCGCGTGGCGGATTTGCTCTCCGACGCCTCGGCACCGAAGTGGCAGGCTGCGAGCGTGGAGTTTTGTGGAGGGACCCACTTGGCATCGACGGGCGCGGCCGTGGCATTCATGTTGCTGAGCGAGGGTGCGCTCGCTGCTGGTGTGCGTCGAGTCTTCGGCCTGACAGGTGCGGCGGCTATGGCATCGCGTGAGGCCGCCAAGGGATTGGAAGGGCGTATTGCCGCGGCTCATCTACTAGTAGACGAGGCAGCCCTCGCCGCAGAAATCACGGAGATCACCCGTCTCGAGGCTGCGCTCAGTCTGGGTGTTCTCGCCAAGGCACGCATCGCACCACTCCTGGAAGGGCTGCGCGACAAAGGTAAGGCGGCGCGCAAGCGCAGCGAGGGCGCCACTCGAGTGCTAGTAGTTGATGCGGTGCGGTCGCTCATCGGCAGCCACGGCGCGGGTGCGTTCGTCGCGTTCATTGAGGGCGCGGACGCGCAGTCACTCTTTGCCGGCATTGATGTGGCATGTGCCGCCCGCGCGGACATTCCTGTCATGCTGCTTGGCGCCGATGCGGCAGCGCAGAGAGTGTTCATATCCGCATCCTGCCCGAAGGAGTGGATTGCGCGGGGGCTCAAGGCCGGCGATTGGGTGAAGTTGGCAGCGCAAGCGTGCGGCGGTTCCGGTGGCGGCAAACCTGATGCGGCGCAGGCTGGGGGCAAGGATCCAAGCCGAGTGAACGAAGCGATCGCGGCGGCGCAGCTGCACGCATCCAAACATTGACTACTGACATTGGCTCCTATCGCCCCGTTACTCCAGCGGGCAGTCCTGACCGGACACGACAACTAGCGCGCGATCGGTTGAGGTTAGCCTGCACGCATGGCTGAACGTGGCATTCAGAGCGTCCTCGTGGAGAATCGGGTCTTTGAGCCAAACGCGCGCTTCCGTGATGCTGTCGGCGCGGCCCACATTCCCGATCTGGCTACCTACAAGGCCATGTATCAACGCTCACTCAGCGATCCTGAGGGATTCTGGGGCGATGTTGCCAGTGATTTCACTTGGTTCAGCCCGTGGAAGCGCGTCCTCGAATGGAGTTGCCCGGATGCCCAGTGGTTCGTCGGTGCGACCACCAACATCTGTTTCAACTGCATTGATCGGCAGATTGATGGGGGACACGGCGATGACATCGCCATTATCTGGGAGGGAGAGCCAGCCAACTCCAGCCAGCCGCATGGATTTGAGGTTCGTCGCATCACCTATCGTGAACTTCACGGGGAGGTCTGTCGCTGCGCCCATGCTCTGAGGGCGCTGGGTGTCTCGCGGGGAGACATCGTGACGCTCTATATGGGGATGGTGCCTGAACTGGCGATCGCCATGCTCGCTTGCGCGCGCATTGGTGCGGCGCACAGCGTGATCTTCGGAGGATTCGCCGCCCCGGCGATTGTCGATCGCGTCCACGATGCGGCGAGTCGAGTCATCGTCACCTGCGATGGGGCGTTTCGGCGCGGTGCGGTAGTAGGGCTCAAAGGCAATGTGGACGAAGCCTGCAAGAGCCTTCCCGAAGTTCAGCATGTGCTCGTAGTGCGCCGCACCAATACCCCAGTCAGTTGGTCCGAGGGCCGCGATGTGTGGTGGCATGATCTTGTTGCCGCCCAACAATCATCCTGTCCCTGCGAAGCAATGGACTCGGAGGATTTGTTGTTCCTGCTGTACACCTCAGGTTCAACGGGCAAACCCAAGGGGATTCGCCACACCATTGGTGGGTACATGGTCTTTACCGCCGCCACGGCGCGCTGGACTTTCAACCTGCAACCGGATCGGGGACAGGTGTTTTTCTGCACCGCCGACATTGGCTGGGTCACCGGCCACTCCTATGTGATCTACGGCATCCTTCCCAATCGTGTGCCCACTTTGATGTACGAGGGTGCGCCCAACTTTCCCTCGGAGAGTCGTCTGTGGTCCATGGTTGAACGCCACAAAGTCACACAGTTCTACACCGCACCTACGGCGATTCGTGCCTTCATGAAGTGGGGCGATGAGCATCCCAAGGGGCACGACCTCTCAAGCCTGATCCTGCTCGGGACGGTAGGGGAGCCCATCAATCCCGAGGCGTGGATTTGGTACCACGAAACCATCGGTGCATCTCGATGCCCCATCGTCGACACCATGTGGCAGACAGAAACAGGCGGGCACATCATCACACCGCTTCCAGCAGCGATTGCCACGGTGCCTGGTTCCTGCACAGTTCCCATGTTCGGCGTGGATGCGGCGATCGTCGACGAACAGGGAGAAGAGCAGCCGCCCAATGTTGGGGGGCTGCTGGTCATTCGCCAACCGTGGCCTGGAATGCTGCGGGGGATTCACGGTGATCGTGAGCGCTATGTCGAGACTTACTGGAGCAAGGTTCCCGGTATGTATGTGGCAGGCGACGGCGCCCGCCGAGATGAACGCGGTTACTTCTGGATCATGGGGCGAATAGATGATGTCATCAATGTGAGCGGGCACCGGCTGGGCACGATGGAGGTGGAGAGTGCGCTCGTCTCTCACGAGTCCGTGGTGGAGGCCGCAGTGGTGGGTATGCCCCACGAGATAAAGGGAACTGGCATCACCGCATTCGTCACGCTGGGCCCGGGCTGGCAAGACAAGGCGGGGAAGGCGCTGGCCCGGCAACTTCAGGAGCATGTCGGGCGCGAGATCGGCGCCATTGCCAAGCCCGACGTGATTCGGTTCACTCAGGCACTTCCAAAGACGCGCTCGGGCAAAATCATGCGTCGGCTGCTTCGTGACATCGCCGCTGGTAAGGACTCGGGGCAGGACACGACCACGCTCGAGGACTTGAGCGTGGTCGCGAAACTACGGGAGAGCGATGAATAGGTGAGCATCCGCAGACGGGGCCAGCTGAGTGGGCGGAAAAACACCCAAAGCGCCTTGCGGCGCTCTGGGTGACAAATCCAAATGATCCCCCTAGCGAGAAGCCTTAGCGTCGTCGACGCGCCGTCAGCACTCCTGCCACTCCGAGGAGCGCAAGAGCGCCCGGTGCAGGTACGGTCGTGAAAGTCAGGAACTCGCCAGCCTGTGAGGGGCTGCCCCAGCCACTCGTGGCCAGACCCAAGTTGCTCAGGTGATCTACGCCCGGATCGTTGCCGCCGCCGCTAGTCGCAACATCAAAGCGGATCGATGAACCAGGAGCGAGGTCCACTTGCATGGCCCATGTGACTGTGTTGTAAGCGGAGTTGATGAGGGCCGATCCGGCTCCCAGCTGATCCCACTGGGCAGCGCCAAACATTCCGTATCCCCAGAGCTGGGTGTTGTTCGTCGGCTGATCGACCCAGCTACCAATGAAGAAATCAGCTTGAGCTGTGCCGAGATTAATGGGCCGGTTCCACGGATTGGAACTAGAACCACCTGGGGCCACATCCAAGAAGATCATGTACTTGGTCCAGTCGGAGAAGCCACGAGTGGTCACTGACATGACCAGCATCCCGGAGGTGTATTGAACATCGGCAGCGACGATGTCGAGATTGGCGAGGCCGTTGTCAAAGGTGTCGAACACCGAGTCGTAGTAGGTGGTGGCACTAGCAGCCGCGGCCACCGAAAGCATCGCAGCACTGGCGATGGTGCAGGTCGATTTGTGGTTCATTCAGAAACTCCAGAGGGGTAAGGGGACAACACAGCCCTTTTCCAGCACTCCAGATTCCTAGCCGATCGATAGTAACACTGAAACTGGCAAGATAAAGGGTCAAGTTCAAAGAAAGTCAAGGTGTCTGCTGCCACGGCAAAATCGTCCTGTTCATCCATCCCCAAGACAGGTTTGTTGCATGGCATCGCGTCCCCATGGCCTCCAATCGCCAGACTTCCCCCTCGGCTCAACCTGCCGAGCAACGACTACCCTTCAGGGCATGACAGTTCATCGGCGACCATTCGTGGGCGGAAACTGGAAGATGAATACCGACCTGGCATCAGGGGTTGAGCTCGCTCAGAGGCTCGCCACCTCAATGAGGGAGATTGTCTTGCATTCCGATGTGGTGGTGTTTCCACCAAGCCCGTATCTTCACTCGGTTGGGAAAGCACTGGGGATCAGCGGCATCGGGCTGGGAGCTCAGGATGTTTCCGCGGAGGCGAACGGAGCACATACCGGAGAGGTGAGCTGCGAAATGCTGCTCGATCTCGGATGCACTCATGTGATTGTGGGTCACAGTGAGCGAAGGCACGGCAGAGGCGAGTCTGATGAACTTGTCGGAGCCAAGACGCAGATCGCTCTCGCCAGTGGATTGACCTGTGTCCTCTGCGTGGGTGAAACTGGTGCAGAGCGCAAGGCCGGACTCGCCCACGAGGTCACTGGTCGCCAGTTGAGAGTCGGTTTGCATGGGATCGAGTTGGGGGCGCTGGAGGGCCTGGTGATCGCCTATGAGCCAGTTTGGGCCATTGGAACAGGCGTTTCGGCCACGGTGTCTGACGCTGCCGAGGCGCACCGTGAGATCCGCCGGCAACTGAGTTTGCTCTATAATGCGGAACTCGCAGCACGGACCCGCATTATTTATGGCGGGTCGTGCACTCCTGGCAATGTGCAGTCATTGCTGTCACAGCCAGGAGTGGATGGCGGGCTCATCGGAGGTGCTTCGCTTCAAGCCGAGGCGTTCCTCGCGATCGGCCAGTTTGCCGGTGAGCAGGGTCGCCGTGCGGCAGGCTCGGCTACCTGATGGGTGCAGCAGGCAGCGAGCGCGATTCATGCCAGTGCGCCTAGTGAATGATTCGCGTGTGATTCCCAGTGTCGAGTCTCCCCAGGTAAATAGCGAGGTCGTATGGACTGGCTCTTCTCAGTACTCACAATTCTTTTCATAGTGATCAGTGTTGCTCTGGCGCTGGTGATTCTGCTACAGCGCCCCCAGGGTGGCGGGTTGGCACAGGCCTTTGGAGGATCATCCGGCGGCGGCACCGACACGGCATTTGGCGGTCGAACGGGTGATGCGCTGACGGTGGCAACAGTTGCCGTGTTCACCATGTACATCCTCACGGCGATTGCGCTGAACATCATTGACAATCCATCGACGGCCGATGCTGAGACTGTAGTGCCCGAGACCGCTGTAATCGAACCAGGACTGCTGCCAACGGAGGGAGTGGTCATTGACCCATTGCCAGCGCCCGCTGCCGGGGATGTCCCGACCATAGAAGGCTCTGCCGCGCCCGCGGATGCTCCTGCGCCTGCGCCCGCCGATGCCACTGCTCCCGTGCCCCCAAGCGAACCCCAGCAAGCGCCTACGGCTGAGCCAGTGCCAGCGCCAGTGCCCGCTCCCGGCACTCTCTGAGAACCGCATGATTCGATCAATGACCGGCTGTGGGGTTGCAACTACCGAAGCAGCGGGTACCCAGTTCGCCGTTGAAGTGCGCTCGGTGAACGGTCGTCATTTCAAAGCGAATCTGCGCATGCCCGATGAGTTGTTGGCGCTGGAAGCAGATCTTGAGATGGCCGTAGCCAAGCGAATATCCCGGGGCAGCGTCACAATGACCGTGCGCTTCAGTGCCACGGGCTCACGAAGCGCGGTACGGTTGAATGTTCAGACACTTCATGCCTATTTGCGGCAACTCGAAGAGGGGCTCGGCAAGGAGGCGGTTGCTCGAGTTGACCCCGGGGCGTTGCTGACTCTGCCCGGTGTAATCGCCGGAGACGGCGTTGATCCGCTGGTGGAGACGGCGCGCAAGGTGCTTCCGGTGCTGCTCGAGGACGCTTGTTCGCGCCTGCTGGAGATGCGCGCTCGAGAGGGCGAGGTGCTTGCATCAGAGCTCAAGGCACACGGGCTAAAGATTTCCGCCGCATTGGAGCGCATTGCCGTGCGCGCGCCCTCGGTGGTGGAACAGTATCGCGACCGCCTGCGCGTGCGCGTGCAGTCACTGCTCAACGAGGTCGGTGCGACTATTCAGGATGGGGATCTCGTGCGCGAGGTCGCCCTGTTTGCTGAACGGAGCGACATCGCCGAGGAAGTCTCGCGGCTGCAAGGGCACATGGTTCAATATCAGGAGCTTTTGGATCCGAGCCGCGTTGAGCCCGTAGGCCGCACCCTCGACTTTCTCTCGCAGGAAATGTTGCGGGAGGCGAATACGATTGCCAGCAAGTCCTCCGATTCCGAGACCACCAGAGCAGTGGTGGAGATGAAGACCGCTATCGACCGGATCAAGGAACAGTCGCAGAATGCCGAGTGATCAACTCTGGGCGCGGTTCGAGGCGGCGGAAGCGGCCGAGGTTGTCGCCTGCTTTGATGTTGATGCAGTTCGCACCATTCATGAGTATCGGCGCGGCAGCAGGCAAAGCCCCAAGGTGCTGATCGAAACCTCGTCGGGTCAGTACCTCCTCAAGCGTCGCGTGCGGGAGAAGGGGGTGCAGGAGCGTCTGGCATTCACCGTGGCAGTTCATGCCCAGTGCAAAGCAGCGGGAGTGCCCGTGGCGGTCATGATTCCCGTGCGGGGTACAGGAGACTCGGTGCTGGTTCGAGGCGGGGCCATCTACGAACTCTTTGAGTATGTCTCTGGAAAGCGTTTTGCCCGCACCAGCGAGCAGGCGATGAGCGCAGGCGCGACTCTGGCCTCCATGCACGGAAAGCTGAAGAACTTCGACATCGGGGGCGGACTCGATGGCTCCTATCACGACTCACGCACGGTGCGGATGGCTATAGCCAAAGCCGGTGCTGCGGTCGCAGCGGCCGACCCAGGAGTAGATCGCGCCCGCCTTGATGCCCTCATCGGAATGCTGAGCGAGCGCTACGAGAACAGTTGTCGCAAGTGTGGCGAAGCCGTCGAGTCATGGGGGCGAGAGTTCATCATTCACGGGGACTTTCATCCCGGGAATCTGCTATTCGATGGGGATGAGGTGCGCGTGGTGCTTGACTTCGACTCAGTTAGACGAGGCTGCGCCCAGATGGATGTAGCCAATGGCGCCATGCAGTTCTCTCTGGCGAAGATGGTGAGCGGAACTCCGGCCTCCACATGGTCGCACTCCCTGGATTTGCATCGATTGCAAGCATTCCTGAGGGGATATGCCGCGACAGCAGCCAACGCGCTCGCGGGCAAGGGAGAGTTTCTCTCCCCCCTGATGATCGAGGCGTCGATCGGTGAGACCATGGTGCCAGTGGCACGGACCGGCAACTTTGGCGGTATTCCCGCTCTCGAGTTTCTCGAGTATGTCGAGCGAAAGACGGCTTGGATGCTGAACGAATCGAGCACCATCGCAAGTACTCTGGAGCAGTCATGCTTGCAGGAAGGCATCCGGAAGGACTGATCATCATGGACGCAGTTGCCAAGGCCGCGGGGGCAAAGATCACACTCGCACAGGTTGCACTGGCATCATTCGTGCTGTTGCTGGACGCTGTGCGGTTGGATGCATATCCCCAGGATGTTGCCCGGCCCCCGCAGCCCAATGGGAACCCCCTGGGGCGAGAGCGAGGTCGCCCGCTCCAACCGGCGCCGGTGGAGGCCTTGCTGCCGTTGCTGATTCCCGGTGTGCAGGCACGCGCTGAAAAATATCAACAGATTACTCTGGAGACACGGGCTCTGTGGGATCCGGTGATGCTGGCGGCGGTCGAGGTATCGCCCCGAATCACTGCAATCGTGCATGAGCTGGATTCGCCTGACTTCTTGGTGAGGAGCAAGGCTTCAGCGGCACTCATTACCGACGAGACTCCCATGCGGGAGATGTTCGCAGTCCTCGCACGAGAGAAACTCAGCGCCGAACAGCGTGAGCGTTTGTTCGGTGCCATTCGATCGCAGTTGCTTGATTCCCCTCGCGGTGCTTTGGGAGTACGCATGGGGCAGGACCTCGGAAGTCGCTCGGGAGTTCGCATAGAGAGCCTGCTGCCGGGAATGCCCGCAGCTGCGGTACTGCGACCGGGTGATCGGATTGAATCTATAGATGGTCATCCCACTCTCGAGCGTGCCGATGTTGTCACCACCGTGCAGATGAAGAAGCCAGGAACAACCGCGCATCTGGTGGTGCATCGACCTGAGCGTGACGATCGGGGCCGCGAGCGGCGCGGGGCCGACGGCCAGATAATCGAAGCGAGGGTTGAAGTGGACATCAAGCTGGGGGCGGTCTCGGAGCTCGATCGCTTCGGTCAGCCCAGCCTGCGACTCCCGACCGATGAACTGCAGACGGCGCAGATGGATGCCCTCCGCGAAGCCGAGGCTATGTTCTGCCCGCAGCGGCGCTTGCTCCTGCCAGCAGATGAGCAGGCCGAAGCGCCGTAAAAAAACTCTGCGCCGATTGCCCCGCAGAAGTCTCAGGCCAGTGGGTTCACCGAGTTCGAATCGAGAATCGGTGCCACGATTTCCATGATCTTGGCCAACACGCCGGCCGGTGAGCCCAGCGCACTTACATCGTGAATCCTGTTGGTGGGATAGTGATGCAACACTGGCTGCGACTCGAGGCGGTACACCTCGAATCGACGGCGGATTACGCTCTCGTCGGCATCATCCGGGCGGCCTTGCTTGAGAGCTCGCTGCCGCATCCTGTGCACCATGGCCTCCTGATCGGCGCAGGTGAGATGAATGATTCCCAGAACTTGTACCAAGGGGTCAAGTGCCACGGCCTGCTCTACCGTGCGTGGAATGCCATCGAGCACGAGAATGTCGCGTCCCCGCTGAAACTTTCCCTCCAGAGCGCGCTGGACCAAACTCTGCAAGAACAGCTCGACCGTGAGTCGGTCTGGTACTAGCTCTCCCCGCGATGAGTAGTTGGTGAACTCCTTGCCCAGATCGCTTTGCTTGTCTAGAGCCCGAAAGAGATCACCGGTGGCAACGTGGTGCAGACCGGGCACTTGAGCCAAGAGCGCTCCTTGCGTCCCCTTGCCAGTGCCGGGCGCGCCGAAGAGCAGGATTGCCTTGTAAGGTGACATGGATGAAGTTGGGGCAGTATCGCGCCTCTCGCGATTTCGGGCAACTCGGTCAGGCTGGTCCAGCGCGTAGCCTGATTGGATGGCGAGCCTAGCGGCTGACTGGCAATGGCGGAGTGGTGCGTACGGACCGGCATGCAGCGGTTCGCTGGTCGAGCGGTTGCTTCAGGCCCGGGGCTTGGCTCTGAGTGAACGCGACAAGTTCCTGCTTCCAACCATGGAGCATCTCGAGGGTCTGGAGCAGATGCCCGGTGCCCAGAAGGTTGCGGCACGATTGCTGGCGGCGCTGCGCCGTGACGCGAGCATTGCGATTCACGGCGACTACGACGCCGATGGGGTCTGCGCTGCGGCACTGCTCTTGCATGCACTTCGGGCGATTCAGCCCAGTGCGCGACTACAGATCCTCATTCCCCACCGAGTGCTTGATGGGTTTGGCATAGCCGAAGAAGCGGTGAATCGACTCTCCGAGTCCGGTGTGGAAGTGATCGTGACAGTTGACTGCGGAGCAAACTCACCCGCAGCGGCGAAACGGGCACGCGAGTTGGGAATCGAACTCCTGATCACGGATCACCATGAGCCCAAGCTGAATGCTGATGGCTCGCAGCAGTGGCCCGACGCCGCCGCCATTGCCCATCCCCACTTGCACGGGCGGAGTCCTGAAGCTCATCTTCCCAGCGGCAGCGGCGTAGCGTGGATGGTTGCGCAAGCCTTGGTGCGGGAGGCAAACGCCGGGGGAACTTCTCCCCATCCCCAACAGTTGATGATGCTGACGCAGTTGCTGGGTTTGGTTGCCATTGGCACCATCGCCGATGTAATGCCGCTGCTCGGTGACAATCGCACTCTGACAGCGTGCGGCATTCGCACTCTGCGGAGTACGCGACTCACGGGGTTGCGAGCACTCCTGCAAGTGCCCTCCCACAAGCATCGAGAGTTTGACTGCCAGTTCATCGGCTGGAAACTCGGGCCCTCGATCAATGCCAGTGGTCGCATGGGTCATGCTCAGCCCATGGCAGACCTGCTGGCAGCGCCCATGAGCGAGCCCGACAGTGCTGTGCCCGCATCCCTGCGGGCTATCGCGGAGCAGGCTGTCATTGACAATCAGATGCGCCGAGAAGCGACAGCAACTCTGGAGGCTGCCGCCCTGGAGCAGTTGGAGCAGTCAGATCATTCAGAGCAATCAGACCAATCAAAGAAGTCGCAGCCGCAAGAAATCCGCGGTGCGATTGTTCTCGCTGATCCCTCGTGGCCCCTAGGAATCCTCGGGCTTGGTTGCGCGAGACTGGCTGACCGCTTTGGCGTCCCTGCTGTCCTTCTGACGGAACTTGAAACTGCTGATGGAGCCCTGCTCAAAGGATCATGTCGATCTGTGCTGGGCTACTCGATCTTGGAGGGCTTGCGATCCTGCGCCGACCTGTTGGTTTCGTTTGGCGGACATCCGGGCGCGGCAGGTGTTTCCCTCAAGCCTGC
>SIAA01000053.1 GCA_009692045.1 Phycisphaerales bacterium | reverse complement strand
ACACGGGCCATATCAATCGCTCCGGCCCGAGGGTAGTGAGCCGCTGCGACAGAGCACCTAGTGGCAGCTGACCTGATGACTTGCACTCGCTCACGGCAACCTCTCCCCATTTCTTTCGAGACCGGTTTCCCTCGAATACACAAGTATCGACCAATCGCGGCTATGCACTCGAGCAGTCGGCGTCGGCAGTTGCTGACTCTTCATCAACCGTTCAATGAAAGTATCCGTCAGCACCACCAGCACATCGCCGCGGCGCCGAGCGGTAAAGATGGTTGGCGTCAGCGATTCATTCGACAAGAATCGAGTCTGTTCTTCAGGCATTCTCAACTCGTTGTCAAACTCGCCCGGTGCGCCAAGCAGGAGGAAATCACGGCGGCCGCTCCAAAGGCAGAGAGCGTGGGCGAGAGACTCCTCGGTGACAACCGTTTCGGCATCTCGCAGGAGGTCGCGCTGGGCAATCATGGTCCTCTGCGGTGTCTTCCAATCGGGAACAAGAGCGGTCGGCAGCAGAGCAGGTGCCAGTGCCAGCAACAGCGCCGGCGACACACCCATGCGGAACACTCGGCTTGAACTCTCGCGCGCTGCCTGAGCCCACCACTCCGACAGACCCCACGCAATCAGTGCTACTGATACTGCCACTACCCGCCAGATAGCCCCATCGACCCAAATCTGCTGTGGCAGATCAGTGAACAGCGTTACCAGCGCAGCGAATCCAACGAGAATCAGGATCGCACCCGGCAAGTGCCTTCGATAGGCACCAGTGCGAAGTCCGCTGGGGGTAACAACGCACTGCAGCAGTCCCAGAGTAATCAATACAGCGCATGGCGGCAAAATCGGCAGCACATAGGGTGCGAGTTTGCCGGAACTGAGAGAGAGAATCAGGATGGGTCCTGCTATCCAGCAGCAACAAAACCTGATGAACGAGCGGTGACATCCGCCAACCTCCCGTAGGCCACGACAGGCCATTGGTGCCGCGAACAACCAGGGCACGAGGGCCGCCGGCAGCACCATGGCGTAGTACCACCACGGACTCACATGCTGATTGGCATCACCGCCGAGGAAACGGCGGAAGTGCTCTATCCATATGAATGAATGCCAGAACTGTTCCTCGGCGCGGTGGATCAACAGGACTGGAATGGCTGCTAACACTGCGGTCGCGCTCAGAACCTGCAGCGGGACGATAAGCAGATCTCGCCAGCGTCGCTCCCACGCCAACCACGGACCCATCGCCGCAGCCGGGATCACTATCGCCAACAGACCCTTGGTTAGAAACGCGGCAGCGCAACAGGCCCCGGCTGCCCAAATCCAACCAACTCTGCCAGATCGCCTTGCCACTCCATCGCTCGCAGCGGAATCATTGCCGCTGGTGACCGCGAAGTAGAACGCGACAATTGAGAGCGTCACCAGTGCTGTGAATGGGACATCCAGAATCGCAAAGGTGCCACCGATCACCAACCCCAGCGAGGTGAGCATGCAGAGTGCCGCCAGCGGTGCGGCTTGAGCTCCGATGTCAACATCATTCGCGACCGACTCGGCGCTCCTGCACTGACTCAATGCTCGACTCACCAATAGTGCGACTCCTAGGGCGGTGATGCCCGCGCACAGTGCCATGGGTAGACGGATCGCGAATGGATTTGTCCCCAGCACCGCCATACTCACCGCGGTCATCCAGTAACCCAGGGGCGGCTTCTCGAAGTAGTGGAATCCTCCCAGTCTCGGACTGAGCCAGTCACCGCTCGCGAGCATTCCTGCAGGGATTGCGCCATATCTCGCCTCATCTGGAGATACCAGCGGACGCAGCCCCAGCGGAATCAGATAGATCAGGACAAACACCGCAACTGTACTGAGCGTGATTGTCTTCGCCCTCATCTAGTCGCCAATGTACGCGCCACTGCACTACTCAGTCGGCAGCGGCGCGAACCGCCAAAAAGCCCTCCCGACCAGGCCACTTTCCCCAACAGACTCTTCCCGAGTCGATGTCGGTCTGTGCTGTGAGACGGCTGCGCTGGTTACTTAGATGTTCACCCAGAGATTGAACCTTATGACCCTCAGCGAGGACCCGCTCCAAGAATCTGTCGAACAACTCGGCGCATCTCCCCCCTTCACTCTCGGCGTGAATCGTGAGCACATGGGGCTTGCCATCAGCAAGCTTTGCTAACAACAGGAGATTGAACGCCTCATCACTGAGGTCCCGCCCCACGGCCTCGTCATAGGTAGGGAGATCGACAGATATCTGCGCCTGCTTTAGCTGTACGCCGTCCACCACTGGGTAGAACGGAGTGCAATCGCCACGGCAGTCACTATGCCATTCGAAGGGCCGCAGGGCTTTCATTCGCAACACGCGGTCGCTGCAGCGCCATCCCGGAGAGGCGCTGCACACCGGCGCGCTCTTGGCGATTTCGGTGAGAGACTCCACGGCCCGGTCAAACTCGCTCGCCAGTTCCTCGTCCGAGAGACTCTCCACCCCAACTTGCCAGCGGTGATGATCCCAGGCATGAACTCCAAACTCGTGACCGGCAGCGATGGGCAGCCGAATCGTTGCCGCCAGCGCCCTGCCTATCTGGGGTCCACGCCACAGTGTGCCTCGCAGAAGAATGTCCCAGCCATAAAGGCTCGCGGCCCGCGAACGCAGCATCTTCGCGGCAAAGGCGGGCCGCAGGAGTCGCCAAGCATGTCTGCCCATGTTGTCGGGACCGACTGTGAAGAACCAAGTGGCGCGTACCCCGAATCTGTCCAACGACTTTAGGAGCCTGGGCACGCCATCACGAGTGCCACGATAGGTATCAACATCGATGCGAAGCGCAAGCGGCACTACCTAGCGTCCCCGCGGGCGCGGCGAGACGGCGCCGGGCATTCGACTCGCCGCTTGACTGGCGCCGGTCGTGCCTGCCTTCGAACTTGATGCATTGGCACTCGCTCCGGTAGCGCCATCCTGTTCGGCGATGTGTTGGCGCAAGAAAGCATCCAGAGTTCGCGCGACCGAGGTCTCGGTCGACATGGAGGGACGCCAACCCAGAATGCGCTCAGCGTTGGCGATGCTTGGTCGGCGGTGCTGAACATCCTCATAACCCTTGCCGTAATACTGAGCGCCCTCAACCTCGCGCAATCCTGCCCCGGGCGGGAACATTCCGCGGAGCGGATGAGCATCAAAGGCGACGATAAGCATCTCTGCCAATTCGCGAATGCTGGCCTCGTTGTCGGGATTGCCAATGTTGAAGATCTGACCATCACACTTGCCACCCGCATTGACGATGATCCTGAATAGGCATTCGATTGACTCATCAACATCGGTGAAACATCGTTTCTGTCGCCCCCCATCCACCAGCTGAATGGGCGTGCCTTCCACCAAGTTCAGAATCAACTGGGTAATGGCGCGTGAGGAGCCGATGCGAGCCGAGTCGAGCGAATCGAGGCGCGGCCCGATCCAGTTGAAGGGGCGGAACAGAGAGAAACGCAATCCCTGATTGGCGCCATAGGCCCAGATCACCCGGTCAAGCAACTGCTTGATCGTTGAGTAAATCCAGCGCTGCCGGCATATTGGCCCGGTGACTAGGTTAGAGGTGTCCTCGTCAAACTCGCTGTCGGTGCACATGCCGTACACCTCGGAGGTCGAGGGGAATACCAGGCGCTTCTTGTAGCGCACACAGTCGCGCACGACTCGGATGTTCTCCTCGAAGTCCAGCTCAAATACCCGCAGAGGATTCCGCACATACTCGATGGGTGTGGCGATCGCCACCAAGGGAACCACGACATCGCACTTGCGAACGTGGTACTCGACCCACTCGCGACTGATGCCAATGTCACCCTCGACAAAGTGAAAGCGTTTTTCGTTGGCGATGGCGCCGAGATTGTCGGCGCGCAGATCGAGGGCAAAGACCTCGTAGCCACCATCGGCAAGGAGGCGTTCACTCAGATGGCTGCCAATGAATCCGTTGGCACCGAGAATCAAGACGCTGGTGGGCTGAGGCCGTTTGGTGGTGACGCGGCGGCCCAAGCGAATACCGGGCACAAGGTTAAGTTCACGGGCCAACTGTGGCCCAGTCATCCAGATGCCATCCGCCGACTGCCCAGCGCGCACTTCGATAGCGCCTTCGCCACAGGCAACAAGGAACGGATCAAGCGAGAGCACTTCACCTGAGCGCCCCTCACCCGCTACGGACTCGGCCTCCCAAACAGTCAACTTGCGATCGCCTGCGGTCGTGGTGGCGCCGGGCCAAGGATGAGTAACACCGCGGATCAGGTTGCGGAGCGCCTCCGATGACAGTTCCCAATCAATGCGACCATCTTGAGGGCGGCGCGCTCCGAACAGCGTTGCTTGCGAGTCATCCTGGGGTGTTCGAGGAGCAGTGCCTTGTCGCACTGCTGGAAGCAACTTGTCGAGCAGCTGACCGGCAGCCGTCACCAACTTTGCTGTCAATGTCCGCGCAGTATCAGCGCGGTCGATCGCCACGCGCTGCTGCCCCACGATGTCGCCGGCATCGGCGCGACCGATCATGTGATGCAGCGTCACTCCAGTTTCGGTCTCGCCATTCACCAGCACCCAGTTGATGGGGGCCCGACCTCGGTACTTGGGCAGAAGTGAGCAATGCAGATTCAGGCATCCACTGGGAAAGAGAGCTCGCACCGCGGCGGGCACCATGTTTCGGTAGTGACAGGAGAGGAGCAGTTCCGGCTTGAGTGCCCGCAATTTCTCCACCCAGATCGGGTGCGATAGATCATCGGCAGCAAAGACGGGAATGCCAGACTTGGCTGCCTCCTGGGCAACACTGGCGAACCACGCAGTCTCTTGGGGATCGTCGCGGTGAGTGAGCACCGCAACTACATCGAGCCCACTGCGCAGCGCCGCCGCCAACCCTGCAGCACCGATTTCGTGATAGGCAAGAAGTACTGTCCTCATGATTTCACAAAGCACCTTTCACTATTGGAAGTTTCGGCGATCGGCATGAGCCCGCGACCCAATGACCGCTCCACTATGTAGCGCGGACGCTCGCGCACATCAGCATGAATTCGTCCTACATATTCCCCGATGAGTCCCATCCCCACAAACTGCGCTCCCACGAAGAAGAAGAGCACCGCGAAGAGGGTGAACACGCCTTCGCCCGCCCATGATGCGCCAAACCACACGCGAAGTGCCAGCAATAGGCAGGCAAATCCGATGCTCGCGACCGAGACACCCGCACCCAACCATGTGAGCAAGCGCAAGGGAGTGGTTGTCATGCAAGTCAGTAGATCGAACTGCAGATTCACCAACTTCCACAGCGAGTACTTGGACTCCCCCAGGGTTCGCTCGGCATGGCGCACTTCAATCTCGCCGGTTCGCTTGGCAAACAAGTTGGCAAGCACAGGAACAAATGTTGAGCGCTCGCGGCACTCCAGCATGGCAACAACGACGCGGCGCCGGTAGGCCCGCAACATGCATCCGTAATCGTGCATGTCAACGCCCGTTGTCGCTCGCACCAGTCGATTCACCAACCCACTGGCTAAGCGCCGAAACAGTGAGTCCTGCCGATCCATACGCACAGTTCCCACCACATCGAGACCCTCGTCCATCGCCGCCACCAGTCGGGGGATCTCCTCGGGCGGGTTCTGCAGGTCGGCATCAAGGGTGACAATAATCTCGCCCCGTGCCTGCGCTAGGCCGCATAAAACTGCGCTGTGTTGACCATAGTTTCGATTGAGTAGTAACGCCCGAACCTCGCCGGGATAGTCGAGCGCCGCTCGCTCAAGTAGGTCGGCCGAACCATCGCGGCTGCCGTCATCAACCAGCAACAACTCCCACGGGCGCTGCATCGCCCGCCCCACGGCCAAGCAGCGGCGCAGCAACTCGGGAAAATTCTCCCGCTCGTTGTATACGGGAATCACGATAGAGACGGGTTCTCTCACGCCTGCGCTCCCGCCCTCGCACTTGCGAGGACCGCCTTCACTGCATCAACGACGCTGACAACATCCGCGTTGGACATGGCCGGAAACAACGGCAAAGTGCAGATTCTCTCGGAGTTCCAAGTGGTATTCGCCAGGGCACCGCTGGGCAGAGGCCGCTGCTGGCGATACCAAGAATGGGTGTGGGCGGCAAGAAAGTGGATGCCGGTCCCGATGTTCAGTCGCTTGAGCGCGTCCATGAACTCCGATCTATTCATTCCCGTTTTCTCGGCGATCACTCGCACGATGAACAGGTGGCGTGAATGACGATGATTCCAAGCTGGATCCGCCACCGGCTCGATTCCATCGACGCCCGCCAAAAGGTCGCGGTAGATGCCCACCAACTCCTCGCGGCGAGTGATGAAAGTGTCGAGACGCCCCATCTGACTCACCGCCAGCGCTGCATTCATGTCAGGCATGTTGTATTTGAAACCCGGTTCTTGAACCTCGCTCTGCGGTGATCGACCCTGCTGCGAGCGCTCGTGGGCGTTGCTAGCAAGGCCGTGAAATCGGAGGCGGCGCAGCCGATCTGCCAGCGCCGCATCATCCGTCACCAACACTCCGCCCTCTCCGGCAGTGATGTTCTTGATGGGGTGGAGACTGAAAATGGCGGTGCCGGTGCTGCCAATCTCCACGCCGCGATATCGGGTGCCGATGGCATGCGCTGCGTCCTCCACCAAGGGGATCCCCCGCCGCCGCGCCACTGCTCGGTAAGCCTCCAGATCCACCGGCGCGCCGGCGAAGTGCACGGGAACCAGCAGGCGAGTGCGACTGGTGATCGCCGCCTCCATGGCACTCGCATCTGCCATCAGAGTCTCGCGATCAACATCTACGAAGACGGCACGGGCGCCAACCAACTCGATGAGGTTCGGTGTCGACACCCATGTCATCGAAGGAGTCACGACCTCGTCGCCAGGACCGATTCCCATGGCGACCAGCAAGCAGTGGAATGCCGCCGTCGCCGAGGTGAACACCAGCGCTTCGCGGGCGCCCGTTCGCGCCTTCACCAACTCCTCGAGTTGATTGACAACTGGCCCGGTAGTGATCCATCCCCCACGAAGAACTGACACCACCGATTCGATGTCGGATTCGGAAATGCTGGGTCGGCAAAATGGGAGAAAGTCTGGACGCATCGCTGCCGACCATAGTAACTCGTAAGCGTCAAAACCCCGCAGCAGGTCAGGCGCTGCGCCAACCTAACTGCGCGACCGTAACTTGATGCCCCCAGCCTGAACTAATCGGATCACGCCTCGGCACACCTCATCGAATACATCTACGTCCTCTCCGGGGGAACGCTTGGCAGGCCTCCGCACCAGAACGGCGATGTTGAACTCGATGCCATCGGGCGAGATTGTGTGCACGCCCACTTCGGCGCTGCCTCGATCCACGAGAGCGCAGGTACCGAGGAACTGCAGAACACTGCTCCGCAGGGCATCGATCTGCTCGCCGCTGGTAGAGCAGTCAAGCAGCAGAGTCGACTTGAACTCTTTGCGCAGCCCACTCTGCGGCAGCGTTTCGATTCTGGTGGACGCGAGCGTCGCATTGGGAATCGTCAGAGCGGTTCCCAACTTCGTTCGCAGTCGAGTCACGCGGAAACCGACATCCTCCACCACTCCTTGAACCCCATCTATGGAGATGGTGTCTCCTACAGTAAATGGCCGGTCATAAGCGATGACAATCGAAGAGAAGAAGTTCTTGAGTGGCTCCTGCGCCGCGAGGGCGAACGCCAAACCACCGATTCCCAATCCGGCGAGCAATCGATTCACTGAGGACTCGGCGCCCAAGAGCGCCACAACTGTCACCAAGCCAGCGAGGAACACGGCGATCTTGCAGAGTCTGGCCGCGCTCTTGACCAGCAGATCATCCATCTCCCGCAATCTGCCCGCGAGCTCTTTCGATCGAAACCATAGGGCGCCGAAGTCGACTAGATCACAGCCCAGCCACACCACGGCAGCAGTGGTCGCGACTTGCAAGCCCGAAAGGGCGAAGTCAAGCATCGTGAGCGGCAGCGCCAGCAAGAGCACCAGCCACGCGGCAAACTGAAAGCCCAAAGCCCATGCAGTGGTGCGAATGACACCCTTGGTCACTGCTCTCCAACTGTCACCATCCTCCGCGGCTGCGCCCCCGCGACAACGAATTGAGGCGACGCGATGCAGCACCCGTCCGGCAATCGCTGCCACCAACCATGCGAGTGCCCAGGCGCAAGTTGCGATTATCGGGAGGCCGATCCATTGATACAGATCTAGGCTCAGGAAACTGTGCCGAAGCAGACGAGGCATGACGATCCAAAGTCCCACCTCTGGCGCCTGCCACTGCAGGAATTTCACATTCGCCTGACCCCGCGCTGCCATGGCCTCGCTTGGTACGAGAATCGGACCATCGATCACCGCCAGAAATATTCTCGGCAGTGCTTCTACGGTGCGACGGCTGAATCTCCAATCAAATGAATCATCAGCGGCCCGCGTGCGCACCAGTGAGATGTCGCCGCCCCCAGTACTTGCCAGCAGCCACTCCTCGCCATCGCTAGCAACAGAACGATCGGCAGTGGGTGGAACGCGCTCCAGAACCAGCGCCAGTTCCAGCGCCAGTCTCTGACCAACTTGGACTCGGATACCAGGAGGGACATCCTCCAGATCGAGCAGGGCTGCAGCCCGGTCCAGATCTGAATCAGCGATCGCCTTCTCGAATGAAGTAAGCGCAGCTCGGGCAGCATCGACCTGTTCGACAGCGGCTTGGTCCTTGACGCGCACCGGCGTGGATACAGATGACTGGGCTGCATCGCTGGCTGCTGAACCCGCCATGAGAGCAAGTGTCAAGCAAAGCCCAGAGAGGTGCCGCATACCCGCATCGATGGGAGATCGATCCTCACTGCCAGCCCATGAACAAATGGCAATGCCCATGGCTACTCAGAAGCGAAGCGTGGCACGAATTCCGAACACCGTAATGAAGTTCTGGTCATTAGCTGGGTTGTTGGGATCAACTATGAACTGAATGTCGGGGGTGATCTGCAGTGTCTGAGTCATCTGGATGCGATAGTACAACTCAACAACCGACTCAACACGATCTGTGCCATCGCTGGGAGCCTCCATGCCGAAGGCTAGTCCCGCCCCATCGCCGCGGCGATCGAATGGCCTGTCGATGGAAACACCTGCGGCCCACTCCCACTTGACAGCGCTCAGATCGGGATTGGCGTAAACAAACTCCCCAAACACTCCCAGGTTGTCGCCGACTTCCTGCGCGGCCAAGAAGCCGATGCTGTTTCCCGACACGGCTGTGGAGCTGTCGGTGGTACCGATGCCAACATTGGTATTGGAAACCACCACCGCGTACTTGCCCGGCCGGGTGCCCTCAGCATTCGAAACTACCAGTCCTGCTTCCGCGCCAAACCAGTAGAGACCATCTCCCAAATCATCGAAGCCCAGCCCGGAGCTGCTCGCACCCATGGGAGAGGTCGCAACAAGATTGCAATACAACCCCTCGGTGGGCACGATCAGCAGGGCGCAGCCGGGCATGTACCCCTGAAAGCCTGCGGGCATCGCATCATTGCCGTCAAAGATTGAAGCAAGAAACTGCGTCACTTCATCGCCCGCATAGGGATTGTTCAGGATGTAATCGTTGGGATTGATCTTGCCCGCTGACAGCAGCGCGTGACCATCCAGCAATGCCTGCTCGAGGCGGAACCTGACGAGCCGATTCCTGAAGCTGGTGAAGTCGGAGTCGAGAGAGACATTGGATCCGACATTCTGGCCCAGTTCTCCCATTCCCGCCGGGTAGGTCGAGGTGTAACGATACTGATAGGTGAATCGGCCCATCCCCTGCCCGTCGATGTTCCAGAGCTTGGTGTCTGCGCGCAGATTGAGTCGGTTCACTCCACCACTGGAAAGATCGCCAGGAACGGTGCCGGTAGCCCACTGCCAGACGGTAGCGTCGTAAAGGTCCAGCCGCGTCGATCCCTGATCCTGTGCCCATTGCCTCATGGAGAACCATGCGTCAGCGGCGAATGCCAGAGGATCGCCTATGAGGGCATCCACCTGACTGCGTTGCAACGCGGCGAACTCATCTCGCGCCCCCAGCAGCGGTCGGACGCCGAGCATGAAATCCATGCCGGACGCATCCTGGGTTCCCGAGAGACTGCGGGAGATTGATGGCGAGAACCCGAAGGCCGAACTGACTGGGTTCTCCGCAGACTGCGCCACGGCTTGGGTTGCCAGCGCGAAGCAGCATGCCGCGGCGTACATCACTCGGGTTGCACTCCGCCGAGCTGGTCGATGATCGAAGAACTTGAGACTCGGCGAATCATGGACTTATCGCATGCGACCCAGTGTATCCGGCATTACTTGCGAGATTCACGGCGAGTAAGTGTGTCTATTATGCGCCTTCCCATGAGCCGAGATTCCACGGGACACGATCGCGGTGACCAAGCGGGGAGTAGTCCTGCGGTTGATGCGGCGAAACGTGCGCGAAGTTCCTCTTGGACAGTAGCGGGCATCGCGGCCCTCGTCGTCCTACTGCTCCTATTGCTGGCATTGATCGCTTTCACGAGTGCTGTCAAGAACTGCCTCGGCGAGGTCAGGCAGTTAGTCAAGGCTGTCATCCCCGATGACAACGAGGTCACAACCACTCTCCTGCAGGGCTATCTCCAAGATCTTGAGAGGGAATCGGACCTGCGAGTCGGTACTCGCATCGTCAACTCAAAGGTCACCACAACACGCGAATCCAGCACGGAATGGTTTGGAGTCAACATCCCGCTAGGCAAGACAACTGTCACCATCGAGGTTCCGGGGAACACGATCCAGTACATCATCCCGCTGAACGAACTTGACATCACTCAGTCTCGCGTTGGTACGAGAGATGGCTCTGAGACTCTGATCATCACTCTGCCGGTACCGAGAGTTGACACCAAAATCGTGCAGATTCAGCACGATCAGTCCCAGTGGAGCATTGACATCAACCGCGACTACCTAGATCACCTCTCGCGGTCAGAGAATGCGATGAGGTCTGCTACTGCAGCGATCAGAGAGGATGTGATCAAGCAGGGATCGACCCGCTTCGCCATCCTTGAGAGTCAGGAGGCTGCTGCCGAAACCGCCCGTGAGTTCTTTCGCAAGTTTCTTCCGGCGAACACCGCAGGGCTCCCGATCGAGATCCAATGGCAATCGGTCCAACCGACGCAGCCGCCCCCCAAGCCGCTCGGCGCTAGTACCCCGACCAAGTCGCTCGGCGGAGATACCGCGCTCAATCAGGTTGGGGGTGGCGCCGCGGCCAAGACCACTGTGCCGGTCCTCTTTCCGCCTCGCGCCTATCTGTGCCAGCGCGCGCCGACTCCACCCACGCTCGATGGCGATCTGGATGAGTCTGCTTGGGGCGGCGCCTCATGGACGGTGGATTTCACAGACATTCAAGGCCCGTCACTACCGACCCCCCGCTTGCGAACCCGCGCCAAGATGCTGTGGGATTCGGCCAACCTCTATATAGCCGCGCAGTTGCAAGAGCCTCATGTCTGGGCCTCGTTGCGCCAGCACGACGAGATTGTCTTCCAGGACAACGACTTCGAGGTCTTCATTGACCCTGATGGTGACACGCGCGAGTACTACGAAATCGAAGTCAACGCGCTGGGAACCATCTTCGACCTCTATCTGCACCGCCGCTACAAAGAGGAAGGTCCATCCGAGCATGGCTGGGATGCCGCCGGGCTCAAGACGGCCATCACCGTGCAAGGAACTCTCAATGATTCCACCGATGAGGACAGTGGGTGGACGCTGGAGTGGGCCATTCCTTGGACAGCCTTCCTACCGCCCGCACTGAAGCATGAGTCCTTCACGGAGCGCGCCCGCAGTGCAGCTCCTCCTCGCGCGGGAGACGAGTGGCGTCTCAACTTCTCCAGAGTGCAGTGGCATTGCAATCATGATCAGTCGCGCGACTCGACTTCTTCTGGTTCCAGATCGAACGACGCTGCCACCAATGCCTACTCCAAGACCAAGGGGCTACCTGAGGACAACTGGGTCTGGTCGCCGCAGTGGCAGATCGACATGCACGATCCGCAGTTCTGGGGACGGGTTCAGTTCCTCGACTAGCTTGCCCGCCCGCATGCGCCTCCCATCACTCCTGCGGTCTGGCCAACCATTCCTCTTCATGGGCGCGACGATCACTCTCTGTCGTTTCACGCTCGCTGACTAGACGGCGAAACAGGCCACGGTCTTTGTAACTCTCAGGGAGAGCGAGTTGAGCATCGATCTCCACGATTCTGCGCTCGCAGAGGGTAATTCGAGCCTCCAGCTCAGCCACCGAGAATCGCGAAAGCGCGCTGCGCTTGGAGGGATTCTGCTTGGC
>SIAA01000012.1 GCA_009692045.1 Phycisphaerales bacterium | reverse complement strand
TCCAGGTGGAAGGCCGCGTGCACGGCCTCGAGAGCCCGCTGCCCGCTCGCTTTGTCGACTATGCATGAGACCTTGATCTCGCTAGTAGTGATGTTGTGGATTGCGACCTGGGCATCACCCAATGCTCGGAACATCCTGCTGGCGATTCCCGCGTGGCTCTTCATTCCCACGCCAACTATCGAGACTTTGGCCAACCCAACTTCGATGGCGAGTTCTCCGCTGCCGAACTCGGAAAGCACCGCGCCTGCGACCTCCTTCACATCGGACAGATCGGCGTGATCCACCGTAAAGGAGATGGTGGTCTGATCACCGAACTCGGTCTGCACGATGTCATCGACGCTGATGTTTGCCTTGGCGATGCGCTCAAAAATGCGGCCCTGTATTCCGATGGGCCGGGGAATGCGCCGGAACGAGACTCGACCTAGGTCCATCTTCAAAGCACATCCAACTACAGCTATGTCTTCCATGTCGGCGGTCTCCCTGAGGATCATTGTGCCCGTTTCCGGACTCTGGCTGTGCCGAACATGAATGGGCACACCAAATCTGTCACCAAACACTACAGCACGGGGATGCATTACTGCTGCTCCTAGCGCCGCCAACTCCAGCATCTCTTCGTAGCTGATCCGCTCCAGCTTGACCGCCCCCGGCACCAGACGGGGATCAGCGGTGTAGACGCCGAGAACATCGGTGTAAATCTCACAGCAGCCACCAGTGCTGACGACATCGAGGCTGGCGGCGATCGCTACCGCGGTGGTGTCAGAACCACCGCGCCCGAGCGTTGTCACATCGCCATTGGGAGCTAGACCCTGGAATCCGCACACAACCGGCACCACACCTCGGTCCATATGTTGCGCCAGCGCGCTGCGATCGACCCGGGTCACCTTGCTTCTTCCATAAACGCCATCCGTGTGAACCCCCGCCTGCGCTCCAGTCAGGCTCAGAGCATCAACGCCCAGCTCCTGAAGCGCCATGGTCACCATGGCGGCACTGACCTGCTCTCCCGTGGCCATCAGCATGTCCATCTCGCGCCGACTGGCATGGGCAGTCACCTGCTCGGCAAGTTCAATCAGTTGATCCGTGGTGTGACCCATGGCACTCACCACCACTGCCACTGAGTTGCCCAGCGACACTTCCTTGGCGATGCGGGATACCGAGCGGCGGATGCGCGCGGCATCTCCCACCGATGTTCCGCCAAACTTCATGACCATGGTCGCCAATGGGGTGTCCCTTCTCGGCCGAAACTCACTTACCAGCAACTGCCTCGGCGCGGTCGCGCGAACTTCTTTCAGCGCGGCGGCGCTCCGCCTCGCGCAGTATCCGCTTGCGCATTCGCACTATCGTGGGAGTGATCTCGACGAGTTCATCGTCTTCAATGTACTCAAGAGCCGCTTCCAGGCTCAGTATTCGCGGCGATTTCAGCACCACCGTTGCCTCTTTGCTCGACTCACGCACATTGGACATGGGCTTCAACTTGACCACATTGACATTGAGATCGTTGTCCTTGCAGTTCTCGCCCACGATCTGTCCCTCATAGATGGCATCCTGAGGTCGAATGAACATGGTGCCGCGATCAGCAAGGTTTATCAGCGCGAAGGTGGTGGCCGAGCCGCTCTCGGTGGCAATCAATACCCCGTTCAAACGGCGCCGCTCTCCCGGGCGCACCGGTCGCCAGCTGTCGAAGGAGTGATGCATCACCGCTTCTCCACCAGTGGCATTGAGCATCCGAGTGCGCATGCCGATGAGGCTGCGGGCGGGAATGATCGACTCGATGTGGAGCCTGTTTCCTCGGGGGTCAACCTTTTGTACTTCGGCGCCCCGCGATCCCAGCAACTCGAGCGCCGATCCCATGGCGTGATTGGCGGTATCGACGGAGAGGCGTTCCCAAGGTTCGCACAGCACGCCATCGATTTCCTTCTCGACCACCTCCGGCTTGCCCACCGTGAGTTCGTAGCCCTCGCGGCGCATGGTCTCCAGAAGGACGCCTAGGTGCAGCAAGCCTCGGCCGCTGACGCGAAACTCGTCGGCGGTCTCGCCGCGCGAAACCTGCAGTGCGACATTGCGCTCGAGCTCCTTATCGAGGCGCTCAGAAATCTGTCTGCTGGTTACAAACTTACCCTCACGGCCCCCGAATGGGCCATCGTTGATGCGAAACACCATGTGCAATGTGGGCTCATCGACGACTACGCGGCGCATCGGCTCGGGTGTGTCCAGCGCCACGATGGTGTCCCCGATCTCCAGATCATCGATGCCTTCCACCGCGCATAAATCACCCGCGAATACCTGCTCCGATACCTGACGCGAGAGACCTTCAAAACGCTTGACCGCCATGATGCGGGCGCGCTTGACGGTTCCATCTGCCTTGCACACCCCTACTTGCGTAGATGGTTTGATGACGCCCCGGAACACCCGGCCGATTCCGATTCGGCCCACATAGCTGGACCAATCGAGATTGGTGACGAGGTACTGCAGCGGACCATCAGGATCATCGGCCGGTGCATCTACCCGCGCCGTGATCGCTTGAAAGAGATCGTCAACGCCGCGGCTCATGTCTGTGCGATCGAAGGATGCCCAGCCGTTGCGACCCGAGGCAAAGACCAGAGGGAAGTCGAGCGCGATATCGTCAGCGCCAAGTTCGATTAAGAGGTCGAATACCTCCTCCACCACCTTGTCACAGCGCGCCTCAGGGCGATCGCACTTGTTCACCACCACGATGGGCTTCAGCCCGACTTCGAGCGCCTTCTGCAGCACAAACCTCGTTTGCGGCATCGGCCCCTCGAGGGCGTCGACCAGCAACACGCATCCGTCTGCCATGCGAAGGACGCGCTCAACCTCGCCACCGAAGTCGGCGTGGCCGGGAGTATCGATAATGTTGACGCGAATCCGTTGGCCCTTTGACTCCCCACCGCGAAGCACATACTCAACCGAGCAGTTCTTGGCGAGAATGGTGATGCCGCGCTCTCGCTCCAAAGGATTGGAGTCGAGGACACACTCGGCCCCCTGCTCCACCTCGGCACTGGCAGAGGATTGGCGAAGCATGGCATCGACAAGAGTGGTCTTGCCGTGGTCGACATGGGCGATTATCGCCACATTCCTGAGGTTGGCGTGGTGGACGGACACTTATTCTTTCCTTTTGGGCGAGGGGTGAGTATAGCCAAAGTAGGCTTCCGGCACGCATTATTGCTCAGCAATCATGGATCTACTTACTGAAACAAGCACACCGATGAACGCAACCGATGGCAGCAATCCCACTCCTGGCGCAGCGAGCTCACAAGCGACCTCGGCGCAGTCCCCCGCAACTTCTGCGCTAATCGAACGCTTTGGCTGGAAGCGAGTCGTGCCGGCCATCGGTGTCGCCGCAGTCAGCGATGTTCTTTCGGCCGTGTTCACCCTTGTGCCCCCAGTTCAGGTGGGGATTGACATCGTTACTGCGGGACTGATATTTGCCATTTTGGGTCGACAGCCGCTCCTGCTCGTGCCCTTGGTACTCGAGGCGATCCCCGGAGTCGGAATGGTCCCATTCTGGCTGTTGGTAGTGGTGCCGCTATCGCTGTTCGGCAAAGTTCCCGGCCGCGGGCGTAATCAACAGCCGTCTCAGATCAGGCCGTAGAGCGGCAAGAGTTTGCCTTCGAGGTGGCGCATCAATGGCTCAGCGCTCAGGGGCTTGCCTGTCACTCGCACGCACAGTTCCGCTGGGCGGAACTTGCGACCCTGAACATGAATGTTGTCGTTGAGCCACTCGCGCAGGGGCTGGAACTTGCCCTTGCTGAATCCCTCTACCAGTCCGGGATTCGCCGCGCAGGCCGACTCGAAAAACTGGGCTGAATAGAGCGTTCCCAGGGTGTATGTCGGGAAGTACCCGAATGCCCCCATGCTCCAGTGCACATCCTGCAGACAGCCACGGCGGTCATCTGGCACATCCACCTGAAGGTACTCGCGGTAGAGGCTGTTCCACGCGCCGGGAAGGTCAGCAACATCGAGCGAGCCATCGATGAGCTTGCGCTCGAGCTCGAACCGAATCATCACATGCATGTTGTAGGTCGCCTCATCCGCGTCGACGCGGATGAATCCGGGCTCCACTACATTGGCCGCACCATAAAGTTCCTCGACCGGGAATCCCGCGACGCGATCGTCGAAATACTTGGGCAGTTGCTGAGCGGTCCACTGCCAGAACTGACGGCTGCGGCCCACTTGGTTCTCCCACAATCGACTCTGACTCTCATGGATTGCCAGGCTCACCGCTTCGCCCATGGGCGTGCCAATGTGCTCAAAGCGAATCCCCTGCTCATACATGCCGTGACCGCTCTCATGCATGGTGGAACCGAGCCCATCATTGACGCAGGTCTCGCTGTACCGAGTAGTCATGCGAATGTCATTGCAGTGACTTCCCCCGCAGAAGGGATGAGTCGATCGATCAAGTCTGCCCCGGGAGAAGTCGAAACCGATTGACTCGGCGATGAAGCGGACAAACCGCTCTTGCGCCTCGATGGGCAGCGCAGTTTCATTGAATCGCTTTGAGGGACCCTTGCTCGAGCCGAGCACTCTGTCCAGCAAAGCCTGCAGGCGCTTGCGCAGGGGTATGAATACCTTGACAACGTCGGCCGCGGTGCAACCGGGCTCATAGAGGTCAGCAAGCGCATCCCATGCCTCGCCGCTACTCGGGATGCCTAGGCACTCGGCTTTCTGCCGGTTCAACTCAACCAGTCGGGAGAGATGAGGCTGAAAGCGGGCAAAGTCGCTCTCCTTACGGGCCTGCGCCCACTCGTGCTGAGAAACGCTGGAGACTTTGGCCAGTTCCTCAACCAACGAACCAGGAAGTTTGGTAGCCCGGTCATAGTCGCGCCGAAGTTCTCGCAGGTTGGCAGGAGCGGAATCAGGATCAGCCCCGTTCAAGCCGCTGGGTTGTTCACACTGGTTCAACAACTCTCCGACGCGGGGCGCCGTTGCCATCTCGTGATGCAGGCGCGCCAACTGGGCAACCTGGCGACTGCGATATTCCACGCCACCCGATGGCATCATGGTCTCTTGGTCCCAAGAGAGGATGGCTTCTGTGCCGCCGATCAGGTGCGCTTCACGAGCCAGCGCGAGGATCTGGGAGTAGGGTGACTGTGGCATCGCTGTTCCTCGTGGTTGGCAGGAATCCTACGGCCCGCTATGCCTGGATTCATCAGCCGGGCTTAGTTGCGTCTGGGGCCGACACCGGAGCCGGTGCCGAATCGACTGTAACGCCGAGCAGGGTTCGAACTGCCTCGGCGTTCTGATCGCTGCGGCGCTTCGCCAGTTCCTTGGCATCCATTCCCTGGGAGTTCATAGCACCCATGTCAGCTCTCGCGTCGAGCAACAACTGCAACTTCTCGGGGGTACCCGTACCAGCCGCAATGAGAAGCGGCGTGAGCCCCTGACGATTCACTGCATTCACATCGGCGCCGGCCTCGATCAGCAGTTTCACGCTCTGTGGCTTGCCGCTTCGGACTGCGCGCAGGAGCGCCGTGTCGCCTGTCACTTGATCGGCAATCTTCAGATCAGGGTTGCGGGCGAGAAGCAGTTTCACCGTCTCGGGATTACCGATGCCTGCCGCCCAAAGCAGCGGGGTCAAGCCATTCACATCGACGATGTTGACATCGGCGCCGGCCTCGATCAGCACAGCAACTGTCTCCGGTGTGCCCAGACCCGCAGCCCACAGGAGCGGCGAACCCTGGATGGCATCACGGTGATTTACCGTGGCTCCAGCCTCGATAAGCATGCGCGTCGCTTCAAGTGAGCCACTCTCAGCGGCGATCGCGAGAGCGGACTTGCCCGTTCGATCGCCCAAGTTGAGATCAGCCTTGGCCGCAATCAACAGCGAAATGACCTCGACCTTGTTCTCCTTGGCAGCCCAGTGCAGAGCCGAGCGCCCGCTGGCGGGATCGGCCTCGTTCACATTGGCGCCGCCACCGATTTCCTGCTGCACGCGACTCACATCGCCAATGCGGGATGCTGCCACAATCGGGCTTGCGGCCTTCGTTGGTCGGGCGGGCGCGGGCGGCGTGATTCCATCGGCTGTCTTGATTGAGCGCTTGACGATCACACTGAGCGTTTGTGACTTGGGGTGATCGGTCGAGAGAGTGAGCTTGATCCCGCGGCCCAGTTCTTCCCAGCGTGCCCAATCAACATAGACAACCTGCTCGGTCTTAGCCTCGGTGGAGAGTTCCTTGAGCACAGCCGGATTGGCATTAGTCACCTTGAATGGGGTGCCATCGGCGCTAGTGAGCGTGATCCTTCCTTCGGAGGGCTTCTCTGGCGAAGGCGCATCGATGATGTCCGGGACCATGTGGATGTACTCGGCAACATCGCCTTCGACAGTCAGGAGCAAGGGCGCGTACCCCTCTACTTGAAAAGTCACGCGCTTGCTCAGATGGGTGCCCTGCTTCGGGCCCGGCTTCAGCGTGATCTCAATCTCGGCAAACTCTCCCGCCGGAATCGGGTCCTTGGGCCAGCCCGCCGTTGTGCAGCCGCAGCCGGGAATCGCCTTGAGAATCCGAATGGGTTCAGTGCCATTGTTTTGGATTTTGATCTTGCCCGACTTGGCGACATCCGCCTGCATCTCACCGAGATTCAATAGCGGTGGGTCAAAGGTCAGTGGCGCTGGTGTTTGGGCGACGGCTGATTGCGGAGTTGCGCCTAATGTTGTCGGCTCAGCATCGCCTACCACAGAGTTTGCAGGTTTCGTTGCCGAAGGGGTGAGCACCTCTTTGCCCTGCGTAGCAATATCGCGCTTGGGAGCAGACTTGGCTGATCGAACATCTCCTGTGCCGGGGGCAGTCTGGGGCGCTGGCTTTACCGGCGCGGTCGGGGAGGTGCCGGTGCCCTGGATTGCCTGAGCGGGTGAACCGGTCAGCGCAACAATCGTGGTCAATGCAACTGCAGTGAAAAACTTGATCGTGGTCATGGAGTCTCTCTAAAAGGAAGTCTTGGAAGTTGCGTGGGGAGGAGATTCTAGCGGCGATTGACCCAGTTGGCTGACAGACTGTCTCTATCGGGCGTTCCCCGATGCAGTTCACCAAAAACAAGCAAGTTGAGGTTCATAATCTGAATGTAAGTACCCTTCGGCGTGCCCTACACTGATCCGCCTATGCCTGCGCAGACGATCAGTGAGCTTCCCGAGCACCTCCGCCGTCCCCATGTGCGTCCCTTCCAGCCCATCGCGGGAATGAACGACAAGCAACAGGTCGTGGGACTGAGAGAGCCAACCAATCTTGCTGGGCAAATGTTGGTTGTCCCAGCTGGTGTGTTTCCGGTCATCACACTGTTTCAGGGCGACCGAGAACTTGCAGACATTGCCGCACAAGTCAAGGCACCCGAACCAGCTCTGATCGACCTTGTGCAGCGCATGGATGCCGTCGGCCTCATATGGGGCCCTACTTCTGAGCGTCTCGAGCGCGAACTGCTGGATCGATTGCGGGCGCGCGGCGCTTACGAGATTGGCGCCTCCACCGCCTTTGGCGACACAGCTGAGAAGGCCGTAGAGCAAATGTCGAGTTTGCTGACAGCGGCCGAAGACCCGGAACTTGGCTCGCAGCCTCTTGGATTGGTAGCGCCGCACCTTGACCTGCAACGCGGCGGCAAGAACTACGCCGCCGCCTATCGATCTCTCAATCCTGATGTCAAGCCTGACCGCATCATCGTTCTGGGAACCAATCACTTCGGGCTCGGTGATGGCGTTGTTGGCGCCCGCATGGGCTTTGACACCCCGCTAGGTCGCGTGGAGACGGACCAGACTCTGCTGGAGATTCTGGGCAACGAGCTGGGAGACCGCCTCTATAAGGATGAACTTGATCACGTAGGTGAACACTCAATCCAGCTCCACTTACCCTGGATAGCGCACCTGATGCCCGGTGTGCCAGTTTGCGGACTGCTGGTTCCCGATCCCATGAGAGGCATGATGTCCGACGATGGCGCACGGGTCAGTCACGAGGAACTTCTTCGCGCATTGCCAATCGTTCTGGAGCGCGCCGGTGGGAACACGCTAGTGATAGCAAGTGCCGACTTGAGTCACATCGGTCCGCAGTTCGGAGACGATGCCCCAGTTGATGATGCTCGCTTGGCGGAGGTCGAGGCTCATGATCGGGCCATGCTGGGCGAGTACTGCAAGGGAGACGCCGCTGCCTTCATCCAAGCCATGACAGCGCACAGAAACGCCACCCGATGGTGCAGCATTGGCAACATGACTGCGGCCCTGGCCGCATGTCCAGGAGCGGAGCCAACAATGCTCGAATACTCGGGTGTGGTTGATGAGCAACGGGCCGCCTTGGTGACCTCATCTGCCATCGCTTTCTGCAACTAGTAAAGGAAAAGAGCCCGCCGCAGACTTGCGTCGCGACAGGCTCCTCGTGGGGGGGCTCTCTGTGGGGACGCGTCGCATATATGCGGCGGGGTCTGCGAGATAGGCATTGTGCCCTTCCCGCAATCCTTTTCCATCCCTCTAACACACTATTCGATGCAGATCGTCATTTGGATGCGCCACATGGCGAGTTTTCAAAATATCACTGCGATTATTTGGCCAAAAGCCCCAAGGCTTCCATCACCTGCTGTAAGTCCGACCAGACCTCTTGCCGGGTCTGCACCGTGTAGTTCCTAAGCAGGTACGCCGGATGAAAGGTCGGCATCACTCGAATGGGCTTCATTTGGGTCTCGGAGCCAGTTGCTTGCCACTGCGCCCAGATGCCCCTCAGTTTAGTGATTCCTTGTTCGAGCCCAAGCAGGTACTTGGTGGCTGGCCCCCCCAGCGAAACAAGCACTTGAGGCTGGATGATTTCAATCTGCGCAGAGAGCCAAGGACCGCACCCCATTACCTCTTCACCGAGAGGGGTCCGATTGTCGGGGGGACGACTTTTGAGCACATTGGCGATGTAGACATCTTCGCGCCTAAGTCCCATGGCGGCGATCATCTCATCGAGCTTCTGCCCTGCCCGCCCTACAAACGGCCTGCCCACCTTGTCCTCATTTTCGCCGGGTGCTTCCCCGACAAACATCAGCTTCGCGTCCGGATTGCCTTCACCAAAGACGGTCTGAGTGTGAGTTGTCACGCCAGTGCAGTGGAGACACTCCGCATCGTGACGGGCATGCAGCATAGAGAGCTTCTCAGCTTTGGGACCAGTGCCCACGCTCGGCGCTGGGCGCGGCAAAGTCGCAACGCGCGGCAATGGAGCAGCGGCAGGAGTCGGCTCAGGTGCGCTCACAGCCACGCGGGATGATGATGGTGTGCGGATGCAGCCTATGGGCACGAGGTCGACGCCCAAGCTCAAATCAGTCAGAACTGCCTGTCGTGCTATGCGCAGAAGCCGTGCCGATTCGATGGGCATCAGGCCTTGATCGGTGCTGGAGTTTTTGCCTTGGCAACTTGAAACATCGACTGGGTGCGAAGCACCATGGTGCAGTCACTCCGCAGGTGATACGCCTGAACATGGATCTCGCCGCTGTAGCGCTGCAAGTCCACGACGGACAGATTTGGCTTGCCAGAACCGTCGGTCCAGAGGCTCAGCAAAGATCCGTGCTCTCGACCGTGATTCAACATTTCCTTGTAGGTGCCAAGATAGAGGTGCTCGGAGAGCGTCTCTGTTTGAATCGTTGTCATGTACGAGACGCGCTCGGAGAGAGTCTCCTGATGATCGCGCTCACCAGCGCAGGGGAGAGATGCGCCCAAACCGCCGCCGGGTAAAGAGGTGACCTGATCGGAAACCACTTCACAAAGGCAGAGCCCCTCATGCTGAAACCTGATCGCATGGCCACCGCGAAAAATCCAGCCCTCGGCTTCCATGCCAGCGTGCTCAATGCGGCGACGCCCCTCAATCCCGAAAAACTCGGGATGGACGGCTTTGCGATAGAGGAGCATCATGTATGACTGAAGACTGTTCATTCGGGTTCTGTCCTTGAAAGGTGTCTCGAGCCAAGTTCGTGCGAATAGGTACGAAGTCCGTCCGTGATTGTTCGCACGAATCCCTAACCATCTCCAACATTGGTACGCCTGAAGCAGATGTGATTCTCCCCTGCCGCACAGGAATCTCAAGCACCAAAGTTGCGGATTTCTAATCAATTGTGGACTGCGGTCTTCCCACGCCCCACCGGTGGTGGAAAAAAGACCCCGGCCTTGTGAGCCGGGGGCGCCTGCGACCGTAAGCCGAATTCTGTAAAGGACCTTTCGGTCCTCGGCAACCATTCCTCTCTGGACCGCCGTTGCCGGCGGCCTCCTAGCACGCTACCCGCCCTACCTGCGGACCGCAGGTGCTGGCCGGAGCCAGCGGGCTGCTTGCGCTTGCACGCGGTGGGGTTTGCCCTGCCTCGCTTGTCACCAAGCGAGCGGTGCGCTCTTACCGCACCATTTCACCCTTACCGACTCCGTGAGGAGCAGGCGGTGTATTTTCTGTGGCACTGTCCCTAGCCCGGCGCGCGGGCTGGTGGCCGTTAGCCACCACCGTGTCCTGTCGTGTTCGGACTTTCCTCAACCAGGGTTTGATCCCTGGCGGCGATTGCCTAATCGCAGCGGGAGTCTACGCAAATGCTTGAGGGGGTGGTGTTGCTGCCGTAACTATTTAGACTGCGCTATAGATCTCATGGATGGGTTCTCAACATCACGCGATTGCCCACCAGTAGCGCTCTGGCTCGGGACCGATGCTCCTGAGTGGCTGCTCCTCCTGGCAACGAACAGAGAGGTGACACTTATAGGTGCACCGCACGGCGTGCAGATCCCGTCGATGTTCCGGTCCGTGGAGCCAAAGTTCAACGACCCTAGGCGTTTCCTGCTTGCGGCACGGGAGTGCGAAGTGTGGGTTTGGGGGGCGGAGGAGAATATGCCGCTGTCGAACTCACTATCACGGCGAATGCTTCTGGGTGTACCCAGTGAATCGTGGCTCGAAGTGCCGGAACTGTTCAACTATGGCGTTTTGGGCGGAGCCTCGGGGAGCGTGGGCTTTGCACGGGTATTGGATGTCTGCTCTCAGTCCTCGGCTCCATTCGCCGCGACTGTTTTGAGTTTGGACGATTGCGGTGAGGGAGTCCTTCTCTCACAGTTGAGCGATGTGATGGCGTGTGCTGCCGCGCTTGACCATGGATGGGAACTGGCCCGCGCCACTTCGACTCCGCGCCTCTGCGAGCGCGCCATTTCGGCTAGGCGGCTTGGTGCTCTGCGGGCATTCCACGACTTCCGCGGAACGGTGACGATGCAGATGAGCTCGGAGTCGGGGTCGACTCTCATGGCAACGCTCTCTAACGATGCATTTACTCGGGTGCGGCGCCTGTGTGCCGTGGGAGGATTCGGCATAGTCGATCTCAATGCCGATCAATTCCTTTGGAGTGATCGACTCGGCGCCGTGATCGAGTCAGAGAAATCGCCCGCACTCGCAAACGCGGTTGCCTGCACCGGTTTGCCAGAATCCGTGGTCCCGCTCCCCCGCCTGGCGGCGCTGTGCGAGTCAGTTTGTTTGAGTGCCATTACTGGCGCAACCGAGCATGTCTCACGCATCGAGCAGACACTGCGCGGGTGAGAATGAGTAGGTCAGCCGGCGATCGAGGCGATCTTCACGCGAAGGTAACGCTGCTTCTGGCCGCGCTTGCGCCGCCATCCCTTGCGACGGGAATAGTTGTTGGAGACCGTCTTCACTGAGACCTCAGCAGTCTCGTTGTCCTTGTCTCCGTCATCTCCGGTCGTTACAAACTCCGCGGTAACGGAGGCACCAGCGATATAGGGAGCGCCAATGCGTGCCGGAGTGCCATCGGCAGTTCCGATCGCAAGCACCTTGCTGAATATGAGCCCACCGTTGGCGGGGACTTCGCGCAAGTCGATATCGATGACATCGCCCGGGGTGACCTTGATCTGAGTTCCACTATCTTCGATAATTGCGTACACGGGGGTTCTCCGAGGAATCCGCCAGTGTAGCAGAACCGCCGAGAGTGTGCCCTTGCTGGCTGCTTCGCGTCAGAGAGCCGGAGTGATCTCTCACCCCTGCCCTCTACGGCGGGAGTAGACCTGAAGTCGGCGACAAGCCTCGGAGATTGTTTCGTCACTCTTGCAGAAAGCCACGCGGAGAAAGTGGGGATTGGCGGCGGGATCCCCATAGAAGGCACTGACGGGAATCGTCGCCACTCTGGCCTCGCGCACTAGAGTTTGAGCCGCGTCGATATCAGTTCCGAGGCCGAGGTGACCGTGCTCCGCCACGATGAAGTAGGAGCCCTCGGGTGTAATGCAGGAGAATCCGGCTTGCTGCAGACCATGCACCATCTGGTCCCTCCGCCGCAGATAGTCAGATCTCAAACTGGGGAGGTACTCCTCCAGGTTGGCAAAGGCTGCAATGGCAGACTGCTGGAGCGGCGTGGCACTGCAGAATGTAAGGAACTGATGGGCCGCTCGAACAGCCGCTACCAAGTGATTCGGACCTGCCGCCCATCCCACCTTGAACCCCGTGCAACTGAAAGTCTTTCCCAAGCTGGAGAGGACTAGCGTTCTTGCGCTCATCCCCGGCAGCGACGCGATGGAGAGATGCTTGCGTGTGAATGTGATCCACTCATAGACCTCATCGGAGATGACGATGCACCCTATATCGGTGGCGATGCGCGCTACTGCGGCTAGTTCCTCCTCATCGAATATGCGACCTGTGGGATTATGGGGTGAGTTGAGGAGAATGGCCCGGGTGCGGGTGCTGCAGGCTCCCCGAAGTGTTGCCTCGTCAATGCGGAACCCGGGAAGTGAGAGCGCAATGCGTCGCGGGACTCCCCCTGCCATCACGACGCAGGCAGCGTAGGAGTCGTAACAGGGATCCATCATCACCACTTCATCACCGGGATCAAGAAGTCCCAGCATTGCCGCTGCGATTGCTTCGGTGCACCCTGCCGTGACGCAAATCCCCAAGTCGGGGTCGTACTCATTACCGGTTGTTCCCAGCAGCTGCCGAGAGAGGACGCGATTCACTTCAGGCAAGCCGAAGGATCGTCCGTACTGGCTGAACCCCCCATCTAGAGCGCGTTTCGCCGCGCTGCGCACAAACTCGGGAGGCTCGAAGTCAGGGAACCCCTGGCCCAGATTGATGGCGCTGTGTCGCACCGCCAGAGCGCTCATGGTGGTGAAAATGCTCTCGCCGAATGGGCGAAGTCTGCGCGCGGTGGCGGGCTCTCCAAACTGTCGGTCTGCAATGTCAGTCATGCTGTCTAGAACTCATCGGCAGCGGGATCCTATGAGGGCGATCGCTCATTGACGAAGCCTCGGCGCGCGAGGAAGTCAGAAGTGCCAAGGCACTCGCCATCGCGCTCCAGATGCTCTAGCAAGTACAGCAGTCGATCCATCATGACTTCTCCGCAAGGGTGGCGCATGTAGCGCGGCAACCCCGAATGTGCCAGGTCGACAAACTCCCATGGATGAAAGTAGAGCATCAGATGGCCGTCAAGGGCGAGGCAGCGGCGGGCAGCGCTCAAGATGAACGCCAGCGGCAGATTCTTCACGCTCAGCCAGAAAAGAGGTAGGCGGAGGGTCGGAGTACAGGACGCGGGAATCTCAACCAGCCCATCCGACTGCGTAATCACCCGAGGCAGGTGGCGATTGTCATAACGGCCGGGAAGCCAAACTGGGTTTACCGATGAGTCCCATTGATAACCAGCCGTAATCAACTCGCCAGGGTTGATCAGCCCCATGCGGGGAGATCTGAATCCTCTGATGGCCTGGCCGCTGCACTGGGAGAGAAGCTCGCGGCTGTCCTTCGCATCTCCCGCTCGGACTGGCCCATGAGTCAATCCATGTGAAGCGATCTCATGGCTCGCTGCGGCGCACTTGATCAGAGCGGGCGCGTAAGCGGCAAAGGATGCGGTCACAAACAGAGTTGCCCGGCGCCTAGTTTGCCCAAGCATTTTCAGCACCCGCTCACAGCCCTGCTGCCCAACTGCCATCTGATCCGGCAATGAAAGAGCTCGGCCGTACTCGAGGGGCGCGTCAAACTCCTCGACATCAAAGGTCAGCAGAATCGTGCCTGACATGACAAGTCGTGCGATGATACGAGAGCATGAAGGCTCCCGAGTCGAACCCCTCAATCCCCTGCGAAGTTCTCCTGGAGGATGCTGCGTTTGTCGTCTTGAAGAAACCGGTAGGTGTCGCGAGTGAACCCGGGGCCCGACACATGCGTGACACGATTCTCAACGGGGCATTCGCCCAGTGGGGTAAGGAACTGGCGTTGCTGGGCGCCCCGCGGGACTGGGGACTCGTCCACCGCCTGGACCGGATGACGAGCGGATGTCTGATCATCGGGAGAACAGCGGCAGCCTATGACTCTCTGCGCGGGCAGTTCGCGGCACGCACTATCGGCAAGACCTATCTCGCGTTGGTCAAGGGTCGATTGCCCTCGTCCAGTGGCAGCTGCGACTACCCCATCGCGGAGGTGAGGCGAGGGAGTCTGAAAGTAGCGGTGGTCGGGCGCAATGGCGATGAGGCCGGCACTGAGTGGAGGACGATTGGCCGCCTCGGTGAGTACTCGCTCCTCTCGGTCGGCATCACCACGGGAAGGCTTCATCAGATTCGGGCCCACATGGCTTACATAGGAGCACCCGTCGTCGGCGACCACATCTACCGACCGCTGATGCCGCCCAATGCCAACGCTCAAAGCGGTGGCGATCGTGGGCTCATGCTGCACGCGTGGAAGTTGGAGTTCACCCATCCGGGGACGGGGCTTCGAGTGCTGGTTGTTGCGCCTCCTCCAACAGAACTTGTGAATCGGATCCGCGAGTTGATTCCCGGCTTGTGGGTAGGAGATTGATCGAGTGAGGAACTGGCTAGCTGGTGCCATACATCGAGGTGCCATGCGGGCGGTCTACTTGGCGGGAGGTTTCCGCCATCGCCTCATCACCGTCGATGGAGATCGGTGGCCCATGATTCAGGCGGGACGAAGTGATGGTGTGCCGAGTCTCTTCCTGCATGGATTCGCAACCAGCAAGGATGCCATGCTCCTTACGATGTCGTGGCGCGCACCTTGGCAGAGGGTAATCGCCATCGACCTGCCCGGATTCGGAGAGCATGACCTGCCCGCAGGGGCTGTGCCGAGCCCCCAGTATTACCTCGAGGGAATCGAGGGCCTGCGGAAGCAACTGGGCATCGCTCGGTGGGATCTTGTGGGAACTTCTATGGGTGGTTCGCTGGCCGCCGCCTATGCAGCGGAGTTCCCGAGCCGTGTGAATCGTCTGGTGCTGCTGGCGCCTGCAGGGGTGCGCCCCGGGCGTGTAAATGCATTCATGCAAGGCATCGAGGCCGGGGTGAATCCTCTGGACTTCGCCTCGCTGAGCGATCTAGACCGCATGCTGAAGTTGGCTTTCGCGCGCCCCCCATTCGTGCCCGGGTTCTTTCGCCGGAGTCTCGTTAGTGACGCAACTCGCCGCCGCGAGGCAACTGCCGACATCATTGAGGGGATGCGGGAGTTCCTGCTTGATGGCGTGCGCGGGGCATTGCCCCGGATCCGGGCGCGAACATTGGTGGTTTGGGGCGATGCCGATCAACTAACGGACATATCTATGTGTGACACATTTGCCGAGTTGCTGCCGGACTGCCGCTGTGTACGCATTCCGGGAGCAGGTCATGTGGTGTTTGCCGACGCACCCAGAGAAGTGCGAGAGGCGCTCAGCAATTTCTTCACAGCACCATGAGGCTGCCGTGCAGCAGCTCCAGGAGGCAGCAGAGCCTTGGTGTCCTACCCCTTCGCTCTAGAAACGCGCAATGATCTCGTCAGCAAACTGATCGGTACCAAGTTCGCCGCCGAGGTCTCGGGTCTTGCATCCATCCAACAAGGCTCGGTTGTAGGCATCGCGCACCTTATTGGCCGCCTTCTTGCAAGCCTCATCGCCGCGCGTCTCGGCAAGATGATTGAGCATCATCACCGAGCTCATGACAATCGCGAGAGGGTTCGCGAGCCCCTTTCCAGCAATATCGGGGGCCGAGCCGTGCACTGCCTCGAATACCGAAGTGTGCTCGCCGATATTGGCACCGGGGACTACTCCGAGCCCCCCCACCAACCCCGCACAAAGGTCGCTGATGACATCCCCATAAAGGTTCTCCATCATGATCACATCGAAGCGCGTGGGGTCCTGAACGAGTCGCATGCACGCGGCATCAATAATCAACTCGTCGTAGACGATTTGGGGATACCAATTGTCATGCACCGTCTTGGAGCAGCGAAGCATGAGGCCATCAGACAGTTTCATGATGTTGGCCTTATGAAACACCGTAACTCTCTTGCGGCCTCTAGCCACGGCGTATCGGAAGGCAAAGTGAGCGATCCGAGTACAAGCTTCCTCTGTTGCTACTTTGAGGCTGGTCACCACCCCGCGCGTGATTTCATTCTCGATGCCGGCATACAGGCCCTCGGTGTTCTCGCGCACTACTACCAGATCGACGCCCTCGAATCGCGTCGGTACTCCCGCGAGGGAGCGCACCGGGCGGACAGCGCCGTAAAGATTCAGCCGCTTGCGCATGGCCACATTGACCGAGGAGAATCCGCCGCCAACTGGTGTGGTGCAAGGGCCCTTCAGTGCCACGCCGCACTGCTCTACTTCATCGACAGTTTCCTGAGGCAGGACATCCTTGAAGCCTCGCTGCAGGGCGGCGATTCCCGCGTGCCGCTCTATCCACTCGAGTGGGGCGGCAGCAGCGTCGAGGATGCGACGCGCGGCATGGGCCACCTCTGGACCGATGCCATCTCCGGGAATCAGAACTACCTTATGACTCATGCTTCACCTCTTAGTAGCCCGATACTATGCCGCTTGGCAAAGCCCGCGACACCGTGGAAACTCAAGATGAATGAGCGGTCGGCAGTTGAAGTTGACTGCTTGGTGATCGGTGGCGGGGCCGCCGGCATGTTCGCACTGCGAGCCCTCGAAGCCCGCTCAATCCGGTCGCTTCTGATCGAACGCACTGCACTCGGAGATGGGCAGACATCTTGCTCGCAGGGGATCCTTCACTCGGGCACGAAGTATGCCCTGAGCGGCATTGTTTCTGCAGCTGCCGCCTGCGCCAGTGCCCAGGTGAGTCGGTGGACAGCCATGATGTCAGGGCAAGCACAACCTGATCTGCGTGCGGTCGAAGTCATATCTGACAACTGCTGGCTCTGGAGAACCAGTGGGTTGACTTCTGCTCTTGTGCTCAAGGGTGCAAGCATGACTCTGGCGGTGAAGCCAGAGGCAGTCGGCAGCTCGGATCGACCAGCAGCTTTGCAGAGTTGCCCGGGAGATGTACTGCGATTGCCCGAGAGGGTGATAGACCCCTGCTCGCTTCTACGAGAGCTTCATCGTGTCAGGCCAAACTCGTGCCTGAAAGGCACGGTGATGCGCCTTGGCCCAGAGCGTGAGGGCGTGCGCTGCTTAGTGCGGCTAGGTTCGGAGCCGGGCACGGGTAGCCCTGGCGAATCAACCGATGCCAATCATCTGACCGTCACGGCGCGAGGCGCAGTACTTGCTGCCGGCGCGGGAAATGCTTCGCTCCTGAGAATGGCGGGGCGCGTGGCGCCTGCGATGCAACTCCGGCCACTGAGGCAAGGGCTGGTGCAAGGAGAATCACTGCCCCAGTTGAATGGGCACTGCATAGATGGTGCGCGCACGCGCCTGACTGTTACCAGCGGTAGATGTCAGGACGGAACAACTGTTTGGCACATCGGCGGTGAGCTAGCCGAAAGCGGAGCGTCGATGAATGAAACCGCATTCGGGCACCATTTGGAAAAAGCTCTTCGCGACTGCCTGCCGGGGCTGGATTTGCGCGGTACGCGATGGGCAAACTATCTGATCGATCGAGCTGAGAAGGAGAACGGCGGTTGTCGACCCGATGACCCAGCCGTGGAAGTTGACTGGCCGATCTGTACGCTCTGGCCCACCAAGCTGGTGCTCGCTCCTCAGGCGGCTGAAGTGGTTGCATCTGCCGTGGCCGCTCGATTATCGACTGCTGATCAACCGGGCTTGGCTCCTCTGGAACACTGTGTTCAAAGCGGCGAAATGCTTGGCATCGCATCCCCTCCCTGGGATTGTGCAGACTGGAGAGACTGGCCATGATTCCGCTTAGACCCCTGCCCCGGTGCCAACGGGAGATCCCCTGCATCGCCTGGGGAAGCTTCAAGATTGGGCGAAACACGGGCATCAAGTACCCAGAGGAATACCCACTACCGAGCGATGCTCAGAGCCGCGTGCTCATCTCGGAGATTCTGCAACTGGGAGTTCGACTCATCGACACCGCCCCTGCCTACGGCTTGGCTGAAGCTCGAATCGGAGAAGCAGTTCCGGCGGGGAGTGGTGTGCTGATCTCTACCAAAGTAGGTGAGACTTTCAATGAGGGCAGCAGCCATTACGATTTTTCCACCGTTGCGGTGGAGCAGAGCATCCGCACCAGCATGACCAAGTTGCAGCGGCCCTGTCTCGACATCGTGCACATTCATGCCGACGCGGACGATGTCGCCATTCTCCGAGACGGAAGTTGTCTCAAGCAACTGGAACGGGAACAATCGGCGGGACGAGTGGGCATGATTGGCTTCTCCGGTCGCACCCTCGAGGGATTCGGGCTCGCCCTCGATGATCCTCGCATTCAAGTGTTGATGGTGGAGTACGGCCCCCATGATGACTCCATGCGTGTAGTTCTCGACGAAGCGGCGCGCCGCCATGTTGGCGTGATGGTGAAGAAACCACTAGGCAGCGGTCGTAGCAAGGTGCTCGAGGCGGTGCCCTTCATTCTGGCGCACGAGGCTGTGAGTTGCCTGATTGTGGGTACCACCCAAACGAAACACCTCGCTGAGGTCATAGTGGCCGCAGCGAGGTGCTCATGATTCAAATCTGAAACTCGTCGGACTCAGTTTCCTGAAGGCGGGACAAGGACAGGTGAATTTGCCGGAAGCACTGGAGTCGCCGGCACTGCTACTGGCGGTGCGATGACAGGCACAGCGCCAACGGGACCCGGGATGAGTGTGGGGCTGACAGCAGGAAGTACGGGCACCTCGGGGACATCAGCCGCAATGGCCTTCCCTGGCAATCGCAGTTTCATCCCCACTTTGAGCGCCGCGGGATTGGCACCGATGGCGGTCTTGTTGAGTTCATAAACCTCTTTCCAGGCGCTGGTTTTCCCTAGATATCGAGCAGCGATGGAGGAAAGCGTGTCGCCAGACCTGATGGTGTACTCGCCGACAGCGGCAGTCCGAGATGCGCCGACAGTTGCCGGTTGTAATCCGGCAGCGGATGCAGACGCCGGATTCGCTGTTCCCTTTGCAGGCAACCTAATCTTCTGACCAACGGCGAGTTTCACCGGATCCATCCCAGGGTTCGCCTTGGCAATGGCTTGCCACTGCTTGGCTGAGCCAAAGTAGTTGGCGGCAATCGACGAAAGAGTGTCACCGGACTTTACGGTGTAGTCGGTGGCTGCCGTGGTGATGGTCGGCGATGTGTTGGCAGCTCGCGGAGCAGGCGATGCGATGATGGGTGCAGCCTTAGGGATAACTGGTGTGGGCAAAGTTGCAACTGCAGGTGCACTATTTGCTGCGGCGATTGCTGGACCAGGAGTCGCGCCCGCCGCAACTGGCGGAGCATCGATCGAGGGCAGCGTGGGCTTGTTCGCATTGGCATTGCTGAACACATTGCTGCTGGGCGGCGCTGGAAGCGTCGCCGTGATGGACGGTTCCACCGTTGGCTTCACTACCGGAGCCTCAGGCAGAGGTTCGTTCAGTGTGTAGTCCGTCGTATCGGTCGGTGATGGAGCAAAGAATGCGTAGTACATCCCCGCCACCATGAAAAGCACGACCACGCTAACAACAACAAGTTTTCCACCGCGGTTCATTGTGCCTCCTTGCACTTCGCCGATCTGGTGTCGGCGATCAAACTTGATTCGGGGCTGTGTTCTGTTCCATGGCCTCGTCTGCATGCCCATCTGCAGTCTTAGCCTCACTTGCATCTGCGTCCTTGCTATAAGACAAGGGAGCAGCAATCACGACTGAGGAAATAGTACCCGCAATCAAACCAACAAGGAAGGTGAAGGCGAAGGGACGGATACCGGTTCCGCCGATGTAGTACAGAATCACCGCCGTGGCGATGGTCGAACCACCGGTCAGCACGGTTCTGCTGAAGGTCTGGTTGATCGAGTTGTTCACCACCCGGCGGCTGGCGTAGGGCAGCTTGCCCTTGTTCTCGCGGATGCGGTCGAGGATGACGATCGTGTCGTTCAGGCTGTAGCCGATGATCGTTAACAGAGCCGAAATGACATTGAGATCGATGCGGAACTCTTCCAGCCCGATGGAAGCGGCAAAGGATGACTGGCCAATCAGAGTGCTCACCGAGAGAGCGCCCAGGCAGATTGACAAGTTGAACATCAGAGCCACTATGGTGGCGGCCGAGTATCTGAAGGAGGAGAACCGCAGCCAGATATAGAGCAGCATGCCTATTAGGCTCAATACAACCGCAACAATGGCACTTTGTGCCAGGTTTTCCGCAACACGAGGTGAGAATGAGTTGACCTGATCAAGACTCAGCTTCTGGCCAAACGCCGCAGAGATCAGTGACCATTCCGCGTCGGCTAGGTTTGTCGACCAAGTTGCAGCATCGACCTTGTCGAGGTTGACGGCTGGGTCTGCTACCAGCACCACGATCGCTCTGTACCCTTGACTGGGGTCTGCTGGATTCACTGCATCCAGTCCTATAACCTCGGTTGCCCTACCAGCCTGAAGTGAGAAGTCGGGCTGGGATCGCATGCGAGCAATTCTGCTGAGTGCCGCGGGCACGGTAACGGGCGGGTCTATGCCCTCGAGCACGACCGCCACCCCACCCATGTAGTCATGAACTTGATCACTGACTGCCGGACGGCCGATGTTGGCGCCAAGAGTTTGATGCTGAATGGGGAAGGTGAACTTGGAGCTGTCAGCAACACCGAGCCCAGTGAATCTGGATGGCATCACCACATCGATGTCCTGAGCGAACTCATCGCCGATGGCATTCACCAGGTCCTCGGTCAGTGTGCCCGATGACTCCAGATTGGCGGGATTGGCCACCTTGATCTGGAACGAGGTTGACTCGAAGTTGCCCGACAGTTCTCCCACCGTCAACACATTTGCGGAACGCAACTCACTTGCAACGGATCCCGGTGCCGCCTTCTCGCCGATGGTGCGAACTCGCGATTCAACAGCGGGTCGGGACAGAAGCAATCCACCATTGGATCCCGTCGGCTCTCCCGTGCGAGCCATGCGGGTGCTCATGGTCATGGTTACTCCGCCGCGGAACTCTGTCTCCAGCAGTTCGCGGCCTCGCTCGACGACCACTGCCAGCGAAGCCAGTCCCAAGCCGATGCAAACTACCCAGATGGGCCAGCGGATCGCCATCCAATCAAGGCGGGGATGCAGCAGTCGCGCCACGAAGGGGAAAACCGTGGGAAGCATGGGCAGAGTTCGGCACTTGAACACATCGGTGTAGATGGCGAACAGAACGCGGGTGACGAACAACGCCGTGAATAGCGTGGTCAATACCCCGATCGTCATAGTGAGCGCGAATCCCTTCACCTCAGTGGCCGCAACCTTATAGAGCACGACGCAGACGATGAGATTGGTGATGTTGCCGTCGACGATGGCGCTGAGCGCTCTGGCGTATCCCAATCGAAGCGCATTCTTGAGTGGCTCCTTGTTGTCAATCAGCTCCTCGCGAACGCGTTCGTAGATAAGCACATTGGCATCGACAGCCATGGCAATGCTCAGGGCCACACCAGCGAGGCCGGGAAGTGTGAAAGTGCCATCGACCATGGCGGTGATTCCGAAGATCAGGATCACATTGATGGCGAGGGCGATATTGGCGATGACACCGGCACCGAAGTAGTACATCACCATCACTACGGCGGTTGCCAGAACGGAGTAGACAACAGCATCGCGTCCACGCAGAAGATTGTCGCGACCCAGGGCTGGCCCGAGGATCGAGGTGGAGACGGGCTCGGGTAGCAACCGTGCTTCCAGCTCCCCGCCTTCGAGCACGCGAACCAGATACTGCACATCACTGTCGGTGAAGCTTCCGGTGATCTGGCCGCTGCCACTTATCTGGCTCTGCAAACGGGGGGCGCTGTAGACCTGACCGTCGAGCACGATGGCCATGGCCTTGCCCACATTTGGTCCGGTGAGCCTGCCTATCATGGAGCCGCCGGCGTGATCGAGTTGGAAAGCCACGGACTGGCGACCCAGTTCATCCTGCGAGCGGAAGGCGCGTACCATTGACCACTGCGACTGCCCCGAGTGAACCATGCTCAACGCATCACTGGTGTATAGCAGAAGGTAGGGACGACCCTCGTAGGACGCTCCCACCAAGTCGCGAGCCTTCATATATTCGGTGGGATCACTCAGGAGCGCCTCGAGCTGCTCAGGAGTCTCGTACCACTGCTTCAGATCATTGATGGGGAACCAACGAGCCACGGCCGAGTCGGTGCCAGTCGGGCCACGATCAGCCAACTGATTGCGGATGTCGTCGGGATTCACGCCCTGGGGAGCAGCAGCGCTCACAGCAATGCGAAACTCCAGAACTCCTGCTGCCCGCAAGAGTCGCTTGAGGTCTTCGGGGTCTTCGTAACCCGTGACCTGCGAGGAATAGGCATCATGAGCTGTGACCAATGCGTCAATCTGCACTGAAAAGTCGGGGAGAGAACTCTTGATCGAATCTATTTCGACATCGCGTGGCGACTTGGCGTCACTTCGCGCAGCTTCGGTGGGCAGACTCAGGGCTCGCTTGAGGCGCTGCGTGCTGGCAGCTCGCGCCAGCACCTGCTCGCGCAAGACCTTCGACTGAATCTCGCTGGCGGCGATGCGGTCCTCGATGGGGCCGAGTTCCTCGGCTGCGGCAGAGCGCTCCAGAGCAGATTGGTACTCCTGACGAGCCTGAGTTGAACTCTGCACCCCAGCTTGCAATCGAGTCAGCAGGTCACGCAGAGAGTTCGCATCGGCAGCAGCGCCATCCGCGGGAGCAGGCGCAAGATCCGTGGCATGCCCAGTTTCGAGAAGTCGATCAAGCTGCCTAGGGCGAATATCGGTGCGGGCAGCCGTGGTGTCCAGCAGAGCTAGATAGGCATCCTGCAGCGCCTTTACCTCGGGGCTGGGCAGGGGCATGACGATCTCAATGCGATCATCACCCTGAGGCTGGAAGGAGATGTCGAGAACTCCCTGCGGATTCACACGCCGCTTGAGAGAGTCGATCATCTGCGCCAAGACTCCCTGAGGGTCAAGGGAGTCCTTGGGCATCTCGACCTGATAGACCAAGCTCACTCCGCCGCGCAGATCCTTACCCAACTTGATTTGCTCTTCCGGTGGCCACACCTGCCAGAAGCAGATGGCAACCAGGAAGGCAACAAAGAGGAGTTTCGGAAGAATGTTTTTCATCAGTTGAGGTACCTAGCGGGGATCACGAGACTTCGTAGGCGAGCGCTCCGTCACAATCGATTCGAGCACCACTCATTCCTCGGAGGAGGTCGATTTCTCCAGCACCTGAGAAATGTGCGATCTAAGGAATGTGATCCGAACATTCGAGGTCTCGTCAACCTTTAGAACAACCGTGTCGGGCTTCAGCTCCACGATCGAACCGATCAGACCGGCGTTGGTCAGGACGCGATCATGCTTACGCAGACCACTCATCATGGCCTGCGAGCGCCTCTTCTCCTTGCGCTGGGACCATATCGATGTTCCGATCATCACCACGATGAAGATGATCATCATGATCAGGAACCCGTCCATGCCGCCCGCCGAAGGTGCGGCAGGTGCGCCCGCGGTGCCGGGGGCGCCTGTTGCCGCAGGAACAGCAGCGGTCACCGCTGGTTGGGTACCAGCGAGGGGTGGAGCATCCTGAAATCGACCTAGAGAAGCGAGTGTGATCGCATAGTTATTCATGAGTCTGGTTCCTGTTGATGTCGGGCTCCGATACGCCCTGCCGCGAGGCAAGGCCAACGGGTCTCAAGCCCGAGCCAAGTATCTTCGCGGATTGCGCTCCGAATGTCCAATAGCAGCCGTTGAAAGTGACGGATGTTGTGCAGGCTTGCCAGAATCGGCCCCAGCATCTCCCCCGCCATAAAGAGATGGCGCAGATAGGCACGGCTGAAGCCTCCAGCGCAGCATTCGCAGTCACAACTGCTGTCTATAGGGGCACTCTCCTGCGCATGAACTGCGTTTTTCAGTCGCACTGGTCCGATCGTGGTGAAGCAGGTGCCATTGCGACCGTTGCGGGTCGGAAGGACGCAGTCGAACATGTCAATGCCGCTGGCGACTGCGTCCACGATGTCCCACTCATACCCGACTCCCATGAGGTAGCGAGGTCGATCAGCAGGCAGAAGCGGCGCGGTGAATGCCACGACTTCCCTGATGGCTTGGGTTGATTCCCCCACGGCTACGCCGCCGATGGCATATCCCGGTAGATCGTGAGCACACACTCCCTGCACACTGGCACGTCGCAGATCGAGATCTGATCCACCTTGCACGATGCCGAAGAGAGATTGCGCCGTATCGCTGCGGTGCGCTTTCACGCAGCGCTCCAGCCAGCGAAGGGTGCGCTCGTGAGCCTCGCGGATTCGATCCCGGCTGGGCTGAGGCGCCCCCAGTGGAGCGCAATCATCAAAGGCCATGGCGATGTCGGATCCCAGATCCTGCTGCACCTGCATGCTTGATTCGGGAGACATGTGCACCTTGGCTCCATCGACGAAAGAACGGAACTCCACTCCCGTCTCATCAAGCTTGACAATGTCCGACATGGAGAAGGCCTGATAGCCACCAGAGTCAGTAAGGATCGGCCCGCTCCAGCGCATGAACTCATGACAACCGCCCAGACTTCGCACCCGAGCGGCTCCGGGCCTCAACATGAGATGAAAGGCGTTGTTGAGGATGATCTGCGAGCCGGTTCCACTCACCTGGCTTGGAGTCAGCCCTTTCATGGCCCCCGCTGTCGCCACCGGCATGAAGGCGGGCGTGTCAAAGGAACCGTGTGCGGTGTGAACCCGACCTAGTCGGGCATGGCAGGCGCTGGCCTTCGCGAGCATTTCAAAGCGCAGCGCCATCGACCTCAGTCAGAACGCCTTGAGGCACTCCGCAGCGTTTGTTTCTCAGCATCGTCAAGCGCCCCGATGCCGTGCTCGCGGATCTTGTCGAGAATGCGATCAACCTCTGCGGTGGATGTTGGTCTGCGGCGCACTTTGGAAACCACGCTGGTGGGATCGGCGCGACCGAAGAAGTCAAATATGGCATGGAGTTGTTGCGGCCGCCGGATCAGATAGAAACCCGCTATCGCTCCGCCGAGGTGAGCTGCTTCACCCCCCGAGTTATTCCAGTTGAAATAAATGGATGCGATAGAGATGATCACGATTCCCCAAGCAACCGTGGCAAGTCGCATAGGAATCACAAAGAAGAGCAAGACAGTCTCATTGGGAAGCAACCGTGCCGAGGCGATGAGGACACCCATGACTCCGGCGCTGGCGCCGATGAGGGGGGTGTTAGGGTCTGAGAGCAGCAGTCCCGGTAATACCGCCCGCCCGCCGGTGAGAGACTGGACTGCGATGCCGCCAGCATTGAGTAGCAGATACAAAGCGGCACCGGCGATGCCGCAGAGCAGGTAGAAGGCCACGAATCGCTTCGATCCCAGATAGGCCTCGACGATAGGTCCGAAGAAAAACAGCCCCAGCATATTGAAGATAATGTGGCTCAGGTTGTAGTGGCAGAACTGGAACCCGAGGAATCGCCACACTTCGAATCCGCTTACTCCAGCACCAGGGATCCAGGAAACCAGCGCTGTTGAAGTGGAGAAGTAGAGCCATTTCTGCAGAAAGAGAATGCGGCGATAGAGATTCTCTCCCACCGGAATGACTCCGCCCGCAGCACCTCCTTGCACCTTCACACCTAGAGCCTGCACCGCCTTGCCACCCGAAGTCGGTGTGATGGCTTTGGTCACAAGCTGCGACTCGTCGGCACGCTGTGCCATGGGCACGGTGTAGTTGGTGCCGGTGTAGATCCACTGCGCCGGAAGCGCAGGTGTCAGAAACGCATCAGCGACAAACACGCCGACGCAGATGAGAATGATCCAGGTAGTAGCGGTGAGCCCGCGTGCGCCCAGGCGCACTCGCCCAGCGGGGGTAGCGGAACCGCGCAGATAATCTCGGTCAGAAAGACCCATTCGGGTCGCAAGATTAGCCGCAGTTGCCATTCACGCGGGAGAAGGTCACGATTTGCTTGACCATAGTTGAAAGGCGGCGATGGTCTTGGCATCCCGAATGCCGCCATTCTGGATGGAGGTTTGCATTTGGGACGGGGTGCGGATGGCGACTTCGATGCGCTCATCGGGCTCCAGACGCTGGCCGACCTGAGTGAGCTCGGTCGCTACGAATACCTGCATTAGCTCGTCGGTGAACCCGGGAGAAGAGTAGAAAGAGCCCAGCGGTTCAACTCTGCCGCCGCGGTAGCCCGTCTCCTCCTCAAGTTCACGGCTAGCCGCCTGCAGGGGATTCTCGCCTGGCTCCAACTTCCCCGCGCAGAACTCCTCGAGCCATTCCCCCACGGCAATGCGAAAGTTGCGAATAATCACCAGACTGCCATCAGGCAGAACGGGGACGACGACGACTGCGCCCGGATGGCGCACAATGTCCCGCATCTGGGTCTTCCCCGCACTATCAACAAGTTCGACCTGCTCAATGGAAATGAGGCTGCCGCGATACACAAAGTTTCCTTTCGGGCGCGCTACTTCCATCGCCGTCATGATAGGGTTCACCCCATGACGGAGCCTCCAGCGCCACCGCTCCTTCGGGTGCAGAACCTTTGCAAGTCATTCGGTCGCAAGCCCGTGCTGCGAGGAATCAACCTGGAGTTCGCCCCGGGCGTGACAACGGTGATCATCGGCCCCAGCGGCTGCGGCAAGAGTGTGTTGCTGAAGCACCTAGTGGGACTGCTGCGCCCCGATCGGGGTGAAGTCTGGTTTCAGAACACGCGCATAGATCGCCTCGATGAGACTTCCCTCGGGCCCATCCGCCGCGAGATCGGCTTCCTGTTTCAGCAAAGTGCTCTCTTTGATTCCATGACCGTGGGCGACAACATTGCCTTTCCCTTGCGTGAACATGGTGTCGAAGACGAAACCATTGTTGCTTCGCGGGTAGCTCGGGTGCTGCGGTTAGTGGGTCTGGAGCAGTGTCTAAACCAGATGCCTGCCGAACTCTCGGGTGGACAGCGCAAGCGGGTGGCACTGGGGCGGGCGATCGTGCTGGAACCGCGCTGCATCCTCTATGACGAACCGACTACCGGCCTTGACCCCATCCGCGCTGATGTCATCAACGAGATCATTCTTCGGTTCTCTCGCAAGTTGGGGATTACTGGCATTGTGGTCACCCATGACATGGCCAGCGCCTTCAAGGTGGGCGACCGATTCATCATGCTCCATGGTGGTAAAGTCCACCTGGAAGGCACTCCAGATGAGTTCCGAACCTGTCAAGATCCAGTCGTCCGCCGCTTCATGTTGGGCGAAGCCTCTCCCGAAGAACTGGCGGCGCTGCGGGGAAGCGGCGATGATGCCTAGGCAGCCATGAGAGAAACCACCCGCAACTTCACCGTTGGATTGACCGCGATCGTGGCTTTCATCGGGCTGACTTGGTTGCTTCTGTCCTTCGGCGAGTTGTCCGCCCTGTTTGAGAGCAACTACACAGTCACGCTTCGCGCCAACTCAGCCACAGGAATTCGCGACGGGAGCATGGTGACGATGAACGGGGTGCCGATTGGGACCGTCTCCAGCATCGCGGTCCACCCCGGTGAGTCACCGCCGGTATTGATTCTGCTTGCTATCCGAGAGGATGTCGCCATCCCCGCTACTGTCGGAGTCACATCAATCACTGCACTCATCGGAGTCGGGACGCGCGTTGATCTCGTTTTGCCAGATTCCGTTGCACCGGATCAGCCAACCCTCGCGCATGACGGCACGGCAACCCTGAGCGCCAAGTTCCTCAGTATGGAAGAGCGATTGATGGCGGCGCTCGATGGAAAGCTGGACTCACTCAACGCTACTATTGATGCTGTCGGCAATCTTGCCGGCAATCTGAACACACTCGTTGCCGAGACCGGCGAAGGACCCGAGGGGGAGTTCAATGTTCGCAGCGCGGTTCGTCGCCTCAACCAGGTCCTCAAGAGCGCCGAGTCAGCCTTCAAGAACGCTGACGCATGGCTCGGTGACGAGCAGATGCGTGCTGATGCGCGCAGCGCCGTTTGGAAGGCAAATGTGCTGATTGAGCATGCAACTGAGGCGCTTGATGCGGTTGCCCAAACCGCTACCCAAGTCAAGATGGATGCCCATGAGGTGACGGGATCGCTGCTGCCAGTGCTCGATCAAATGAGCAAGACGCTCGAACAGGTCGAGCGTCTTGCGGCTGATGCCAGATCAGGTCAAGGTACCGTCGGGAGGTTGATCACCAATCCCGACCTTTATCAATCTCTCACCGATGCAGCCACCAAACTCAAAGAGTCGATGGCTGAAATGCAACTCCTCTTGCGAAAGATCCGCGACGAGGGGCTGGACATGAAGTTCTAGCGGTCACTTCGGAGAGCGCGAGGTATCGCTCAGCTCTGAGAGACAACTACAACTTCAACGCGTCGGCTCTTGGCCTTGGTGTCGCGTGGTGCATCGGGACCAAAGCTTGAGAGCGAGATCATCTTGCTCTCGAGACCTTGCGTAACGAGGTACTCACGAACGGCATAGGCCCGGGCAAATCCCAAGTGATAGTTGCTCTTGTAGCCACTCTTCTTGATGGGATCCGTATCGGTAAAGCCCGCAACGCGAATCAGCGCACCGGGATGATTCTTGGCGATGGCATTGGTCACCTTGTCGAGTGACTTGCGCGAATCGCTGCGGATCGAGTCCTTGCCCGAATCGAAGAGCACATCACCTTCGATCGAGATATGGATTTCGTTCCCGACGACAGTTGCGGTTACGCCCTCGATGCCATCGAATGCGCTGGCATCCGTGATCGCCTCCTCCATAGCACCCTCAGATGCGGTCGCATCATCGAGGCGGGAGTTGGCGGCATCAAGTTCTGCAGTCTTGTCGGCAAGTTGGGTGCGGAGCGCTTCGTTGTCCTTCAGAAGCGCAGCGTTTCCATCCTTGAGTTGGTTGTCACAACCAGTAGAAACGAGTCCGACAAATACCAATGAAACAGAGGAGAGTAGGAGAGAGTTCATGTCGATTCCTTTCGAGTTTATGAACAGCGGATCCATGCTGTCCGGCGCCTACCGGATCAATGGGTGTATTGCAACATCATGTGCTGATGAATGCAAGCCCCCACCACACTTTGTGGAAAACAAATCCGAGGTCAGTCGGCAACTTCGGGGGTTCGACCAGAGCCGGAAAAAGTGTGCGACCCAGATCCAGAATCACCGGACGGGCAAAGATGCAGAGCGCCGCAGCCGCGGCCAGATGGGGACCGTAGGGAAGTTCTCCCCCCTCCCGCCCCTTTCGGCGCAACATCCCCGCTCCTGCAACCCAAGTCAATGCGATGAACGGTGCCAGAAAGAAGGCAACGCTCACCCATGTCGCGCCCAGAGCCGCGCCTACTGCCCCCATGAGGTGAACATCTCCCAATCCCATGGCTTCGCGGCCAAATGCCAGTGTTCCGCCCATCCGAATCGCCCAAACCAAACCGGCCCCTACCAGATACCCGCACATGGAGGAAGCGATCGAGGAGAGTGGCAGAGGTGGCGCGGCGCCAGTCTCCATCGAACCCAGCCACGCTCCAAGGATGATTCCGGCAGCGGGTGCTAGAAGGAACTTGAACTCCGTCCCCATCTCCCGGCGGGCATGGGGGTAATCGGCCAGCGGCTCGCCGTCTTTCAAGAACAAGCCGTAATCGGCAAAACTCGATTTGAGGACCCCAGCTCGCAGAAGCCCATTGGAGATGATGGTTCCAACCACCCCGCCGATTGCCCCTCCGACACCCTGCCAGCCAAGTAGCCCAATCGGCCAATCGCCCGCCGCATGGCCGCCGCGCCAGAGACCCTGCAGCCCCCAGCCAACGAAGGCAACGATGGTTGCCACCACGGTGAGGCTCAAGGGAATCGTGAATGTCTCCGCGTCGATAAGCGTTGCGGCGATCAACATGGACAACATGAAAGCCAAGACGAAGAAGGAGGGGAATCCTGTGGCGAATCCATGAGCAAACCAGAATCCTCCTCCGATTCTCCCTAGGGTGTCATCGCCAGGAATGCAGTACAGAACCATGTACAGCAGTGCCAGAACTCCTCCCGTAAAAGCTTCGACGAGGGGATAGCGCTTGGGAATTTTGACGAGGCAGGCCTTGCATCGGCCACCGAGCAGCAACCACCCCACCACCGGTAAGTTCTCCCGCCAACCGAGACGCACTCCGCAGATGGGACAGCGACTTGGGGGATGAACGATGCTCATGCCGCGAGGCAGGCGATGCACCAACACATTTATGAAACTCCCCACGCAACAACCAAAGGCGAATGTGAAAAAGATACCGACTGAATGGGGAAGCGAGAGCAACAGCCAGTCGGGCATCACGGCGAGATGCGATTGATCAGTGAGTTGGTTCATCGGATGTCGGACGGGCATCAGCAGCCAACGACTTGGCCGAGATTCTCTCGATCAACTGCTGCGCCTGACTCAACACGGCGCGGCATTGATTCACCAGGTCGGCGCCCCGCTGATACCGCGAGATCGACTCCTCCAGCGTCACTTCGCCCCGCTCCATCTGTCCCACGATCTGCTCAAGTTCCCGCATGCAGTCCTCAAAACTCTGGGCGGGGATCGGGCTGGGACGGGAGGAATCTCCCCCGCTTATTGGCGGTGATTCATCTGCCGACTTACTGCGTCTCAGTGCCATCGCGGGTGAAGTCTATCAAGGCTCGGGAATACATCGATGATGAGGTTCGGTGTCGCGCACCGGTAGTGGCTTGCTCAGCAGCAACTCAGAGGTGAACTCCCCATCGGCAAGAGTGGTGATGAGTTTGTCGCCGACCTGAGCCTGACTGCATGACCTGATCAGCCGCCCGCTGCTATCGCGCACCATGGCATATCCCCGCTTCAAGACCTGCATCGGGCCCAGCGCCTCGAGTGAACGCGCCGAACTGTCTACCACCCGCAGCCGATCCCGCATCAGCCCGCGTATCGCCGACTGAAACCGCTCGATCGCTGCGGTCAGCCGCGCACTTCGTGCCGCTAGCTGAGCTGTCGGGCGCGTTCGTTCTAGGCGTGACTCGGTTCGCAGCAATGTCGTGCGGCAGCGATCGAGCGCAATCCCACCGGCCGAGCGCAGTGCCCGCGCTTCTGCAGAGTGTTGTTGCAGCCAGGTACCGACCACGCGCCTGACACTCTGCCTCAGCCGCTGAGACCGATGCAGCAACTCTTCCTGAAGTGCTGTCGCATCAGGAAGTATGTGAGCCATCGCTTGAGTCGGTGTGGCAAACGAAGCATCCGCCACTAGGTCAATGATGGTGGTGTTGTGCTCGTGGCCGATGGCACTGGCGATCGGGCAGTTGCAGGCAAAGACTGCGTCGGCAACGGCGCGTTCGTTGAACTGCCAGAGATCGTCGGCGCTGCCGCCTCCGCGCGTCACCAGGATCAGATCCACCCCCAACTCCTGCGCTCTTCGGTCGACGGCGCGGATGGCATCAGCGATCTCAGCCGCAGCTCCCTTGCCCTGTACGGGAATGTCCACAAGGAGCAGCTCCACGGCTGGCATCCGTTTCCTAGCGGTGTCGATACAGTCATTCACGGCAGCCCCGGCAAGACTGGTGAGAATCGCAATGCGCCAGGGATACACCGGCAATCTGAGCTTGCGCGCCTCCTCAAAATAGCCTGCGGCTTTCAACTCAAGACAGAGCGCCTGATGCTGTTGCTCCAGCGTGCCTGCCCCGGCAATCTTGATCGAGTTGACGATCAGCTGCAGCTTGCCCTGCGCCGGCCAGAGCCCCAGTCTGCCTCGAGCGATGATTACTTCGCCGACGCGGGGCGGAGTAGCGACGCGGCGAGCATCACTCTGCCACATGGTGCAAGAAAGCGCTGCGCTCTGATCCTTCAACTTGAAGTACCAATGGGCTTTGGCGGAGAATTCACTCACCTCGCCCATTACCAGAACCTCAGCGGGCAACCCCTTCTCCATGGCACTCTGGATGCGGCTGTTCGTTTCGCTGACCGTCCACGGCTTTGCCTCGGTGCTGTCGCGATCAAACAGGTTTTGTTCCACCGAAGTATGGTACGAGCCACACATGGGGCAGTCGGACGAGCCAATCGAGCCTCGGACTCTCACCCCAGCTCCACTCGAGAGCCTTGTTGGACTACGCGAGCGGGATGCCAAGGCGCTGAGGGAACTCGGCTTTGAGACGGCGATGGACCTGCTTGTTCACGCTCCGTCCCGATATGAGGATGAGCTGGCCGAGTCGACGGTGGAGCAGGCAATACAGGCCGTGCTTCTCGATCCCCGGGCAATCGTGCAGTTGCGTGGCAGTGTGGCGCGGGTGCGAACGGTTCCAGGAAGGTCAGGTCGCATCGAGGCGACGCTTGAGTGCAGCGATCGATCAGTGCGACTTGTGTGGTTCCGCGCACCGTGGATGGCACGGAAACTTCATCCCGGTGTGAGCGGCATCGTTCGGGGAAAGGGCAAACTGCAGGGTGCATACCTGGAGCTGGTCAATCCAGTTTGGGAACCAAGTTCAGAGACTGATCCTCCTCGCACTGCTCGATTGAAGCCTATCTATCCAGCATCGGAGCGCATGCCGTCGACCCGCATTGAGGAGTTGGTGAGCGTCAATCTCCAATCGCTCTGCCAATCGACGGTGGATCCTCTGCCCGCATCGCTGCGTACCTCCCGAGAGCTTCTAGAGTTGAGCGCTGCCTACCGAGCCCTGCATCAGCCGAACACGCGGGCGCAGGCGAGCGAGGGGCGGATGCGGATCGCTTATGGCGAGTTGCTAGTGCTGCAGTTGGGGATCGCCATGCGAAGGTGGCAGATTCATCATGAACTTCAAGCTCACTCCCTGCCCATCACACCCGCGATCGAGGCGCGCATTCGTGCCCGCTTGCCCTTCACGCTCACCCCCGCTCAGGACAAGGCGACCAGGGAACTCGCTGCAGATCTGGCGGCGACTCGCCCCATGAATCGGCTCTTGCAGGGAGATGTTGGCAGCGGCAAGACTGCCGTTGCGGTCTATGGCATGCTTGCCGCAGTCGCCCATGGGCATCAGGCTGCCATCATCGCGCCCACGGAGATCCTGGCCCAGCAGCACTACCGCACAGTCTCAGCGATGCTCGCCGGCACCGATGTGCGCGTCGTGCTGCTCAGCGGCGGCAGGAGCGGCGCGGGGAAGGCCGCGGTTCGCGCCGCGATCGCCGGTGGTTCCGCTCACATTGCCATCGGCACCCATGCTCTGCTCAGCACCGGGGTGGCATTTCACAGTCTGGCTCTTGCCGTAGTCGACGAACAGCATCGCTTCGGAGTGGAACAACGCGCTCACCTTCGCAGTCAGGGGAAGGACGCCACGACGCCCCATGTTCTTGTGATGACTGCCACACCCATTCCGCGCACTCTTGCCTTGGCATTCCTGGGTGACCTCGATGTCTCCACCATGCGCGGGCGCTTGCCCGGGCGCATGGAAATCGCCACGCGAGTCTTGGAATCAGCGCGATCGAGCGAGGCTTACGCCTATGTCAGGCGGCGTCTTGACGGCGGAGAGCGTGCCTATGTCATTGTCCCTGCGGTCGAGGAATCTGCAGCGGGATTGAAGGCGGTGGGAACCCATGCGCAGCTATTGGCAACGGGAGCGTTCCGGGGCGTGCGCATCGGTCAGCTACATGGGCGCATGCCCCCAGCCGAGCGCGATGAAGTGATGCGTCAGTTCGCCTGCGGTGAGTGTCAGGTTCTAGTGGCGACCGTGGTAGTTGAAGTCGGTATCGATGTCCCCGAAGCCACCCTCATGGTGGTGGAGCACGCCGAGCGATTCGGTCTGGCACAGTTGCATCAACTTCGGGGGCGCATAGGGCGCGGGAGCAAACCGAGTTTGTGTGTGTTTCTTGGAGATCCAGTTACTGATGATGCACGAGCCCGGCTCGATGCCATCGCTACCACAACTGATGGATTCCGGATCGGTGAACTGGACTTGAGTTTGCGGGGACCGGGTGAGGCCCTCGGTCAGCGGCAATCAGGACTTCCACCTTTCAAGGTTGCAGATATCGAGCAAGACTTGGCTCTCCTGGAGGCCGCGCGCGAGGATGCCCGGCAGTGGATTGAGCGGAGCCCGCGGTTGGCAGAACCTACTGAGGTGCCGATCCGGCAAATCCTCATGCGCGCGTATGGCAATGCCCTCGGGCTAGCAGGGGTTGGGTAGGATCGCCCGCGATGCCCAATCCGACCGTGCTGGACACCTCTGGCGTGACATTTTGCTATGCAAATGGCCCCTCAATGGCCTTCGCCGATGTGGCTCTGGCTCCCGGTGAACAGGCTTTGCTCCTAGGGAGCAGCGGCACGGGAAAGAGCACATTCCTGAATCTAGTTGCTGGGCTTGAGTCACCCCACAGCGGATCGATTGCTGTGAATGGAGTTCAGATCGGAACGCTGCGCGGGGCCGCGCGTGACCGATTCCGAGGTCGTTCCATCGGCATGGTGTTTCAGGTGTTCAACCTCTTGCAGGGGTTTTCGGCCTTGGAAAATATCCTTCTAGCGCTCCGCTTCAGCGGCCTTCCCCGCAGTGAACACCGTGAACGCGCTCAGTCTCTCCTGACGAAGCTCGGTGTAGAGCGTGTAGATGCGCTCGTTGATCGCCTTAGCGTTGGACAGCAGCAGCGCGTCGCGGTGGCACGGGCGGTAGCCGCTCGACCGACACTGGTGCTCGCCGACGAACCGACCGCCAGCCTCGACCCGGTGAACCGCGATGCCGCCCTGACTCTGCTGCAGGAGACCTGCCGAGCCAGCGGTGCAGCTCTTCTATGTGCCAGTCATGATCCTGAAGTTGCTCGCCGCTTCACCACCTGCATCGCCGCCGCGCGCCAAGGGAACTCGCAGTGAGTTGGCTCTCCTTCATTATTCGCAGTCTGCGCCTGCGTGCCTTCTCCAGCTGCGTCACGACTCTCATGGTGGGAGTATCCGTGGCGATTCTTTTGGTATTGCTTTCCATGCGCTCCTCGGCGCAGCAATCGTTTCGGCGCGGCACCGGGAACATGCATCTACTGGTGAGCGCCGATGCCAGTCCACTTGTTGCGGTTCTCAACGGCGTCTTCTATGCCAATCCCCCTGCCAATCCGCTGCTTTGGCAGCAGTTCCAGAGCCTGAAGGAGTCATTCCCCTGGGAGTGGTGCATTCCTACCCAACTGGGTGATTCCTATCGCGGCGCACCGGTGATGGCGACAACGACTGAGTTCTTCTCGCGCTTTCAGCCTGCGGTGGGTGAGTCCTGGCAGTTCGCCGAAGGTGTGCCTTTCGCCAGCAACTTCCAGGTGGTTGCGGGGGCGCAGGCAGCGCGGGACTTTGGATTGCACCTAGGAGACCGCATCGCCCTGACGCACGGGGCATGGAGTGGTGAAGGTGGACACGAGCATGCCGATCATCTCTATGAGGTAGTGGGAGTTCTTGCTCCCACGGCCAGTGCTCATGATCGGGCCCTGTTCACTGACCTAGAGAGCACCTGGATCATCCACGCCGAGGATCGGGCCGAGCGCGAGCATGATGATCATGTTGATCATGATGGACACGATCACGCCCATGTCGATGCGCATGACCTCACCGATGAGGACCGCAAGATCACCGGAGCAATGCTACGGCTCCCCACTCGGCCGGGCCGCGATGCGACGGCGGCCATGCAGGGGCAGTTCGATCGGCTGAGGCGAGACACCAGCATTACCGTGGCCATGCCAGCTGATCAGGTCGACAAACTGTTCCGCATAGTCGGTGACATCGACTCACTATTCATAGCTCTGGGCATCGCGGTACTGCTCTCCAGTTCGGTGGCGATCCTGTTGGCTCTGTACAACTCAATGGATCTCCGCCGCCGCCAGGTGGCGATCATCCGCGTGCTCGGAGCGAGCCAGATGCGCGTGTTCATGCTGATTCTGAGTGAGAGTGCTCTCATTGGACTCGCTGGGTCGGCGGCCGGATTGGCGATGGCTCACTTTGCGGCGATGGCTGCCGCTGACGCGCTGCGAGCAAAGGTAGGGTTGGTGATTGATCCAACTCTGGAGGCCGGCACTTTGGCTGCTGTGACCGGAGGTGCCATCGCACTGGCATGCTTGGCCGGTGTGATTCCCGCTGCCCGCGCCTACCGAACCAGCGTCGCCGACAATCTGCGGCCCCTCGGGTAAGCCATGCCGCGAGCCCTCGCCATCGCCATCATCATTGCAGCTGCAGTTGCCGCCTACTTCGTGGGTTCCTCGATGTTCAATCAAGCGCGCACCCCCGGCCTGATCGACCCGGCAGCGCCGAACAGCAGCGTGATTCCCGGGGCGCCAAATGCGGTGCACGCACCTGATGCGGCGCCGTCAACGCCCGCGAAGTCTCCACCGCCCGCACGGGGAACAGTCCCCGGTGCCACGATCATTCCCAGCAAACTTGAGGTACAGGCAGACGGTTCAACCTTGGCGGATGGCAAGTGGACATTTCACGGCGATGGCAGCAAAGAGAATCCGTTCGAACTCAACTGGGACTACCTGATGAGCGCCGGAGATACCTTCATCCCGCGCCTCGGGGAAAGGCTGATCCCCGAGCGCATTGCCATGATGCAGGGACAGTGGGTGCGCATCAGCGGATATGTTGCCTTCCCCCTCATCGCCACTGAGTCCGACGAGCTGCTGTGCATGCTCAACCAATGGGATGGGTGCTGTATCGGCGTACCGCCCACTCCCTATGACGCTATCGAAGTCGCCCTGACCAGCGCCGTTGACAGCAGCAAGCGCCACACCATTCGCTACGGTACTGTGACTGGCATTCTGCGAATCGAGCCCTATATCGTGGAAAAGTGGCTCATCGGACTTTACTTGATGGACGAGGCCAACCTCCACACCGAGATGTGAATACCTAGATGAAACACCTGCCCACTTGCCCTTGCTTTCTCACTAGCCCGAAGCAGATCGCCGCAGCACTCGCGCTCACTGTTGCCGTGTTGCAGGTTCTCCCTGCCAGCGCTCAGACCACAACAGCGTCGATCCAGGCAGACATCGATCGTGTGGCCAGCAGATATCCGGGAGCAATCAGGGTCTCCACGATCGGAAGCAGCGCCGCGGGCTCAGCCATTCGCATGATGACTCTCAGTGAAGACCAGCAACGCGCTGACTCTCGGCCGGCAGTTCTGGTGGTCGCCGGCATGGATGGACATCATCGAACCAGCGCTGCAGCCGCTGTCGCCGCCGCCGAGTCGCTGGTGGCCGATCCCCATGATCGAACCATCGCCGATTACACCATCTATATAGTGCCGATTGGGAATCCCGATGCCTTCGATCGCGGCGCCTCACTTCCGCCGGAACTCGCCGCCCGAAATGCCCGCGCAATCGACAATGACTCCGATGGGGCTTTCGATGAAGATCCTCCGCGTGACCTTGATGGTGATGGAGCGATCACCACCATCCGTCGCAGCAACCCCCCCGCTGGCGAGGGAGCGGCATCTTGGATGTCTGATCCAAGAGACCAGCGACTTCTCAAGCTTGCCGATCATGACAAGGGTGAAGTGGCGGTGTGGTCAATCGCAGTGGAGGCCGCGGACAGTGATGGGGATGGCTTGCTCGGAGAGGACCCTCAAGGTGGAGTTGATCCAGATCGCAACTTCCCTGCGAAGTGGCGCGAGTTCGAGGTTGACTCCGGCCCTTACGCTCTGAGCGAGCCAGAGTCGAGGACGCTGGCCAGTTTCGTCGCCGATCATGGCAACATCTGCTCCATCTTGGTGCTCGGCCGCAATGACACTCTGGTGAAACTGCCCGACTCGTCAACGCGCGATGCCGATGGCCCTCTCGCTCTCGACTCGGGAGATGCCTCGCTCTACGGCGAGGTGGCCAAGTTCTGGAAAGAGACCTCCAAGCAGTCGCGCGCCGCTGACTCGGATCTGCATGGGTCGTTCATTCTGTGGGCCTACCAGCACCGCGGGATTCCTGCCTTCGGATGTCAACTCTGGGGAAGACCCGACCCCAAGCCCCCTGAACCGGCAGCGGTGGATGCTGGTGCCACGGATCATGCGCCTGATGCGCCGCCACAAACGCTCGCCTCGGCAGTCGCGCCGCCAGCAGTCGATCCTGCCGCCGAACCAACCGCCCCTGAAGCAAGAGGGCAGGGTCGCCCACCCGGTGGCGGTGGTCGCGCGGGTGGTGGTAGAGGAAGAAGATCGGGGCGCCCCGGGGAGTCTGTTCCTCCTCCTGCGAGCGATGCCTCCAAAGCCTTTGATGAAGAAGCAGCCGCGTGGCTCACATGGTTTGACTCCGAGGGCGTATCGAGCAGATTCGCTCCATGGAAGTCATTCTCGCACCCGACCCAGGGGGAGGTTGAAATCGGCGGCTTCCGAGGGGGAGCGCGCACCGAGATTCCCGCCAGCGATGTGGCTGCCGCCAGCGCCCATGCAGCGGCTCTCATCAGTGACCTTGCGCGGCGCTCACCGCTAGTGCGCTGCGATGTACCGGTAGTCACGACACTGGCACCGGGTCTCTACCGCATCGATCTAGCCATCATCAATGATGGAGCGTTTCCAACCGCAACCAAAATGGGCGTGACGAACCGAGTGCCTCGGCCGATCAATCTGCGCATCTCTGTCCCGGTAGATCGCATCGTGGCAGGTCGCCCCACCATCATTATCAACCGACTTGCCGGTTCCAGTGGCCGTGAAGATGCCTCGTGGATCGTTCGAGCAGCTCCTGAGGAGCTAATCACCGTCAGCATGGACTTCCCTCTATCGCAGCCGCAATCCCTGACCATTCAAGGCGGCAAGGTGCGCTCCTTCCCTGCCGCGGCCCTAACTACGATTCCGGAGGCTCGCTGATGTATTTGATGAACCGATCCATCGTCCAGAGCTTCGCTGCAGTGGCATCGCAGTCGCAAGGATTCACCGCACTGATTGTTCCTCTCCTGCTGCTTTGCAGCCCGGCTCACGCGCAGCAGCAGATCACCTCCAGAGTTCCCATTGCATTCAATCGTTTCTACTCCTCCGAGGAGCTCAACGACATGGTGCGGAAACTCGCAACCGCCTACCCCTCTCTCCTTTCTATCGAGCAGATCGGCAGCAGCGTGCAGGGTCGGCCGCTGCTGGTTGCAACCCTCAACAATTCACAAACGGGGATCGACACCAGCAAACCTGCCATGTGGATCGACGGCAACATTCATGGAAACGAGATTCAAGCAAGTGAGGTGGTGCTTTACTCGCTCTGGTATCTGACCAGTGGCTACGACCAGGTGCCTGATGTGAAGGCACTCGTGGATAGATGCGCCTTTTACTTCATGGTCAGCGTGAATCCGGACGGACGCGACGGCTGGTTCCGCGGTCCCAGCAGCAGCCACTCCAGCAGAACCGGACAGGCGCCCATCGATGATGATCGTGACGGAGTTTGCGATGAAGATGGACCCGACGATCTGGATGGCGATGGGTCGGTCGGCATGATGTGGCGGCGCGATCCCAATGGAACTCATCGCCGCAAGGTGGATGATCCCCGCATTTTTGAATATGTTGCGCGCGAAGTTCTTCCTGATGGCACGGTCCGACACGGGGACTGGTCGATGGCGGGTTCGGAGGGCATTGACAACGATGCTGATGGCCGCAGCAATGAGGACGGACTCGGTGGTTACGACATGAATCGCAACTGGCCCAGCGATTGGCAACCAGAGTTTGTGCAGGATGGCGCAGGAAAGTGGCCGCTGTGCTGGCCGGAAACCCAGGCGATAGCCCAGTTCATTCTCCGGCATCCCAACATCGCCGCAGTTCAGAGCTATCACAATGCTGGCGGAATGATTCTGCGAGGGCCTGGTCACCCGAGCCGCGAGGGCGAGTATCCCGCAGCTGACAAGACGACCTACCAGACGATCCAAACCGCTGGTGTGGAGATGCTCCCCTTCTACCGATCGATGGTCATCCACAGCGATCTTTACCCAGTGCGAGGTGGATTCGTGAACTGGACCGCGGAGGGCCTGGGCATCATCAGTCTCACCAATGAACTCTGGACTGAGCAACGCATATTGCAGAGTGGTCAGGCGCCGGACGAGGCGGCGGACATGCGCTGGACCGACCGAATGCTCCTGGGTCAGACGTTCTCTGACTGGAAAGAGGTGCCTCATCCCGACTACGGCACCGTGCTCGTTGGAGGCGGCGACAAATGGTCGAGCCGCATCCCCCCGCCGTTCATGTTGGAGGAGGAGAGCCACCGCAACTTCGCCTTCACGACCTATCACGCTCAGTGCATGCCGCTGCTGCGAATGGCGCCGGCTGCGGTGAAGGCTTTGCCCGATGGCCTGTGGCAGATTGATGTCGAGGTTTTCAATGATCGCCCCATTTCATCGCGCACCGCCCGGGCTGCTCAGAAACGCATTGGCCAGCCCGATCGCCTTGAGTTACTCGGCACCGGTGTGCAGGTCGTATCGGCGGGTGAACTGGACGATCGCACTGACCGCACCATGGAGGCCGTGCGCTACCGACCAGCGCGGCTGCTGTTGCAGAGCGGCATTCCCGGTCTATCCAGTCGTCTCTTTAGGTTCATCGTGCAGGGTCAAGCCGGAACAAAGGCGACAGTGACATACACGGCAGAGAAAGCGGTTGACCTCACTCAGGAAGTCATGCTCGCTGAGAACGCGGCGAAGCCTTGACTCAGGCATGCCTACATCACCCATCCACGACTCTGATGCCTGTGACATCTGCATAATCGGAGCCGGTGCGGCTGGTCTCTTTGCGGCGATTTGGGCGGGTAGGACTGCCTCGCAGGCGGGGGTACCGCTGAAACTGCTGGCGCTTGACGCAGCCAGGTCTCTGGGTGCAAAGATTCTCGTTGCCGGGGGCGGCCGCTGCAATGTGACCCACCACTCTGTAAGTGAACGCGACTTCTGGGGTTCAACACCGGCGGCGCGGCGTCTGGTGCTGCGATCCTTCCCGGTTGACAAAACAGTTCAGTTCTTTCGCGATCTAGGCGTTGAGTTGAAGCGCGAGGAAACGGGCAAGCTGTTTCCGGTCACAGACAGCGCGAAAACGGTCCTGGATGCCCTCGTTACCGCAGCCACTAGCACGGGTGTCACTCTGATTCACCCCGCGCGGGTTGCCTCATGCGAGGTACTCCCACCGCAGCGCGGCGGCGGATTTCTGCTGCGGGGCGAGTTCGGATGTATCGCCGCCCAGCGGGTGGTGTTGGCGGCCGGCGGCTGCAGCCTTCCCAAATCTGGTTCGGATGGTTCCGGACTCGCAATCGCTCAAACTTTAGGTCACACATCTACTCCCCATGTTGTCCCTGCCCTCGTTCCTCTTCTGCTGCCATCCTCCCACTGGATCACTGCTCTCGCAGGGATCAGCATCAACGCAGGCCTGATACTGCGCACGCCGGGGACCAGACCACTCGTCATCGAAGGCAGTGTGCTGTGTACTCACTTCGGGATCAGCGGACCAGCCGTCCTTGACATGAGTCGTCACTGGCGCCACGCTGTGATCAACGACTCCCAGACCTCATTGAGTGTCAACTGGAGTAAGTGCGCCGATGCCGAGGCATTCGATGCCGATTTGCTGGCCATCAATTCGCGCGGTATCGGTTCCTACCTGCAGGAGCAGTGGCCGGAACGATTCGCCCGCGCCATTTGCCATCAGGCAAAGGTGCCTTACAGCAGCACACCGAGGCAGGTTTCCCGCGAGGCTCGGCGCACCCTTGCCCTACTTGCAACCTCTACTCCACTACCCGTCACGGGAGATCGAGGCTGGAACTACGCGGAAGTCACCGCGGGAGGGGTACCGCTCAGCGAGGTTGATCTAGGCACCATGGAGAGTCGGCGCACGTCGGGATTGTATTTGTGCGGCGAGGTTCTCGATGTTGACGGACGAATCGGCGGCTTCAACTTTCAGTGGGCTTGGGCCAGCGGCTATCTGGCAGGGACAGCAGCCGCTAGAGCGCTAGCAACCTCGCCAGCCGGCTGACCATGCTCGCGGCCGCATCCTGTTCTACTCCCGCAATCCGCTCCGCCACCACCTCTCGGTAGAAGTCAGCGACCTCCCAGGCTGATGTGCCCTTCTGCTGGGAGGAGCGCGGCACCAAGTGCATGTGAAAGTGATGAGCTGACTCCCCGAATGCAATGGTGTAGACGCGCTCGCAGCCACTGGCCGATCGCAGGGCCGCGCAGGCTCGCTGCAGCACGGCGCCGAATGCGCTCTGCTCGGCTGAGTTGAAGGATGCCGCGCCATCAACATGCCGCTTGGCATCGAGCAGCAACCAACCCACCAGAGGAGCGGGACTAGGGTGGTGTCGAAGCAGCCAGAGATCATCCTCCCAAGCGACGAGGCCACGCCCAGCCTGATCGGCATGTTGCTCGCAGATCGCGCAACCAGTACTCACTTGGTTCCCTTAGGTCCGCCGGCTTCCATGTACTTGGCGCGAATCGCCTCTTCTAGGTCAACCCCGGTGATGTTGGCGAGTGTGGCCAGCCAGGCCATGACATCAGCGAACTCTTCCCGCAGGTTCTCCGACACCGGGTCTCCCCGCTGATGTTTGCCGATCGCTCGGGCTAGTTCGCCGAACTCCTCGGCGAACCACACGAAAGTCCCGGCGGCGCCGCGGGCGTTGTCGGTGGCGAAGTAACGGTCTTTGATGTGTTGTTGAAATTCGCTGATGCGCATGCACACAGCGTAAGGGAGAAGCGTCCACGGCTGGAGTCGAACCTGCAACCTTCGCCTTCGGAGGGCGACGCTCTATCCAATTGAGCTACGCGGACTGAGGGGCAAATGTTAGCAACTAGTAGGGCGTAATCTCTGATCCCAAGATGGTTCCTCTCTGGGCACTTGGCACACTCACATGGCTCAACTCGCTGGGCTCGGGACTGCTGTGGACCGGCGCCTTCTTTGTCGCCGAGCACGAGTACAAGTTTTCTCGAGCCGAAAACCTGTTGCTCGCCATTGCCGCTAGCGCCATCTATATTCCCGCCGCCCTGTTCAGTTCCAGGCTGGTCTCGTGGGGACGCGGCCGCATGGGTACCCGAGGAGTCTTGAGCCTCATCCTCGTCATGCAATCGCTCGGTGCCACGCTGGCGCTGGCGGGACCTGCGGGACTGGTCGCGAGTGTTCTGGTTGTCAGCGGTATCTCGGCACTCATGTGGCCCATCATTGAGAGCTACGTTTCCAGCGGGCGGCATGGGCGCGAACTGCGGACAGCGATTGGATTCTTCAACATCGCCTGGATGTCGGCGGTAGCAGTCTGTCTGATCCTCATAGCACCCTTCATTGCCGCTGCTTCAGGGCAGTTGGCGATCGTCGCATTTGCTCCAGTCTCTCTGCTGAGCATTGGCTTGCTCTGGGTGTTTCCCCGCGATCCCGCCCCCCATGCTCCCGAGGGCGAGCACCGACATCTGCCAGCCGTATATCACGAGCTGCGAAAGGCGACGCGCTTTCTCCTGCCCATCTGCTACATGTTCGTAGGTGCTCTCGGACCGCTCCTCCCCTTCCTGCTCAATGACCGGGAGATCGATGCCGTTTGGCAAACCGCCTTCGCCGCAACATGGATGTGGGCCCGAGTTGGAATCGTGATCGTGCTGCGCCCCTCCACATTTTGGCATGGCAAGTGGTCGGCTCTTGCTGTGGGAGTGCTGCTGCTTGCCGGCGGATTCGCCCTCATCGTGATCGGGCGCAGCGTGCCGGTATTGGCCGCAGGGTTCGTTCTGTTCGGCGCAGGGCAGGGAGCCCTCTATTACGCCAGCCTCTACTACGCCATGGCAGTTGGTGGGGCCGATGTTGAAGCCGGTGGCACCTTCGAGGCGCTCATAGGAGTTGGTTATGTATTGGGGCCGGCAGCAGCACTAGTTGGCGTGGGCCTTGGATCCTCCGCCGCGATCATCGCCTGCGTATGCGTGGTGGCGGGGACAGCACTGATCCCCGCGGTTCGCATCGGGATTCGGAGCAGGTCAGTGGTCGAAAAGGCCGTACTCAAACCGAAGAGCTGACTCGATGTCGCTGAAGGCATACCTGTAGGCGCAGTCCTGCAGTCGAGCCGGTACCGCCTGCACTCCCCGGAGGAGTAACTCGTCGCCCATCTGTCCGAGTGCCGTTCTCACCATCCAGGCAGGAAGTGGGAGAAGACTTGGGCGATTCAGCGAACGAGCCAAGTCGCGGGCGAACATGTACTGCGTGCACTGCCCGGGCGCAACGGCGTTGTAGGGGCCAGTGAATGTGTGATCGATGATGGCCCGGTGCACGATCCCCAGCACATCATCCATGTGGATCCACGGCACCCACTGCCGACCGGAGCCAATCCTTCCGCCGACCCCAATGCGAAACGCCGGCTCCATCGCTCCGAGTGCGCCGCCGCTGCGAGCAACAATCATTCCGAGCCGCAAGTGAACAACGCGTAGTCCGGCGGCGCGTGCCTCCTCAGCCGCTCCCTCCCAAGCAAGCGCCAGTTCGGCTAGAAAGCCACTGCCGGCTCGAGCAGATTCGTCAACTCCCAAGTTGCTCCCCGGATAAGTCTGCGGGCTCTCTTGCGCACCGCTTCCGTAGTAGCCGATTCCAGAAGCACAGATGAGCACAGGGGGCGGAGCTTGCATCCTTGCCAGAGTGCTGCACAGAGCCTTCGTCACATCGACGCGGCTGCTGAACAGCAGTTTCTTGCGAGAGGAGCTCCATCGTCTGTTCGCCAGACCCGCCCCGGCCAGATGCACCAGCGCATCAAGACCCTCCGGTGGCGCATCGATCTCGCTTCCGGTTCTGCCGATGGGCACCACTTGGTGCCCCGCGGCGCTGAGAAATGCACTCAGAGTTGACCCTACGAAACCGCGAGCGCCCGTGATGCCAACGGTGAGTCGTCGAAGTGATGGGCACTCAGCCTCACGAGAGAGATCGCGCAGCGCCCGACGATGTCTGAAGTGCAATAATCGTGCGACCTCAGGGCGGATGCGGCTCTCAGTCCAGCGCGGCGCGGTCCATTGCACTCGATCTTCAACAACGCATGACTGCGCGTCAGTCCCCTTCAGAAAGCGGTGGGAGTGAACCCAAGATGAAAGCCTCCCGGTGATCTGTCGCTCGGTGAAACCGTAACACTCTCTAACAAGTTCGCGGTGGAGCAGACGAGTGCCTCGCAGCGGACCTCTGCCAGTTGCTTGCAGAGTTGATGAGCCGGGAGTAACGGAGCAACTACCGGAGACAAACTTGGAATCACTCCACGGCGACAGCAGTCGAATCTGGCCTCCGGCGCTCATGTGCCAGCGGGCTGCCACCGAGGGCGAAACCGGCATCGGCGATGAGAAGACATCAAAGGGCATCCGGCAATTCAAGCAGATATGGAGCAGTTGTGCCCAGCCTTTGCCTTGCAATGCCGCCAACTTGCGGCAACAATGCTCCTGCATGCCCAGCCTGCAACCAGCTCTGTTGGTACTTCTTGCCTGCTTGGCGGGAGTTGCTGCACCGGCAGTACAGCAGTGGCTCACTAGCAGTGCGGTCAGTTCTGTTGTCACGGATCGCTCAGCGGGCGCCTGCATCGCTGCGTGCAGATCGCCTCGGATTGCGGTTATGCGCCCGAGCGCAGTCTCCTCTTGCCGCAGCCAACAGTACGCCTGCCGCCTCTGCCGCGCCTCCAGCCGCTGCCTTGCCGCGCAGCCACCCCCCACCACGAACCACTAGCGTTTCGTCGTGGCTCGCAGAACACTCTGCGATAGCAGTCATCACTTTCAACTCGCATCAAGAAAAGGAGTCCGCCCATGGGCGTTCCCGTCTTTGGATATCTGGCCAAGAAAATCTTCGGAACCCGCAATCAGCGCATGGTGCGTCACTACCTGCGCATAGTGGATGCCGCCAATCGTCTCGAACCTACCATTCGCCCCCTTACGGATGGGGAACTCCGGCAGCAGACCGAGGTGCTGCGGAAGCGGTTGGCCGAGGGCGCGACGGCTCAATCCCTGATCCCGGATGTGTTTGCGGTGGCGCGTGAGGCGATGGACCGATCAGTCGGTCTGCGCAATATCTTTGACCCCGCTTTGGGGTTTGATCCCCAGCAACTCCCCCCCGAGGCACGGGTGCTATACGAGTCTGTGCAAAGCGAGATTGCGGCAACACCCGCCCGTGATGCCACCGGTGAACTTCGTGGCTGCCATGGCCCGTTGGCAGCGTGGCAGTTCGTCGACATCCCCCCAGCACTCTACGAGGCAGTACGCGCCCTTCATCCCCAGAGTCGACCTCCCTTCCGCGCCCGGCCATTCGATGTGCAGCTCATAGGTGGCATCGTTCTGAGCGAGGGGCGTATCGCGGAAATGAAAACGGGTGAGGGCAAGACCATCGTGGCGCCACTCGCCGCCTATCTCGCCTGTCTCGAGAAGAAACAGGTTCATGTGGTCACTGTCAACGAATACCTGGTGCAGCGTGATCGCGACTGGACCTTCCCCTTTTTCAGAGCTCTTGGTCTCACCGTGGGCGCGATCCATCCCTTCCACATGCAATCGACTGAGGAGAAGCGCGAGGCTTATCAGTGTGATGTCGTGTACGGCACCACTAGCGAGTTTGGCTTTGACTACCTGCGCGACAACATGAAAACCACGGCGGAAGATCAAGTGCAGCGTCACCGCGACTACGCCATCGTTGACGAGGTGGACTCGATCCTGATCGATGAAGCGCGCACCCCGTTGATCATCTCTGGGCCCGCCTTTCAGGTGAAGCCGCGCTACGAGATCGCCGACCGACTGGCCAAGCACCTCGTGGCTCGCCAGTCAGAGTGGAACCAGGCCGACGAGGCCGTGCGCGCAGCGCAGGCCCAGGCAGCGGGGATCGAGGGCGACATTCGCAATGTTCGCGATCGAGTTCAGGTTCCCGCTCTGAAAAAGCAGCTCGATTCGGCGCGCAAGTCCATCCCCGTGCTCGAGCACACGCGCGACAAGCACACTCAGTACTACGAACTGGAGATGGACAAAAAGCGCGCCTCCATCAGTCACGAGGGCATCGAAGAGGCGCAACGCGAGGCCGCGATTGGTTCTTTTTATGTGGGCGAGAACATGGATCTGCCCCATCTGCTCGAGCAGGCGATCCGCGCTCACACGGTTTATCAGCGAGACCGAGACTATGTGGTCGCGCCTGATGGCGAGGGGTCAACGGGCATCGTCATCGTCGACCAGAACACGGGCCGCAAGATGGTTGGTCGGCAGTGGTCCGATGGTCTGCACCAAGCGATTGAGTCCAAAGAAGGCGTGACCATAAAGGAAGAGACGCAGACGATGGCGACGGTAACCATCCAGAACTTCTTCAAGCTCTACAAGCGCCTCTCGGGCATGACGGGTACGGCCGACACCGAGGCCACAGAGTTCCATGAGATTTACCGCCTCGATGTGGTCTCCATCCCCACCAATGTTCCCGTGCGACGAACCGATCGGCAGGACTTGGTATTCCTCAATCAGAAGGACAAATGGGCCAATGTGGTGGAGGAGATCAAGGGCTATCACGATGCCGGCTGCCCGGTTCTCGTGGGAACGACCAGCGTTGAAAAAAGCGAGATGCTCAGCCGCATGCTCACGGCCTCCCACAATCTGCCCCACGAGGTTCTCAACGCCAAGCAGCATGAACGTGAGGCGGACATCGTTGCGGGTGCCGGCACTCTCGGCGCGGTGATGATCGCCACCAATATGGCGGGTCGCGGCACCGATATCAAACTGCGCAGCATCACCCCCGCGCAGTTGATCGAGCATTGGAAGCGGCGGGGCATCGCGCCCCGTGAGGCAGATGCGGGCATGTCCGAGGATGCGGTGATGGGGCTGGTGTGGAAACACCTCGCCAAGACTCATGTCAAGGGCGCGGTCGCGGCGGATGCCGGAGCCGAATCCGATGCTCGCCTTGTCTGCCTGCGAGCCTGGGTAGTCGAAAAGCGAGACATCGCCGAGAAGAAGGCAGCCAATATGTCTGCCAGTGCCTGCGAAGACGCGCTCGATCGGGGCGGGTCCTTCATGCTGCACCGTCTGCGTATCTTCAAGAATGTTGAGGAAATGGGAGGGCTGCACATCGTGGGCACGGAACGCCACGAGAGTCGCCGCATCGACAACCAGTTGCGAGGACGGTCGGGTCGCCAGGGCGATCAAGGAGCAAGCCGATTTTTTCTGGCGCTCGATGATGATCTCATGAAGATGTTCGCTGGCAAGGCCACCCTGCGACTCATCTCCAGTTTGGGAATGCGCGAGGGCGATGTCATGGAGAATCCCATGCTCACTCGAGCTCTGGAGAAGGCTCAGCGCAAGGTGGAAGAGCGCAACTTCCAGATTCGCAAGAGCATTCTCGACTACGACGAGCCGATGGAGCACCAGCGCCGCACCTTTTATGGAATGCGGCAGCCCGTTCTGGAATCCAAGGGCATTTCCACCTCTGTGTTCTCCTTCATAGCTGAAGCGGTGCGCGACGCGGCCGATACCTTCCTCTCTCCCATGCACGCGCCCCGGTGCATCAGCGAGTGGATTCTCGAAAACTTCTCCGTCTCCGTGGAGGCGGAGCGCTTCAAAGGTCTAGATCACGAGGAGGTAATCGATCGCACCGTCGTCGATGCCATCGAGGAGGCCACAACAGTGATCCATACAACCGCGGGCGAGTACATGCCCGATGGTGTGGAATCTGCCGAGTGGGACGGCAAGGGTTTGGCTGACTGGGCCGCGAAAACCTACGGCGCCGAAGTGGATGCCCAGGCCGTTATGCTCGGCGACCGCGAGGGAGCGCTTCGCGTCATCGATGCCGCAATGGAGCGGAGATTCAGAAGCATCAACCTGTCGCCCCTCAAGCCCATGCTGGCGCGCGACTTCGGCGCCAAGGCATTTCTCGGTTGGGCCAAGAACAAGTTCGGCATCGATTTGCCTGCCGACACCCTTGCGGGTACTGAGTCTATGGAGGATGGAGCCAACAAGGTGATTGATGCCGCGCGAGCGTCCTATCGACAACGCGAGCGCGCCTATCCCATCGAGTTTGCCTTGGAGTTCACGACGGCGAATCTCCAAGCCAATCCCGCGGGTGCCTTGGCTCAGTTCTGTGCGTGGTGCCGGGCCCGCTACCAACTTGACTGGCAGCCTGAATCAATGCCGAGTCATGATCCACGCGAGTTGAAACTTCTTCTCTTGGCGGAAGCAGCTAAATGGGATGACGCCCACATCGCGGCTCGGGCTGCGGAGATCGCCTCCAAGTGCCCCAGTAGTTCAGCGGTGGCTGACTGGTTGAAGGAGCACATGTGGATTCGCATTTCTGCCGAGGAACAGACCCAGGCGGGGATTGATCCCGTCGGGTTCCTCGATCGGCAAATTCGCGAAGTGCAGCGTAGTGAACTCACCCACTTTGAGCGGTGGGTGCTGCTGCAGGTGTTCGACCAGTGCTGGAAAGATCATCTGCACGCCATGGACCAACTGAGGGATGCCATTGGCTTCAGAGCATTCAGCCAGAAGGACCCGCGGATCGAGTTCAAGAAGGAGGCGGCGCGGCTCTTTACAGACATGGAAGTGATGATGCGCGACAAGGTCACCGACCTTGTTTTCAAGGCGCGCATGGTGCCTCAGGTTGCCAAGCAGCCGCCCAACCGCCCCGAGCCAGCCAGTGGGAACGGCACCCCGACAGCAGCCTCGCAACCGAGTGGCGCCGCACTCACCGCTGCCGCCGCGCCCGCACCCACAGCAACTCAGCAGCGTGATCAGGCGATCGCCCAGCAATCCTCGGCCGCGGAAACTCCCGCCGGCCTGCGCATTCCCAAACCCAAGGCGAACGCGGCATCAGCCGTCGGTCGCAATGAACTGTGTCCATGCGGCAGCGGCAAGAAGTTCAAGCACTGCCACGGAGCAAAGTGACCAACGCTATACTCACCGCTTCGCCTCCTTAGCTCAGTCTGGTAGAGCAGCTGACTCTTAATCAGCGGGTCGAAGGTTCGAATCCTTCAGGGGGCATTCGAGGCTCGGCCACTGGCTGAGCCTCGAGCCAATTCTGGCTTCAATCAGACGCATCGCACCACGGCCAGCGCTCCGGATATAACCAGCAGCAGCAGGATTACCACCACTGCTCTTCCCCTATTTCCCAACTCCTTTGCTGCAGCCGCCTCCGTCTGCGAATCTTCCTCGCCGCCGAAGCGCTCAATGTCATCGTCACTGGGGTCTTCATCATCATCGAATCTTTCGGGCACACTTGAAGCCTATCAACCAACTGCCTACGGTTGCCCCATGCCCGTAGTTCAGAGCTCTTCACTTCTTGCCCTTGGAGCGACTATTCCCCCTTTTGAACTGGCTGATACTGTCACCGGGCGGCTCGTTTCTCCAACTCAGTTCGACTTGCAACCCCTGCTGATTGCCTTCATCAGTAATCACTGCCCCTATGTGACACACATTCAATCGGCGCTGGCACAACTGGGCCGGTTCTGCTCCGAGAATGCAGTCGCGGTCGTGGGAATAAGTGCCAATGACCCACTCTCCTATCCCGCTGATGCTCCCAGCAAGATGGGTCCGCATGCTCGAAGTGCCGGCTGGACCTTCCCCTATTGCTTCGATGCAACCCAGCGCGTTGCCCAGGCCTTTCACGCCGCTTGCACCCCGGAGTTCTTCCTCTTCGATAAGCGCCACCAACTCTTCTACCACGGGCAACTAGACAGTTCCCGCCCCGGAAGCGGCGTCGCCGCTACCGGCGCCGACTTGCGCGGTGCGATCACACTGCTGCTCGCTGGTCAGCCCGGTCCAGAGGTGCAAATCCCCGCCATGGGATGCAGCATCAAGTGGCACGACTAACTGCGACTACACCACTAGCTGAGTTTAATTGCCAAGACCTTCGCACTTGCGAAGGTCTTGAACGAGGCGGACGGGAATCGAACCCGCAACCACCGGCGTGACAAGCCGGTACTCTAACCAATTGAGCTACCGCCCCAATAAACTCCAACTGGTTGCTCTACACCAGTCGAGCACCCGATTGTATCTGGGCAGTTGAGGCTGTCAACGAAGAGAACAGTTGCTCTCATGTCTGCGACCAGTCGGCACCAAACCCGCCCTCTGCCCTAAGCGGTACGCGCAAACTCATCGCAGTCTCCATCTGGTGAACGACGACCTTGAGGGCGGCTTCAGCCTCCCCTTCGGGAACCTCCAGCACCAGTTCATCGTGAATCTGAAGGAGGAGTCGCGCGCGGGGAAACTGCTCGCTCATAGCTCTTTCGACCCGCAACATTGCCACCTTGATCAGATCAGCGGCACTGCCCTGCACCACGGAGTTGACTGCGATTCGCTCTCCGAAGGCTCGCTCGGCAGGATTGCGGCTGTGCACTTGGGGAATGCTGCGGCGACGACCGAGGATGGTTGAGACAAACCCCTGCTCGCGCGCCTTCTCAATGCAGGCGGCGAGGAAGGCCGCGATGCCGGAGAAGCGGGCGCGGTAATCATCGATGATGGCCTTGGCTCGCTCCTGGCGCGTTCCCGGTCCAAGTCTGCGCGCCAAACCGAATGGCGTGATGCCATAGACGATTCCGAAGTTCACCATCTTGGCAGCGGACCGCTGATCCTTGGTGACCTCCGCTATCGACACTCCATTCACTTCCGCTGCCACGGCAGTGTGAATGTCAACTCCACTGTGGAACGCCTCCATGAGAGCGGGGTCCTGACAGAGGTGCGCCAGCATCCTCAGCTCGACCTGCGAGTAGTCGACCGATAGAAGCAGGAAGCCTGAAGGGGCCACGAATGCCTTGCGGATATCACGGCCCACCGGAGTTCGAATGGGAATGTTCTGCAGATTGGGATCACTGCTGGAGAGCCGCCCCGTGGCCGTCCCCGTCTGATGAAAGCTGGCATGAATCCTTCCCGTGACCGGATCGATCGCCTCCTTGAGAGCGATCAGGTATGTACCCACGAGCTTGTTCAGTTGCCGGTGCTCCAGCACCAAGCTCGGCAGTTGGGTGGTGACCTCTGGATCCGCCATGAGCCGCTCTAGCACCTCGCTGTCGGTCGAGGCACCAGTCCTCGTTCGCTTCAGCACGCGCAGCCCCAGTCCAGGAGGACTTTGATTGGGCCGATTGAAGAGCGCCGCCGCCAACTGGCGCGGACTGTCAGGATTGATGGGGTGGGGCGACGCGGCCGCGATGCGCCCGCGCAATGACTCAAGTTCGTTCTGCAATCGAGCCCGCTGCCTGTCGAGTTCATCGGAGTCAACTTTGATTCCAGCGATCTCCATTCGAGCCAAGACCTCGATCAGGGGCAGTTCCACCTCACTCAGGAGCGATTGCATCCCCAGCGCCTTGACTCTGGCGGCGAGCGCTTGGTGCAGGCGCAAGGCGATGTCGGCATCCTCGGCGGCATACTCCGTGGCCACGGAGAGTTCCACCTGATCAAAGGTCCGTTGATGCGCGCCCGA
>SIAA01000011.1 GCA_009692045.1 Phycisphaerales bacterium | reverse complement strand
TCGCGCGATTCCCTCGTGCACGGCGGCGCCCTTGCCTCGATTGGCTTCCAGCCGGAGCAGGGAGATCGGAAGGGTGGAGTTGTCGGCGCAGTAATTCTCTATCTGGTCAGCAGTGTCATCGGTGGAGCCATCATCTACAAAGAGAAAGCGAAAGCCCGGATTGTCCGCAGCGAAGGCAGTGAGCTCGCTAAGCACGCGCCAGATCATGTCGCCTTCGTTGTACACCGGCACAACAACTTCGAATGTGGTGTCAAGTCCCACATGGCCATGCTAGGCGAGTTCGCTCCGGGGTCGGTCTCAGCTTCAGTTCAGGAGCATGGTTGCGGCGAGAACTAGAAGTGCGAGACCGACTCCACCGAGGGCGATGAGGCAGGCCACAACCCGGTCCCACTGCCGACTGGCGCGCGCGCGCGCCTCGCCGTAGGGGATGGTGGTGAAGCTGATCATTTCATAGAGCGGTAGATAGCGGTCACCCAGCACATGGTGCAGCGCATGCTCGAGCCACTTGCGTAGGAGGAAAGAGTGCCGAGCCGTGGTCGATCTCATCTCCACAAAGTTGGCGAGCGCCATCTCGGCGATGGCGTTGGCATGCGGCTTGAACTCGCGCTCGTAGTCGGCCAACGCTGCGGCCGTGTCACTGCCGTGCCGCGCGAGCGCATCGGCCAGCAGGGTCGCGCCTGTCATGCCGGCATTCACACCCTGCCCAAAAAATGGAACAATCGCATGAGCGGCATCTCCTACTAGCACGGCGCGGCCCATGCTCCACGGCGCGCAGCGGACTGTCACGAGTGAGCCGGTTGGATTGGCGGCGAACTGAGCCGCCAGATCAGGCACGAGCGCGGGGAAGTCGGGATACTCAGCCTGAAAGTAGGCCGTAACCTCGGCCGTGGTGCGGATGGAATCAAAGCTGTTGACACCCTTCCATGGCCAAAAAATGGTGCAGGTGAAGCTTCCATCGGCGTTAGGAAGCCCGATCATCATTGATCGGCCTCTAGGCCAGATGTGGAGGCCGGTATTCGACATTCGCCATCCTCCCGAGACGCTGGGAGACAGGTGAATCTCTTTATAGCCGCTGGTGAGCCACTCCTGGCTGTAGTCAAAGTTCTCCCGCTTTTCCAGAACAGATCGAACGGCGGAGTAAGCGCCATCTGCTCCCACAATCAAATCTCCCTCCCACACCCGAGGACTGCCATCGCCAGCAGCGGTCACCGTACCGCGAATCGGATCGCAGTCACAGACGCGGCAATCGAACTCGCATGTCACAGTTGGAAACGAAAGGGCGCGTTCCAGCAGGCGCAGGTTCAGCGTGCCACGATTGACAGACTGTATGGCGCGGCCCGCTTGCGAACTGTAGGGAATGAAACGGGTCTCGCTCCGCTTCGTATGCAGGATGCGACCTGACATCGCCGTGGCATCTTTGAGGATCAACTCGCGCAGCCCAACCCGTTGAAGGGCGGCGAGCCCGCGGGCACTGAGTGCGAGATTGATTGAGCGCCCACCCATCGCTCCAACTAGGCGTGGGTCCGAACGCCTCTCCAGTAGGTGAACCCGTTTACCCTGTTGGGCCAAAAGGATGGCGAGCGTGCATCCCACCGGGCCAGCGCCAACTATGAGAGCGTAGGAGCCCATGCGAGGCAGAGTACCTACCCATCCAGGGAGCCGGTCCCCATCAAACCGCGAGTCGAAGTTGAACTAGCTCCACGGCAGAGCGTCTACGAAGCGCCACACATCTTCCATGTTGTTGTAAAGCGGCACAGGTGCAGCGCGCACGATGTCTGGTTGGCGGCAATCGACGACAATTCCTTTGGCGGACAGAGCAGCCTTCAGAAGCGCCGGGTCTTGTTTGTTACCAACCACAATCGAGACCTGGGAGGCGCGCTCATCAGTATTGGCAGGAGTGACAACGCGAGGGAGTGTCAGCGCCTCGACGCCGCGGGCGATGGCCTGGTCTGCGCGTTGGCGCAGTAACCACTGGAGGTATCCGGATAGGAGGCGCGACTTGGCAAAGACCCGCTCCAAGCCTGCCTTCTTGAACAACTCAAAACTGGCAAGCAGAGGAGTAAGACTGAGAATGGGGGGATTGCTCACGGCCCATCCATCAGCGCCTTCGGTAGGAGTGAACAGCTCGCGCATTTCAAACCTGTTAGCGGGATCATTGCTCCACCATCCGAGGTAACGGGGCAGGTGATGATCGCTGCCGTGGCGCTCATGGATGAATGCCCCGGCAACTGCACCAGGCCCGCCATTGAGATACTTGTAAGAGCACCAGGCAGCGAAGTCGACATTCGCATCGTGCAGTGCCAGCGGAACGTTGCCCACAGCGTGAGCCAGATCCCAGCCGCATCTGGCTCCCGCTCTGTGGGCGGCCGCGGTGATACGCGCGATATCGAGCACCTGTCCCGTCAGATACTGCACCCCCGGCAGCATGACCAAGGCAATCTGATCAGCATGCTGCGCGATGATTGACTCGATGTCCTCCATGCGCAAACAACGCTCGCCCGCGCGCGGAGAGATGAAGACCAGATTGGTGGCGGGATCGAGCCCGCGACTCCTGATGTGACTGTGCGCGGCATAGGTGTCACTGGGGAAGGCGCCGCGCTCGATGAGGATTTTTGTGCGTTTGCCCTCAGGCCGATAGAACGAGACCATTAAGAGATGCAGGTTCACAGTAAGCGTGTTCATTGCCACGACCTCACTGTGCTTGGCACCAACTAGGGCCGCGGCTCCCTCTCGGAAAAACTCGTGATAGCGCACCCAGGCGCGTCGGCTATTGACATGACCCTCGACGCCATGCTCAGCCCAATCATCCAACTCCTCAAGAAGTAGTCGGCGCGTTGTCTTGGGCTGCAATCCCAGCGAGTTGCCCGCCAGATACACAACTGGGGTTCCATCGGTGCAGAGCGGAATATGAAAGCGCCTGCGGAAGGTGCGCAGCGGGTCACGGGCATCACAGGCCCGTGCAAACTCGAGGGAGTCTTCGAAGTCGCAAGCGCGCAGTTTCTGTGAGGATGGGGAGGAGGGCTTCACTTGTGCTGAGCCACTTCATCAAGTCCGAGAAACTCACGCGCCGTACCCGCGAGCATGCGGGTCATCTGCGCGTCGCTGATTCCCTGCATATTACGCAGCAACGACCCTGGCGGTCGCTCGCCCAGCGGGAATGGGTAGTCGCTGCCAAGAGCAATGCGCTCAGCGCCGACGCGATCAAGTAAGAGTCGCAGCGCGGCGGCATCGTGTACCAGCGAGTCGTAGTAGAGGCGTGAGGCTTGTGAACTAGGAGCGACAATCGTTGCCGACTGGCAGAGATCTGGACGCTCCTTGAAACCCTTGTCGATGCGACCGAGCGTTCCTGGAAACGAACCGCCGCCGTGCGCCAGACAGATCCGAAGTCGGGGATATCTCTCTAGCACGCCTCCCATGATGAGGCTGCAAGCGGCACGGGCACACTCGGCCGGCATCCCTACGAGCCAAGGCATCCAGTGCCGGGGCATCTCGGTTTGCCCCGCCATGTTCCAGGGATGAACGAATACCGCGGCATTCAGCCTCTGGGCAGCGGCCAACACCGGGAGCACCGAGGCATCATCGAGATTGCGGCCCTCGATGTTGGTGCCGATCTGGATGCCGCGTAATCCGAGAGTGCACACGCATCGTTCGAGTTCGCGTACTGCGAGAGAGGGGTCCTGCATCGGCACCGTGCCCAGCCCCTCGAATCGCGTGGGATGATCGCGAACTAACGAGGCGATGTGATCGTTGAGACGCTCTGACAAGTCAAGGGCATCGGCTGGCTTGGCCCAGTAGGAAAACATCACGGGCAATGTGGAGAGAACCTGAGTGGCGATTCCCCACTCGTCACAATCAGCGAGGCGGCGTGCGGGGTCCCAGCAGTCTGATTCGATCTCGCGAAAGGGCTTGCCATCAATCAGCAGGCGCGCGCAGCAGTTGGCGCAGTGCTCGATGTCTACCCAGCCTCCATAGCCGTAACGGGCAGAGAGGCGCTCCCAATCTCTGGGTAGCACATGAGTGTGAAGATCAATGCCGAAGTGTGGCAGAGAGCACCTTTTCAGCAAGCGCCAGGGCTGTGGTATTGCGCTTCGGGCTTGGTGATGCGTGTGCCGCACTTGGGGCAGGTGGAGAGTTTGGAGTCAGCCCAGAAGTCTTCCATGGCCTGAGTAAAGTGTTTCACAATGTCCTTGCAGGCAAAGCTCTTGTCATGAACCAGTTCGCTGCACTTGGGGCAGTAGAAGATGATGTGTTCCCTTTCGGTGGCGGGGCGGCGGCGCTCGATCACCAAGCCGATCGTCCCTGCAGTTCGCTGTGGTGAATGGGGGACATTAGGCGGAATAAAAAAAGTTTCTCCCTCGCGGACGACCACATCACGCAAGCCGCCAGCCTCGCGAAGTCTCACCACGATGTCACCTTTGATCTGATACAAAAACTCCTCGCTGTCCGTCTGGTGAAAGTCATTGCGGGTGTTGGGTCCGCACACAATCATCGCGAAGAAATCAGCTCCGGAGTAGAGGTATTTGTTGGCGACCGGCGGGGTCATCAGGTGACGATTGGCGGTGATCCACTGCGTCAAGTTGAGAGCAGGGGCCACGGAGCCGTCGGACATCCATCCCGTGGGATCGCCGCAGTCATTCAGGGCGCGCACGGGCGTGCTGGCGGTAGTGCCCCCAGCGCCTCCGCAGCAGCAGTTAGGTTTGCCACAATCAGCCTCCGAACCCAGGGCATTGCTCGCAGCCGTGATGGATGTTTCGCTCATTCAGTACCTCGGTATCCGATTCTAACGCTTGATGCTGGCGGTAACCTAAACCCATGTCGCAGGTCGGCGAATCAGCATGCTGGACGGTGTGGCCAGCCCGTCGCAGGCCCGCTCTGGCGCTGGGTGCGATCGCCCTCATCGTGGGGTTCGGGTTGGCGTCGGCTCTCCTCGCGGGTGATTGGTTCTGGGGGGCGATCGTCTCTCTAGTATTGGTGCTTTGCGTCGGCGAGTTCTATCTGCCATCAAAATGCCAACTCAGCGAAGCCGGCATCTTGGCGAGCACACCACTTAGAGATAGGTCGATGAAGTGGAGCGAGATACGCACATTCGTTTGGTCACCTCAGTGGGCTTGGGTTAGTCGACTTGGACCCGAGTCCAAACGAGGATGGCAGAGGGCTAGTGGATTCACTTTGTGGTTCGACACGCCCCAGCGCGCCGCCCAGTGCCGAGCGATGTTGGGGCAAGACACCCTTGTGCGTGAGCAAGGAATGAACGCGGCGCTGGAGGCTAGTCTGCCGGCGCGAGGCGGCAGTTGAACCTGAGTTGGCTCAAGAACGCGTTCGCGGTGGAGAAGCCCGGGCCGGCTCCACCTTCTGATGTGGAGCTCGCCGCGCTAGAGCCGCTTCTGGCCGAGGTGGTACGCAGGCGTATGGTCGGCCCCGCGCTCATTTCGCTGGAAGCCATGCGCGGGTTGAACTCGGTGGGCGCACAGGCGATGCATTTCTTTCAGCCATTCGCTACAGCGGTGCTCGACCCAGTGCGCTATGGGGCGATCGCCAGTTACATGGAGAAGCGCGGAGCCATCGACTGGCTGTGCCAAGAGCTCACGCGCCGCGAATCTGCGGGCAATCCGTCCCAATAGCCCGCTCTCGGCTATCTTTCGCCTCCCAGTGTCACAGCAGCCCAGCCATGTCTCCGATCCATCGCGCATCAAGGTGATCGTCGCCACTGACTGTGGCTCCACAACCACCAAGGCAATCCTCATAGAGGAGATCGACGGCGTGTATCGCCAGACCTTCCGGGGTGAGGCACCCACTACGGTTGAGGAACCATTCGCCGATGTAACGATGGGAGTGGTGAACTCCGTCACCGAGTTGCAGGAGCTCTCGGGTCGCAGGCTCATCGCCGACGACGGGACGATCATCCGCCGTTCCTCACCCGCGCAGAGCGACGGGGCTGACATCTATATTTCCACTTCAAGCGCCGGCGGCGGCCTGCAGATGATGGTGGCAGGAGTCGTGCGCCAGATGACGGCAGAGAGCGCCAAGCGAGCGGCCTTGGGTGCAGGCGCCATCGTGATGGACACGATCGCGAGCAATGACTCGCGGCGTCCGCACGAGCAGATTCAACGCATACGCGAGTTGCGCCCGGACATGATTCTGCTGTCGGGCGGCACCGATGGTGGCGACAGCAAGAAAGTTGTGGAACTCGCTGAGCTGATCGCGCCCGCCAAGCCGCGGCCGAGATTCGGCAATGAGTATGAGATGCCGTTGATCTATGCCGGCAACAAAGAGGCGGCGCCGCTGGTGGCAAAGGTTTTCGATGGGCGCGGCTTCGATCTCTCGATTGTGCCCAATCTTCGGCCCACGCTCGAGTATGAGAATCTCGGTCCCGCCCGCGATCGCATCCATGATGTGTTTCTGGAGCATGTAATGGCCCATGCTCCTGGCTACGACAAGCTCATGACTTGGGCCGACGCTCCCATCATGCCCACCCCTGGCGCGGTAGGTGACATCTTGCAGACCATCGCCAAGGGTCGGGGAATCAATGCAGTCGGAGTCGACATCGGCGGCGCTACCACCGATGTATTCAGCGTCTTTGACGGAACCTTCAACCGGACGGTGAGTGCCAACCTTGGCATGAGCTACTCCATCAGCAATGTGTGCGCCGAGGCCACCATGCCCATGGTTCTGCGCTGGGTTCACTTGGCTGGCATGGACGAACGCGAACTGCGCAATCGCGTGAAGAACAAGATGATTCGCCCGACGACGATTCCCCAATCGCTTGAGGCTCTGGTGTTCGAGCAGGCTGTGGCGCGGGAGGCACTGCGCCTTGCCTATGTGCAACACAAGGAGTTCGCCACCACCCTCAAGGGTGTACAGCAGCAGCGCACGGTTGGTGATGCCTTCAGCCAGCAGGAGTCAGGCAAATCCGTCGTCGACAGCATGCGCCTCGATCTCCTTGTCGCCTCTGGTGGCGTGCTCAGCCATGCGCCGCGCATGGAACAGACGGCGATGATGCTCATCGATAGCTTCGAGCCGGAGGGATTCACCGAACTTGCCAAGGATTCAATCTTCATGATGCCGCACCTGGGCGTGCTGGCCAGCGTGCACCCCAAGGCAGCCATGGAGGTGTTCGAGAGAGACTGTCTGATTCTGCTGGGAACCTGCATCGCCGCCAAGGGCGCGAGCAAGGCGGGTAAGCCATGTTTCTCTTATCGAATCGAAGGCAGCGGCATCAGAGAAACGGGATCGCTCAGTGGAGGCGAACTCAAACTGTTGCCTCTGCCCGGCGGCGCTGTTGCCGAAGCGACGGTAACTCCTGAGCGCGGATTCGATCTGGGAGCCGGACCGGGCAAGCCCATTACGCGAACGGTTCGCGGCGGAACAGTCGGCATCATTCTTGACGCGCGTGGGCGATCTCTGCGCCTGCCTGAGGATCGAGACCAGTGCCGCCGAGCGATGGAGAGTTGGGTGCATACCCTGCGGCTCTACGCCTAGGAACAACATGGCAAAGGCATACACACCCGGATTGAAAGTGACTGCCTCCGCGCGATATCAAGCGCGGCGAGTACTACCCATCTCGGGCGAGGTGCTGGTGCGGCGCGGCGACATTGTGGAGGCGCGCACTTCGGTGGCGCGCACATTCCTGGAGGGCGATGCGACTCCCATGAAAGTTGCCAACATGCTGGGCTGCAACCCCAAGGAGCTGCCGAGTCTGATGTTGGTAGCCATCGGGAGCGCCGTGCGGGAAGGTGACACAATCGCCCGCAGCAAGGGCATCTTTGGCATGATGAAAACTGAGGTGAAGTGCACCTCATCAGGCGTGATTGAAAGTGTCTCCGACACTACCGGCATGGTGATCGTTCGCGGGGCGCAGATTCCCGTGGAAGTAAGGGCCTACATCGACGGCATCGTGGCAGAGGTGCTGGCGGGAGAGGGTGTCGTAGTGGAAAACACAGTAGCGCTGGTGCAGGGGATATTTGGAATCGGAGGGGAGACGGCAGGCATACTGCGCTGCGTGTGCAGTAGTCCAGTGGAGCCGCTGGAGGAGTCGCACATCACGAGTGTCCACCAAGGGGCGATCGTGGTGGGTGGTGCGAGGGCCAGCGCCGCGGCCATCCGCAAGGCTCGGGCTGTGGGCGCGGTCGCGATCATCAGTGGCGGAATAGACGATCAGGATCTGCGTGACTTCCTCGGGTACGACTTGGGTGTCGCCATCACCGGCTCTGAAAAAACTGGTCTAACCGTGATTGTCACTGAGGGATTCGGTGACATCGCTATGGCAACCCGCACCTTCGAGCTGCTTAGATCGCACGAGGGCCACTGCGCCAGTGTCAATGGCGCGACGCAGATTCGTGCCGGGGTAATGCGTCCTGAAGTAGTAGTGCCGCTCTCAGCCAAACCAGCGCTATCTACTACTACTTCGGAGGCGATCGTTGGATCAGCGACGGCCGGCTATCTGGAGATAGGCACATTCGTTCGCGTGATTCGCGATCCATACTTTGGATTGCTGGGATCGGTGGCCGCTCTCCCGGAGCAGCCCGCCGTGCTTGACTCCGGCTCCAAGGCACGGGTGCTCGAAGTCAAACTGGAAGATGGGCGTGTGGTCACAGTACCCCGTGCCAATGTTGAGTTGATCGAGAGCTGAGCAAGTCCGCGTAACTCCCTGTAGCCTGCCCCAACCTGATGGAAACTGCTGCCGCTACTGCGTCCAGTTGGTTTGACGGCGACCGCGCGCCGCTGCTCGGTTGGCTCATTCTGCTCTCTATGCTTGTCCTTGCCTCCATCGCTGCGGCGCGGCGTGGCAAAAAGTTCCCCATCCGCCGCATCGCGGGGCTGGTGGCCGTCGAAGAGGCTGTTGGACGTGCCACAGAAATGGGGCGCCCCATTCTGTTCGTTCCCGGCGTTCAGGATGTTGACCAGATGATGACCATCGCCGGGCTCACGGTCCTCTCGAGAGTCGGCAAGATTGCGGCGGAGTACGACGCACAGATCGAAGTACCCACGGCTCGCTCTCTGGTGATGACGGCGGCCCGCGAAACCATGCAGGCGAGCTATATGAGCGCGGGGCGAAGCGATTCGTATAACCCCGACCTTGTCTATTACGTAACTGATGAGCAGTTTGGCTATGCGGCGTACGTGACTGGCTTGATGGTGCGCAAGAAACCGGCAACATGTTTTTACATGGGGCAGTTTTTCGCCGAGAGTCTGATCTTCGCCGAAACCGGTAACGCCATCGGCGCCATTCAGATCGCCGGTACCGCTGAGAGCAGCCAGTTGCCCTTCTTTGTTGCTGCCTGCGACTACACGCTCATTGGCGAAGAGTTTTTCGCGGCCAGCGCCTACCTCTCCGGCGAGCCCGACCAACTGGGCAGTTTGCGCGGACAGGATTTGGGTAAGTCCGCGATCGGGCTGCTCATGATTGTGGTGGTATTCGTCGCCACAGCTGCTGCAGTAACCGGGGTGAGTGGTCTAACCGACGCGGCAGAGTGGCTGCGCAAACTGGTGGGAGGCTGAGTAATCCGTGACGCGCCAGATTGCCCTGATCATCACCTTCGTCTCTGGCTTTGCCATGGTGGCGAGCGCGTTTTTCAAGCCAGTTGAACACTGGGGCGAAGATGTCGCTGAGTGGTTCAATGTGCTGGCGGCCATTGCCTTTGTACTAGGCGCGGCAAATCTTGCCAAGGTTCACTTGGAGAAGATTTCCTCTCGCTCTCCCGGCTGGGGATACTCAGGTCTAACCATCTTCTTCTTCACATTCACCTTCGCGGTGGGGCTCATGAAGTTGGGCGTCCATCCGATGGACAAGTTCCCAGCAGTAGCAATGAGCGGCGAAAAGGATGCGGAGGGCAGTGCCTTCTGGTGGATGTACGCGTTCGTGATGTCTCCCCTCACCTCCACCATGTTCGCGCTTCTAGCCTTCTTTGTGGCCAGCGCCGCCTTCCGCGCCTTCCGCGCCAAGAATGTGGAAGCGGCACTGCTACTGGGCACCGCCTTCATTGTGCTGCTCGGTCGTACCTTCGCCGGGGTGGTGCTTACGGGATGGCTTCCGGAGTCGCTCTCCTTCCTGCGGCTGGAGAATCTGGCCTCGCTCATTCTTGAAGTATTCAACAGCGCGGGTAATCGCGCCATCATCATTGGCATTGCGTTGGGCGTCGCGGCGCAGAGCCTGAAGATCATGTTGGGTCTTGATCGGTCCTACTTGGGAGCGAGCAACTGACATGAGCCTTCTGGAGCGACTGGACATCATCGATCGCCGCTGGATATTCCTGCTGATGGCGCTGGCTGTTTCGATTCCCATCATCGTCAGCGGGATGACTGGAAAAACTTTTCCAGAGTCGGCGACCCCAACTACCCAAACCGCATTCGACACCATCGAGTCTCTGCCAGCGGGCTCCAAGGTGCTTCTCGCTTTCGACTTTGATCCTGCCAGCGCGGGCGAACTGCAGCCGATGGCGATCGCCTTCACCCGCCATGTCGCCTCGAGGGATTTCGACATGTATTTCGCAACCCTGTGGGCGCCGGCACCGCCTCTCATCATCGAGACCATCAAGTCGGTGATCGTCGCGGGGCATCCCCACATGGTTTATGGAGTTGACTATGTCAACCTGGGCTTCCAGGCAGGAAACGAGAGCGTTCTCAAGGTGATCTCAACTGACTTCAAGCAGTCATTCACGGTTGATGCGCGGGGAACTCCCGTTACTTCGATCCCCATGATGGCGGACATAAAGTCGACGGAGGACTTCGATCTCATCATCAATCTGAGCGCGGGCTATCCCGGCTGCAAAGAGTGGGTTCAGTACATCGTTTCACCCACGCTCAGCGGCGATCACGGAACAGAATTGAAACTGGTGGCCGGCGTAACCGGAGTACAGGCGCCGCAGATGGTGCCCTATTGGCCACGGCAACTCAAGGGCATGCTTGCCGCCATAAAGGGTGCGGCTGAGTATGAGGCTCTGGTGAATGCCTCGCTGATGGAGGCTAATCCGGGGCTGATCATCTCTCCAGTATTCAATGAAGCGCAGCGCCGCATGGCGCCGCAGCTGTTCGGACATCTGTTGATGGTGTCTCTGATCATCCTTGGCAATGTGATCCACTTCTCAAGGAAGCGCGCGGGCGGCACTGCGGTCAAAGCTCTGAGGAGCACACCATGAGCAGGCGTGCGCTCTGGTCGTTAGTGCTCGCAGTGGCGCTAGTGCTGCTAGCGATTCGCGCATTCACCGGCCCCGGGATGGGCAGGTCCTATGTCTCTGATCAGCAGATGGGCTTCGTTCAGTCTGCTGATGGCGTCTGGGAAGCTGCGCCGGATGGCGTTACGCCAACGATCAGTTGGACAGCCGAGCTATCTGTGCCGCCGCGGGTGTTCTATGCGGCAAACGCTAAGGATCCGAAGCAAACAACCGTTCATCTGAGTCTCTCGCGCACCCTGGGTTTGTGGGCGGCGGCGTTCTTTACCCTCGCCATTCTCTCCTTCCTCTACGCGGACAATCCTTGCTACAAAGTGGCGGAAGCCGCGGTGGTGGGCGTCTCCGCGGCGTACTGGGGAATCGTTGGCGTGTGGGATGTGCTGGTTCCCAAACTAGGCGGCGCGCTGCTGCCCCTCTATACCAAAGCTCACTTTCTGCCCAGCCTGACCGATGTGACGGGCAACTGGTGGATGCTCGTGCCGCTGGCGCTGGGCCTCATGCTTCTTTGCAGACTTGTTCCCAAAGTTGCCAGCGTGTCGCTGCTCCCATTGGCATTTGTGATCGGAACAACTGCTGGCCTCAAGTTCATCTCATTCACCGAGGGCGATCTGCTGGCACAGTCAGCGGCGACGATGAAGCCTCTCTATGTCGAGAGGTTGGGAGTCGATGGCGCCCTCGATCTGGCAATGACAGTTGGCGCCAGTCTCAAGCAGACCCTTCTCTTCGTAGGTGTCATCTGCGCCCTTGCCTACTTCTACTTCAGCGTCGAGCACAAGGGTGTCGTGGGGCGAGCTGCTCGTGTGGGCATCTGGTATCTCATGATCACATTCGGTGCCGGCTTCGGATTCACTGTGATGGGACGAATCGCCTTGCTTGCTGCTCGCTTTGAGTTCATGCTCGACGATTGGCTCTGGCTCATCGATCCGAGCGGCAAGCGCGTGGTCGCGCTGACAGCAGGCGCTGGCGAAGTGCTGGGACAGTTCGCGCAGATTCACTCTGTTAGTGTTTGGTGAAAGTGAGTTTCGCGAACACGCGGGGAAATCGGGCTTGGTAATGTTCGCCAATGCGCACCTATCTGGCCTCGATAACCGCCATCCTCGCAACATCTTCCCTGGCCATGGCTGGCGATGTCGCCGCCGACAAGGGCCCAACTGATCAGGAGTTGTCGGCCGCCATTGCCGAGTTGCGCAGGGATGTGAGCGAGCTTCGGCAGGAGGCAGACGGCACACAAACTTGGCTGACTGCTGAGCGCGCTGAGCAAGTTCGGCAAACTGTTGCGGATGTGCTCGCCGATGCCGATGAGCGCGCCTCACTCGCCGCCGACGGGGCAACGAGTGGCTTCAAGGAGAGTCTGTGGATTGGCAGCGCCGATGGAAACTTCAAGATGATCATCCGCGGCTACATGCAGGTGCGCTTCACCTTCGATCATCGCAGTGAAACCACGGGGGTGGCAGACGCCACCAACAACGAGTGGGGTTGGGAAGTGCGGCGCACCAAGCTCTACTTCGAGGGGCACATGTTGGATCCCTCCTGGAAGTACAAGACCGAGTTTACCATCACTGGCGGCGAGTCAGCCCCACTTCTTGAAGATGCCTATATAGAGAAGTCTCTTGGGGATGGACTCAGTGTGCGCGCGGGTCAGTTCAAAGCACCCTATCTGCGCGAGTTCAACACGTCTGACACTGTGACCCAGTTCGCCGACCGATCAACCCTTTCGTCCTTCTTCTCGCCAGGCCGCACTCTGGGTGCCCAGTTGTCGTGGGAGGGCGATGCCTTCCGGATCTCCGGCATGTTCGCCAACGCTGTCCAAACCAAGAGCAACTATTACTCCAGCGGCAATCTGCTGAACCTGCCGTGGACCTCGACAAAGATCGCGCAATACGCCTTCGCGGCGCGAGCCGAGTGGCTTGCCGCGGGAACCTGGGGGCAGTTCAAGGAATACACCGGCTGGTGTGGCGGGCAGTTCGGCGCACTGGTTGGGTTGGCGGGCGAGGTGATGAAGAAATCGAATTCTCAAGGCGTACCCGCGACGTATGGCGACATCGAACCGTTTGTGGCTGGTGTCACGACTGATCTGACTTTGCAGTTCAGCGGGGCATCTCTGGCAACTTGGTTTGCATTTCGTCAGGTCGATCCCGCACAAGCCGGGCTGGCTCCCGCGAACCAATACGGCGTTGTCGTTCAGGGCGGCTACTTCCTGACCGACACCGTTGAACTGATAGCTCGGTACGAGTACGGAAGTGCCGACACCATGCCTAACGGTGAGGCTGCCTCTGTTGCTGTGTTGCCGAGTAACAACGGCTACTCCGTGTACAACGCGGCCAGCGTCGGGCTCAACTGGTACCTCTCCAAGCAAAGGCTCAGAGTCACTACCGATCTGTCTTACGCCTTCACCGGCGTAGGCGCATTCGCAACGACCAGCGACTTCTTGCGCGACGGCACAAGTCCATCGGGCCAGTTTGATGCCAGCGGGCAAGTACTAGTTCGGGTCCAGTTGCAGATGATGTTCTGACACCGTCCTGTCATTCATGCGACAATGGGGCAGTGCAGCCAGCTGACCCCTGCCTACTTGTGATCTTCGGCGCGTCGGGGGATCTGACTTCACGCAAGCTGATTCCTAGCCTCTATCAGATGCACTGCGCCGGCTTGCTCAGTGGAGCCACCCAGGTTCTGGGAGTCTCCAGGCGGCCCAAGTCGAGTGAGGACTGGCGCGGCGAACTGAAATCGGTGGCACAAAAACATTGTCCAACTTTCGATGATTCGAAGTGGGCGGAACTGGCTGCGCGCATCCACTATTTCGCCGCTGATGCGGTGAAGCAGGCCGACTGGGAGGGGTTGAAGCGAGAGATGGGGAGATTGGATGAATCGGGCAAGTGCCGCGGCAATCTGCTGCTGTTTCTGTCGGTCGGCCCCGAGTTGTACGAGCCCATCGTTGAGCAGATCGAGTTGGCAGGTTTGGCAACGGAGGGCAAGCGCTGGTGCAGTCTGAATCCAGCCGATCGTTCTTGGCAGCGGATAGTCGTGGAGAAACCCTTCGGCCACGATGAGGTGAGTGCGGCCAGTCTGAATCGAGCGCTTGGTCGGGTGTTTGAAGAGGAGTCGATCTACCGCATCGATCATTACCTAGGCAAGGAAGTGGTGCAGAGTCTGCTTGTCCTGCGATTCGCCAACAGCATCTTCGAGCCGGTTTGGAATCATCGCTATATCGATCATGTCCAGATCACCGCGTCCGAGTCAATCGGAGTGGAGGATCGCATCGGCTTTTACGAGAGGACCGGGGCCCTCCGAGACATGATCCAGAGTCACATGCTGCAGATCATGGCGTTCGTAGCCATGGAGCCACCCACCAACTTCAGCGCCGACCACATTCGCTCGGAGAAGATCAAGGCGATCGATGCGGTGCCTGTCGTGAGCGCGGCCTCGGTTCCCCTGTGCTGCGCCCTCGGTCAGTACAGCTCCGGCAGCGGTGGTGCTGGTTACGCAGAACTTCCGGGAGTGGCGCCACAATCGATGACTGAGACCTTCGCCGCCATCAGGCTGACTGTCGACAACTGGCGCTGGGCGCGAACTCCCTTTTATCTGCGAACCGGAAAGCGCATGGCACAGAAGCGCACTGAAGTGGTGGTGCAGTTCAAGCCTCCGGCGGCGGATCTGTTTCGCGGCGTGTGCCCCGATGATGCTCGGCTTGAGGGCAATCGCCTCGTCATCGAAATCGCGCCCCTCGAGCGCACAACGCTGCGCTTTGCCAGCAAGGCGCCGGGAGCGATGCGTGTTGCCCCCGTGGAGATGGGCGTGGACTACGCCAAGGAGTTTGCGACAGCAACAGTAGAGGCATATGGCCCGCTGCTTGTGGACGCGATGCGCGGTGACCAGTCACTATTCAAGCATCGACTCGAGGTAGAGGGCGCGTGGAAGGCAGTGATGCCGTTTCTCAATGAGGACTCGCTTGAGGTCAGGCGTGCAATGCACAGCAACTATGAACCCGGATCGTGGGGGCCGGCGAGCTCGACCGAGTTGATGGCACGCGATGGACGCGCATGGCACAATCCCCCGAAGTCTTCCCCATGACGATGCCGCCGGCTCTACCGGGTCATGTCTCCATGCATCCTGACATAGACGAAGTGTTTGATGCTCTCGGAGCCGACATGCTGTTACATGCACACAACTGTGTGCGCACCTTTGGTGACTTTCACCTTGCGCTCTCCGGTGGCTCTACTCCTCTGCCGTTTTACGAGCGGCTGATGTATGACCCGCGCTACCGAGGATTCCCATGGCCGCGCACCCACCTATGGCTGGTGGACGAGCGCCGCGTGGATTTCACCAGCGACCTCAGCAACTGGAAGCACATCAATCAGACCATCGTGCAGCACGCGGGCATCCCCGCTGAGCAGGCGCATCCCATTCTCGCAACCGAGCCGGATGCGGCTGAACGCTACGAGCGATTGCTGAAAGAATCGATGGGCTGGCGCGAGAAAGGCCAGGATCGGCTGGACTTTGTAATGCTGGGCATGGGTGACAACGGTCATACGGCGAGTTTGTTCCCCAACACTGATGTGCTGGAAGAGCGGGTGCGATTGGTGTCGTACTGCGATGGCCCGACGGTTACTCCTCCGGCTCGTGTCACGCTCACCTATCCAGCCATCAACTCGGCGCGGTACATCGCGGTGCTGGTTGCCGGTGCTGATAAGGCGAGCATGATCGACCGCGTGGTGGATGGTTCGGACTCTTACCGTGAGCTACCCATCAAGGGGATCAAGCCGCTCACCGGTGAACTCAAGTGGTTTCTCGACTTCGCCGCCTGCGGCAAGTGAACTGGTGGCGCCCTCGCGGGCAGGGTTCGCCTCGGAGCGCGCAGTTCACTCGGCGGTCGGCGGGCGCTGATCCGGGAGTGCCAGGAAGTCCTCCAGAAGGGTGCAAGCGGCCAGGGCATCGCGCAACTGCTTCTTCTGTCCATGGGTGCGGCCGCTGCGATTCAGCCGCTGCTCGGCGGCGAAACTGGTGAGCCGCTCATCCTGAAGGTGCACTTGCAGATTGCTGCGCGCCGCCAAAGTCTGGGCAAAGGCGCGGGTAGCGAGCGCCCTCGGGCCCTCTGTTCCATCCATGTTGTAGGGCATGCCCAGAACAAGTTCATCGGGCGCATGTTCAACGATCAACTTGACGAGCGCATCCAGCAGAGCCGGACCCCGAGGCACACTCACCACTTCAACGGGTTGAACAATGCGGGTGATGCTGTCGCCAGCCGCAACGCCTGTTCGTTTGTCACCCAGGTCGATGGATAGGTAGCGCACCTGCAGGAATGTATAGCACCCGCGGGGAGAGGTCGCACCAACTATCTAAGAGAGGGGGGAACAAGGCCGGCCATCTCCTTCACCCTTTCGGCCATGGCAGCGGGCACTATGAGCGTCGCGTCCTTGGTGTGAACAACCACCAGGCCCTCGCAGCCGATGGTGGTGATCACATGCGAGGAGTCATCACTCACGCACAACATGTTGCTGGAGCCAGCATGCATGGTGGGGCAGTTACCGCGGTTGCCGGCAGTGTCCTCGGCAAGCGTGGTGCCGTAACTGGGCCAACTCCCCACATCCTTCCACGACAGGTCCATGGGGACCACGCAAACCTGCAAGCGAGCATCCACAGACGCCGGCTCCATGAGCCCATAGTCGACGCTGGTCTTGGCCAGAGTTGGATAAACCTCATTCATCACTCGACTGTGATCGTGGGTACCGAAGGCCGCAGTGATGCGTGCCAGCCCGAGGGCCGTGTCCGGTCGATACCAACCTATTGCCTCGCAAACTGTGGCGGCCGAGAAAATGAACATGCCGCTGTTCCAGCCGAATGTGCCGGCAGCCAGGTATTCAGTCGCCTTCTGAAGCGGCGGCTTCTCCACGAAGCGGAGACTGCTGAAGCAGCCTCGATGCCCGGCGATGGGGGCTCCGCGCTCCACATATCCGTAACCAGTCGCGGGGAAAGTCGGCGTGATAGCGAATGTGACTAGGCGGCGCGCATCCTCCTCAACCAATCGGAATCCAGCAGCCACGCGATCGGCGAACACGGACCGAGGCTCGATCACATGATCGCTGGTGAGAACAGCAAACACCGCTTGCGGGTCGCGCTTGGCCAGCACAAAAGCGGCGAAGCCAACTGCATTCAGGGTGTCTCGGCCCGTGGGCTCTCCCAGCCAGTTCTCCGGTGCCAGTTCGCTGATGGCGGCAAACACTGCATCCTTGTGGGAGTCGCCAGCGCAGATAAGGCGGCGGGAAGGAGCCACGATTCCATCGAGTCGCTCCCCAGAAATGGCGAGCAAACTGCGACCACCGATGAAAGGAATGAGCTGCTTGGGAACACTGGCGCGACTCATGGGCCACAGGCGTGTGCCGCTGCCGCCCGCCATGATCATGGCGTATCGATGCGCGCCGTCAGAGTCGATTGGCTCTACGGTCAACGAGCACTCCTCACCTGAAGAGCAGCGGCGACAAGAGTGTTGGACTCACTCAGGTCGGAGTTCGACTCGAGTGCGCGTTCGACCAAGTCCATGGCGGCGGCGCGATTCTCTCCCAACTGCACGAGTACGGCGACGGCGTCCGCGACCAGCGTGTACCCGCGCGGCGCTGCTTGGTTGGCGGTCGGCCTGTCCGAAGACGTAGCAGGTGCGGGTATCGGGGCAGACTTCTTGCCTTTGGGTCGATCGGCCGCGGTGCTTGCGTCAGCCTCAGCATTCAGTTCATGAGCGCGCACAAAGGGCGAGGCCTTCTCCTTGAGTTCGACGATGATCGCCTCGGCAGTTCTGCGTCCGATCTCGGGCAGACTCACCAGCATCGCCGTATCGCGGGCCACGATTGCCTCGGCGACGCGGTGAAATGGCACTTGGAGCGCGCGCAGAGCCTTGCGTACCCCGATGCCCTTCACGGTGGTGAAGAGCTCGAAGAACTCGCGGTCCTTGGTGGTGGTGAATCCGATCAAGCGCGGCCAGAAAGAGGAACCTTGCCCGTGCGACTCCAGATAGTGCAAAGTTTCGAAACCTACTTGCTCGCCTTGCCGCCCTAGCAAACGCCTCTCGTCAGCGGCAGGGATCAGAACTTCGTACACGATGCCGCCGCAGCGCACATGGGCACCGCCGTCGGACACACGCTCCAGCGTCCCTTCGATACGGCTAATCATTCTTGCCAGAGGTTAACAGACTCATCCGGGCAGCAGGAGTGGATCACTCGTAGTCGGCCATCCACTTGCTTTAGACAGTGTCGCCCGCAGGCGCTCGCTGAACTGCTCCCCAGTCTCGCCCGGACCGGCAGTGAACACTCCGAGTGCGCGCACCACAGCCCTGGAAGGCACGAAGAATGATCCATAGGAGGATGGGCAGTCCTTCGGCGTTCCGTCAATGAACAGGAGCAACACCGGGGTGCCGGTGCGCACGGCCAGCGCGCCAGACCCTGGCTTGAAGGGGTAAATGCGGCACGGCGGTCGCGCGATCCCCCCCTCAGCGAATAGCCCGATTGTGCCACCAGCCTTCAAGTGTCGCAGAGCCTCCCGAAGAGTTGAGCTGTCTCCTGGCGCATACTTCACCGGCAAGACTCGCTGCATACGCCAGAACCAGCCGAGCCAGCCCAGCATCTGCGCAGCATCCATCATCCAGCGAATGTGCCGAGTGGTGGTGGCCTGTACCAGAACAGGATCGATCCCAGATTGATGATTGGCGGTGATGATGAGGGGGCGACCTGGCTGAAGCACCCAGTCAGGGAGGCTGTCGAACCCTTCGAAGCGGGCTCGGTGCACCACTCGGTGATAGGCACCGCTGAACACCTTGCAAAACCCTGAAAACGCGTCACCCTCGGCCTGTCGCCGCAGCCAGGGCCGCAGGAGTGCCACCCAGATTGCCGTGGCAACTAGCGCCGCTCCCACCAGCGAAATCAGGGCATTCCCCCAAAAGTCGTCCGCGGTAGCCCCAAGTAGCAGGAAGCCGCGCGCAAACGCATCGGACCTGAGGCACTCAGGCGTTATAGTGGGCGGAGTTTGCCCCAATCCCCCCGATTGATCTAGCACCACGATGCCGCGCCGTACAGACATCCACACCATTCTCATCATCGGTTCTGGTCCCATTGTGATCGGTCAGGGTTGCGAGTTCGATTACTCCGGCACACAGGCATGCAAAGCACTTCGCGAGGAAGGTTACCGCGTTGTGCTGGTGAACTCGAATCCAGCCACGATCATGACTGATCCTGAGTTCAGCGATCGGACATACATAGAGCCCATCACCGCGCAAGCCGTGGAGAAGGTTATAGAGCGTGAGAAGTTGCTGGGTACCCCCATCGACGCACTGCTTCCCACGCTTGGTGGCCAGACCGGACTCAACTGCGCCTGCGCACTCTGGGATGGCGGCGTGTTGCAGCGCCACAACATCGAGATGATCGGAGCTACTCGTTTGGCCATTCAGCGCGCCGAGGATCGGGAGGAGTTCCGGCAAATCGTGGAGCGGCTCGGCCTGCGGCAGCCGAAGGCCAAGACTGTGAAATCGCTGGAGGCCGCGCGCGAATATCTGGAAGAGATCGGACTGCCAGCCATCATCCGTCCCGCGTTCACATTAGGAGGAACCGGTGGGGGAATTGCTTACAACCGTGAGGAGTTTGACGAAATCATCCGCCGCGGTCTGAGCGCGAGCATGATCGGCCAGGTTCTCATTGATCAGAGCGTGCTCGGTTGGAAGGAGTACGAACTGGAGGTCGTGCGCGATCGAGCTGACAACTGCATCGTGGTGTGCTCGATTGAGAACATTGACGCCATGGGTGTGCATACCGGCGACTCGATCACCGTCGCTCCCATCCAGACCCTTTCCGACAAGGAGTACCAGCGCATGCGCGATGCCTCCTTCGCCATCATGCGTGCGGTTGGTGTTGACACAGGCGGCAGCAATGTGCAGTTTGGCGTTGATCCCAAGACGGGCGAGATGGTGGTGATCGAGATGAATCCGCGTGTCTCCCGCTCAAGCGCTCTCGCCAGCAAGGCCACGGGATTCCCCATCGCGCGCATCGCCGCCAAGTTGGCGGTGGGCTACACCCTTGACGAACTTCAGAATGACATCACCGGCTCGACCAGCGCCTGCTTTGAGCCTTCGATCGACTATGTCGTGGTGAAGATGCCGCGGTGGACCTTCGAGAAGTTCCCCGAGGCCGATGAGACTCTCACCACGCAGATGAAGTCTGTCGGTGAGGCGATGGCGATCGGGCGCAGCTTCCGCGAGGCGTTGCAAAAGGCGATTCGCTCGATGGAGGTGAAGCGCTTTGGATTCGGGCTCGACAAAAACGACAAGTGGCTGATGGCGCGCCGCGCTGCCAAAGCGAAACTCGGAATCGAACTGGGCGCGGGTACACCGCCACCGGCAATCGCCAGCGCCCTCGGTGATCTGGAGATGGCGGACGGCTCCAAGCTCCAGTGGCCCATTCCCGAGCCCACTTTGGTGCGCAAGCTCAGCGTGCCCAGCCAGGGGCGGCTCCCCTATGTTCGCTATGCCCTGAAACTTGGTTGGTCGATCAATCGCGTGGCGAAGTTGACGGGCTACGACCCGTGGTTCCTCGATCAGATGCTGCAGCTCGTGCAGTTCGAAGATGTGCTGTGCTCATACACGCGTATGGAGGATGTGCCCGCTGATGTCCTCTTCGAGGCCAAGCGCGCGGGGTACTCCGATGCCCAGCTGGGAAATCTCTACCTAGGGGAGATCAACCACCAGACCATCCTCGCCGTTCGGGCTTGGCGCAAGAGCTTGCATGTCGAGCCGGTGTTCAAGCTGGTTGACACCTGTGCCGCTGAGTTCGAAGCGACTACGCCCTACTACTACTGCACCTACGAGGCTCCCCTGAGCGAGAACGGTGTGGTTCGCACCGATGACGAGATTCGCATCACCGACAAACAGAAGATCATCATTCTCGGTGGCGGTCCTAATCGCATCGGTCAGGGCATTGAGTTTGATTACTGCTGCTGCCAAGCCGCTTTCGCCTGCGCGGAGATGGGATTCGAGTCGGTGATGATCAACTCGAACCCCGAGACCGTCTCCACCGACTTTGACACCAGCGATTTGCTCTGCTTCGAACCGCTCACTCTCGAGGATGTGCTCAATGTGATTGAGCGTCTCAATGGCGGCGGTCCTGAGGTGGCGAACCGCAGCGGCAAGGTCGTGGGCTGCATCGTGCAGTTCGGCGGACAGACTCCTCTCAATCTTGCACACGGCCTGCATGCCGCGGGTGTGCCCCTCATCGGAACCGGTATCGACTCTATCGATCTCGCCGAGGATCGCGATCGGTTCAAGGCGCTGATTGAGCGCCTCGGCTACAAGCAGCCGGCCAGCGGCATCGCGCGCAGTCTCGATCAGGCCGTAGAGATTGCCACGCGCATCGGATATCCGGTCTTGGTGCGGCCCTCCTATGTTCTGGGCGGCCGAGGCATGGAGACCTGTTTTGATGAGTCGGCGCTGCGGCGCTATATGAGTGATGCGGTTGATGTGAGCGAGCTGGCGAATCGCCCCGTTCTCATCGATCGATTCCTCTCCGATGCCATCGAGATTGACATCGATGTGATTGCCGACTTTCTTCCTGATGAAGCGAGTCGTCCCCGGAGTCTGCCGCTGGCACTTGGTGGTTCGCGGGCACTGGTGTGCGGCACCATGGAGCACATTGAGGAAGCTGGTATTCACTCGGGTGATTCCACCTGCACGATTCCGCCCTACTCGCTGCCTCGGTCCATCATCGAACGCGTCCGCGAGCAGGCGCGAACGCTGGCTCGTGAGCTCAAGGTGCGCGGCCTGATGAATGTGCAGATGGCCTGCAAGGATGACACGATCTACATTCTCGAAGTCAACCCGCGTGCTTCGCGAACGGCGCCCTTCGTGAGCAAGGCCAAGGGAGTTCCCTGGCCGCGACTGGCCGCCAAGGTGATGATGGGAGCGAACCTCGAAGCGGTAGGTGCGCGCGAGGTGCCTGACACCGGGTTTTTCTGCGTCAAGGAGAGCGTCTTTCCCTTCGCCAAGTTCCCGGGCGTGGATGTGATTCTCGGCCCGGAGATGCGCTCCACCGGTGAGGTGATGGGTTCCGACCGCAGTCTCCCCATCGCCTTCGCCAAGGCTCAGATGGCAGCGGGAGTTTTCCTGCCTACCGAGGGTCGGGTATTCCTCAGCGTGCGCGAGGCCGACAAACTGCAGGCAGTAGAGATTGCGCGGAGCCTGGTGGCAATGGGTTTCACCGTGGTGTCCACTCGGGGTACCAGCGATTTCCTCGCCGGCCACGGTGTCACCGTCGCCGCCATTGCCAAGATCGCCGAGGGATTGCGCCCCAACATTCTTGACATGATCACCAACGGCGAAGTCCAACTTGTCATCAACACCCATACGGTCAAAGGTGCCCGTACTGATGAGGGACGGATTAGGTCGCATGCCACTCGATTCAATGTTCCCATGATCACTACGGTTGCCGGTGCTCGGGCGGCTGTGCAGGCGATCGCAGGATTGCGAAGCGGAGATTGGGATGTCAGGGCGATCCAGGACTACTTCCCCCACTTGGCTCGGCCAGCGGCCACCCCGCGTTCGGTCGATCCCAAGCGCACGCCGGCGTTGCTTGTCGGTGTCGGCGTGTGAGTGCCCTCCCCGTTAGGATGCCGACCCCATGATTCTGGCTCAAGCAGCAGTTGCGCCCTCCTCCGGGGGCTGGCCGCAAATCATCGTCAATGCCCTCGTGATCGGCGTGATGCTGCATGTAATTCTCCTCTCCTGCGCCTATCTGATCATGCTCGAGCGCAAGCTGAGCGCCTGGATGCAGGATCGGGTCGGACCCAATCGCGTGGGGCCAGCCGGGCTGCTGCAGCCGATCGCTGACGGGCTGAAGTTCCTCTTCAAGGAGGACTACAACCCCAGCGGCGTAGACAAGACCCTGTTCAACATCGCTCCCGGACTCATCATCATTCCCGCCATCTCCGCCTTCGTCATCATTCCCTGGGCGGGAATACTCGATCTCAGCAGCCTGCCCTTTGGACTCTCGGAGACACTCGGCGTCACGGGCCTAGTCGTGCGCATCTCGGGAGCAGACCTCAATGTTGGATTGATCTATCTGATCGCTGTCGCATCGCTAGGTGTCTACGGCGTGGCCTTGGGCGGCTGGGCCAGCAACAGCAAGTTCAGTTTCTTTGGTGGACTGCGCGCTAGCGCCCAGATGCTCTCTTACGAGATTCCCATGGGACTGGCGCTGCTTTGCATCGTGCTCGCTTCCGGAAGCATTGATCCCTATGAGATCATCGCCCAGCAGCAGCGCACGGCGTGGAATGTCCTGCAGCAACCCATCGTTGCCATCCTCTTTTACACCTGCATGCTGGCCGAATCAAATCGTGCTCCCTTTGATCTCGCCGAGGCTGAGAGCGAACTCGTAGGCGGATATCACACCGAGTACTCCAGCATGAAGTTTGCCCTCTTCTTCCTGGGCGAGTACTTCCACATGATCACCGGGGCCGCGTTCTTTACCCTGCTCTTTCTCGGCGGATACTCGATCGATCCGGTGGCGGGGCTCCTTCCCCCGGGATGGGATCTCCCCATGCAGGGGTCTCTGCTGTTGATCGCCGTGCAGTTCGCGGTGGTGTTCACCAAGGTGATTCTCATGGTCGCGTTCGCCATGGCGATTCGCTGGACCATCCCTCGCTTTCGCTTCGATCAGTTGATGCGCTTGGCGTGGGAGGGCATGATTCCTGCCTCCGTACTCTGTGTGGCTGCTGCCGCCGTAATGGTCTTTCTGGGAAGGCAGGATGCCATGTGGATCTCCTCCCTCGTCTGCATGGCGCTCATCTGCATCCTCTTCCCTCTGATGCCTAGGCAGGCGAATGTCAACCGTCGCCTTCCCATGCGCGGGAGTCGATTCAGCCCTCTCATTGAGGAGCCAGGCGAGGACGAATCTCTCTACGACGCGCCATGAGTCCTCCGCGATTTCTAAAGGCCTGCATGGGGCTGGCATTCATGGGACTACGCGCGGGCATCAATCCGCGAAACAAGTACTGGCAGTGGCGTATGCACACGGCGTTCGGCTCCGATGAAAGCAGGTGGCCGAGTGCGCGTGAGCGGCGACGCGCCATGCTTGAATACGGTGAGTGGGTGTGGAACATGCGCCGCTACATGCGCTGAGATCGCCAGAGATTCTGCAAATCGGACTTGTGCAAACCGTTCTAGAGTGCATACATTGTGCTTAGAAGGTATGACCTTGTTGGGTCAACGCTCAGGCGCCGATCGATACTCCGACTCGATTGGCGCCTGTTCAATTGGCTTACACTCGTGCCGTGGCTCGAACCAAGACAGCATTTGTCTGCCGGGAATGCGGCGCTTCCCAAGTGCGTTGGATGGGCAAGTGCCCCGAGTGCGGCGCGTGGGATGCGCTGGATCCATTTCGGGTGGAAGAGCCTGAATCTGGCTCGGTGTCAGGCGGGGCAGGGTGGGGAGGAGAGGCCTCGGGCGCATCTCCAGCAACGGCCCAGAGCATTGATGAAATCGCGCCCCTACCAAATGCGCGCATATCGAGCGGGATTCATGAGCTCGATCGATGCCTCGGTGGCGGACTGGTTCCTGGCAGTGCCATTCTGCTAGGTGGCGAGCCGGGAATCGGCAAGAGCACACTCTTGTTGCAAGCGCTGGCGGGTCTCGCAGCGGGTGGGAAGCGAGTCCTCTATGCCACTAGTGAAGAGAGCGCTCAGCAGGTGAAGCTGCGCGCCGAGCGAGTCATTGGTTCCGCCGCGGGAAGAAAAGATCTGTACCTGCTCGCCGAATCCAGCATGGCTCGCATTCTGGAACAGGCACACAAGATCAAGCCTGTCGCCATCGCCATCGATTCCATACAGCTTGTCTATCGCCACGACATCGACTCCCTGCCTGGTTCGCCATCGCAGATTCGCCGCTGTGGGATCGATCTTGTTCAATATGCCAAGGCGAGTGGGTGCATCGCCCTACTTGTCGGACATGTAACCAAGGAGGGTGACTTGGCTGGTCCCAAGCTGCTGGAGCATCTCGTCGATGTCGTGCTCTCATTTGATGGAGACCATCATCACGCCCACCGCATTGTGCGCGCGGTGAAGAACAGATTCGGCAGCACTCAGGAAATCGGGTTGTTCGAGATGACGGCACAGGGTCTCAGTGCTGCTGACGAAGGATGGTTTGTCGAGACCGGGGCCCCGCAGCGCCCTGGGTTGTGTGTGTTCCCAGCCCTCGCAGGCTCGCGCTGCATATTGGCTGAAGTACAAGCTCTGACTGCCAGCGGATTCCTAGGCAACACCAAGAGGCGCGCCAACGGAGTCGATGGCAATCGCCTGGCAATGCTCATTGCCGTTTTGGAAAAACACGGCGGCTTGAGACTCGCTGATCAAGACATCTTTGTGGCATCTGCGGGCGGGTTGCGCCTCGACGAGCCAGCATGCGATCTTGCCATTTGTGGGGCAGTTGCCGGGGCATTCTTGGGTCGAACGCTGCCGCGGGGCATGGCTCTTGTGGGAGAAGTAGGGCTAGGGGGCGAGACTCGGTCGGTTCGCAGCATCGGCCAGCGCTGCTCCGAGGCCCTGCGCCGAGGATGCACATCGATCGCAGTGCCAGAGCGGCAGACCGATCTGGTGCGGAACCTGCGCGCTGACATCGTTCCCATCGCCAACATCCAATCTGCCATCAATCTGCTTGAAGCCGTAAAGCGATAGGCCGACACGGGGCAGGAACCCGAGGGAGGCCGAGGCGAGACCCCGTAGTCTGGCCATGCGGTAACCTTGGCGCGTGCCCGATTTCTTGCAGATAGAGGGAATGAGCCGCGCCCAGATCGAGGGAATCCTCGCCGCCGCCGAGTCGAATCTGCAGCGGGCGCAAGGGCTAGTCCCGCGGGGGCAGAGCCTCGGTGACAAGATCATCGCCAACATGTTTTTTGAGGACTCCACCCGCACCCGATGCTCGTTTGAGACCGCCACCTTTCGCCTGGGTGGGCAAGTTCTCAATCTGACCGCGACTGGTTCGAGTGCCGCCAAGGGCGAGTCTTTGCTAGACACCGCGCTCAATGTCGAGGCCATGGGAGTAGCGGCAATCGTTGTCCGCTGCGCCATATCTGGGGGCGCAAAGCTGCTGGCAGACGCCTGTAAGTGCCCGGTTATCAATGCGGGTGATGGTCGGCATGAGCATCCAACCCAAGGCCTTCTTGATCTGGCGACAGTTCGCGAGTCGCTAGGGACAGTTGCAGGCAAAACCCTGGTAATCGTGGGCGATATCACCAACTCACGAGTGGCGCGCAGCGCTTTGCACGGGCTGGTTGCCCTAGGAGCCGACGTTCGCCTAGTAGGTCCTCCAACTCTGGTTAGCCGCGCCTTCGAGGCGATCACTCCGTCACGACCGGGTCAGGTTCGGGTGATGTACGACTTTGACGAGGCTCTTGAGGGCGCCGATGGAGTAATGATGTTGCGCGTGCAACTGGAGCGGGCTGCGGGCGCCGCGATTTCCTCGGACTATCACGAGCTGTATGGGCTTACTAGGGAGCGATTCGCACGACTCGCGCCCCATGCCGTGGTGATGCATCCGGGACCGATGAACCGCGGAGTTGAGATTGATGACGCCGTCGCCGACGATCCCACTCGAAGCCGGATACTGAGACAGGTGACTTGGGGTGTGGCAGTTCGGATGGCTGTGCTAGAACATTCCTTGCGGTGCGACTAGTATCCTGCCGCGCTGTGTCGGGATGGAAAGACTCGTGCGTCGTTCCGGGGATTCATGGAAATAGTAGTTGTGCCCAGCATCCATTTCACTTTCAATAAATCCTTTGTCACCTCTAGATGTTGGTGCTGGGTGGCGCTGGCCACTTTGGCCATGGTCACCGTCACTGGTTGTGAGACTGACAGCTTCTTTGATCCAAGTCGCGTAGGTTATTTTGAGCGCGTACCCACGACGATTCCCGTACTGACTCGCCTCGACACTATCGAGCAGATCCCAGACCCCCTCGGTCGTACTGGTCCGCCCGAGCAATCTGATCTGGCGGTTCTGCCCATCCAATACACCCTCGGCGAGGGCGATGTCGTAAAGACGGAAATCTTTGAGTTGGTTTCCATCAATCAGACTGAAACCGCAGTGCGCTCCATTGATCAGTCCGGTGACATTCGCCTGCCCGTGCTGGGTGATATTCACGCCGCTGGACTAACCGTTGCGCAGTTTGAAGAGGCGGTGGTGGCGCGCGCCAAGCGATACATCCCCACCCCCCTGGTAAATGTGTCCGTGGAAGAGGGAAGAACTTTCATTTATTCCATCGGTGGGGCAGTTGAGCAACCGGGAGAGTTCAAGCTGGCTCGGCCTGACTTTCGGCTGCGAAATGCGCTGGTGATCTCGGGAGGCGCTGCGCCAACTACGGAGCGGGTCTTGGTTGTTAGAGGAGCGACTTCGCTGGACACGAGCGGTGACGGCTCGGATGCCGCAGCTCCTAGCACTAGCGGCGGCGGTGCGGTCGATTCGACACCAGGGGGGAACGGACAGTCCGGTGCTACCACGGAAAAGCCCGTGAGCATTGATGACTTGATAAATGAAATTCAGGAGTCTCCGCCGGCTGGGCAGTCAGGAGAGGTATCGCCGCAACCAGCACAGCCAGAGATGGCTCCCGGTGTGAGTCCGCCGCCCCCGCTCGAGCCAGAGCCGCCCGCTGAAGTTCCAACCGAGAATCCCAGGGCGGCGGCAACTAGCGGATCTGCTCCAGTAGTTCCAGGAATTGTTCGCTCGCCTAGGCAATCTGGTCTAGTCCAGTCCGGGTCGGCCGTCCCCATTGACATCGACACTCTGGAGCCGGTCTCCGTCACCGATCAATCGGCGATTTTGCAGGGGGGAACTTCACGGGCGTTACCCGAGAGCCGCATCGCAGATGATGGCGATGGATTCATCTTTGACCTGAACAAGCAAGAGTGGGTGAAGCTGAAGGCATCGGGCGGGTTGAGTTCTCAGCCGCAACCACAGCCCGTCATCGAGTCGGCTACGCAGGAAACAAGAGCGCCTGCCCCCAGGGTTCTATCCAAGCCACTTCTGGATCTTGCAGCGGCGATGGCACTCGGCACTCGGATTATCGAAATTGACTACCTGCGCCTGATGGCAGGTGACGCCAGCCAGAATGTGGTGATCCGAAATGGTGATTGGGTGTTCGTCGAGCCCGACATTGTTGGAAACATCTACATAGGTGGTGAGATATCCCGTCCCGGCGTGTTTACCTTCCCGCCAACGGGCCTAGTTTCATTGAGTCGAATGGTGGATGCCGCAGGCGGCTTGGGTCAGTTGGCGATTCCAGAGCGGGTCGACCTGGTACGGCGGGTGGGCGCAGATCGCGAAGCCTGCATCCGCGTCAATCTTTCTGCCATTCGGAATCGTGCCGAGCCTGACATAGCACTGAAGCCAGACGATCATATTATTATTGGCACCAACTTCTGGGCTTCACCCCTTGCCGTGTTCAGAAATGGCTTCCGGATGACCTACGGGTTTGGGTTCCTTTTGGATCGAAACTGGGGCAATGATGTCTTTGGAGCACCGCCCTCGAACTATGTCGGCGGCTGATCTGTATCTAGAAGATCATCTGAATCGATGACAACTATTCCTGCCAACCTGAATGGCCAGAAGCGGTCAGCAATGGAGGTCTCGGCCAACGTGGCCTGGGCTGCCGGCGGTCTCTTGGCGGCATTGCTCGTCGTCGTCTTCTGGGACTTCTTCCGGCAGCAGCTCGCCTTTGCGCTGGATCAGCCATCGGACTGGGGGCACACGCTGGTGGTGCCACTGATCTGTGGATACTTCGTATGGACAAAGCGAGTTGAGTTGCTATCAGTTGAGTTCGCGCCCTGTTGGTGGGGAGTTGCTCCACTCATCTTGGGTGTCGGCTGGTACATGCTCTGTGTCTTTGGCCCTAAGCCGCTCTACCACCACAATCTGTTTTCGGTCGGGCTGTTGCTCGCCATCATCGGGTGCTGCCTGCTGCTGCTGGGGACGCGGCCACTTCGGTGGCTGTGGTTCCCCTTGGCTTACCTTTGGTTCTTCGGGCAGACAGTCTCAGAGCAACTGTTGAACCTGGTCACCTTCCGGATGCAGGACATCGCCGCCCAAGGCGCATGGATACTTCTCAACGGCATCGGCGTGGATGCCGACCGCGAGGGAAATGTGCTGGTCATATTCAACGGGGCGGTAGCGGAGCGGTTGAATGTTGCCGAAGCCTGCTCGGGAATGCGCATGCTGGTGGCATTCCTCGCCCTCGGTGTCGCCATGGCCTACACAACGCTGGATCGCCCTTGGCAGCGGGTAACACTTGTGGCACTCGGGGTACCCGTCGCGATCTTCGTGAATGTGCTGCGCGTTGCGACCCTTGGGGTGCTCAGTCTCTGGGATGCCCAGTTTGCCGAAGGTGAGTTTCATCATCTCATCGGGCTTATCTGGCTCATTCCAGCCTTCCTGCTCTATCTGGGCGCGATGTGGACGCTCAAGAAGTTTTCAACCCAACAACCAACAGTCGTAGGAGATGGTCATGCCTCCTAAGGGCAGGGTGCAACTTGCGTTTTGATCGTCGCGTTGTCCCCGCGTATGCGGCGGCTGCAGTCTGCCTCATCGCTTCGGCGTTGGGGTTTCGAGCCGCGGTTGCGGCGCTCGGTGTCTACCTGAAGAAAGAACCAGTTCCACTTCGGGCCAGCTTGGATGGGATTCCGACCACTCTGGGAGCATGGAAGCGGGTAGGTGAGGACCGTCGCTACGGCGATGCAATCGTGGAGGAGCTCGGTACCTCCAAATATCTGAATCGCCTGTATGCCATCGACGGAGACCCCAGTAAGGGAGTGGTCGAGCTGCATCTTGCTTACTACACCGGTTTCATTGACACGGTTCCCCACGTTCCCGAGCGCTGCTGGGGTGCCCATGGAATGCAGATGACTCGGCAGAGTGAGCGCATGCCGCTGACGATAGACAAGTCTGCTTGGCGGGCTGATCCAACACTGGTGCACCAAAGCTCTGGGAAGCCATACTTTCTTGCGACCGTGACCGATTCAGTAACCAAGCGGTCGTCAGAAGTTCACCTGCCAGTTGATGAGATTGTGCTGTCGGTGACCGAGTTCCAGGAACAGAGCCGTCCTCAGGCCCGGTTCATTGGCGGCTACCTTTTTGTTGCCAACGGACGGGCTACACCCAGCCCGTACGAGGTAAGGGATCTTGCCTTCAGCCTCACCGATAAGTACGCCTATTACTGCAAAGTGCAGTTTTCCGCGGAGTTTCCCAAAGCGGAGGGCGCATACGACCGATACCGCGAGCAGGTAACCGATCTGCTCGGGCAGGTGCTGCCTCATTTGATGCGTACTCTGCCCGATTGGCCGGAGTACGAACAGCGACCAGACTCCTCTAGAAAGACAGCGTGAACAAAATGTCAAAGGCACCCAAGTCGAAACCGGCACAGAAGCAGAACAAGAAGTTCATCCTTGTGGTGGTGGGACTGGTGGCGGCTGGAGCAGCGGCAGTGGGCGGTCTTGCCCTGTACCGAATAACCAGTTCCGCCGATCGGAACTCGCGACTGGCCGCCTCGAAGGTAGTTGCGGGAGATGCTGCTGCGGCTGCAGGCGATCAGCGGGCTGCCAACGAACAGTACCGCGACGCCGTGGATCGCATCGGGCGAGCGGTGAGCAAGGAGCCAAATCAGATTCAGTATCTCGACCAGATGTTTGAGTACATCGGGCGCATTCAGTCGGAATCTGCCAGCGAGTCGACGGAACAGTTCCGCCGATCCGTTCGGGTGATGGAAAAGCGCACGATAGCGTCGAAGCGAGACACGAAAGTATGGGTCGAGTATCTCACCCTACTACGGGATCAGGCCAGTGTGGCACGCGAGCAGGAGGCTTGGGCCATGGTGGCCGAAGCTGCTCGCAACATGGCGGAGCGATTGGAGTCGTCCAGCTCTGGGCAGATCGACGCCAAGTATTTCGAGGCAGACGCTCAGGTCCACCGAGATGAGATTCTCACGGACGCCGAGCGTGAAAAGGCTGAAAAACAGCTGCGGGAGGTAATCGCCGCTCGCCCCGATCACGGGTCGGCATTGGCTGCGCTACTTACCAGCGATATGGATGATCTGCTTCGCAAGCAGCACTCGCTGAGCAGTATCGATCTTGCCGCCAAGATCGCCCAGATGAACAAGGATGTTGCCGCCGCTGTTGCCGCCGCACCCGAGAGCGGCCCGGTTGCCATCGCCTCGGTGCGAGCACTCGCCGTGCGCCAGAATCTCAAGGATCTGGAGATCACTGATGACATGGCTCGCGTCTCGGTGCAGCGTCTGCTCGACACTGCTGCCAAGGGAGATGGTTGGGATCTCCTCAACAGTATGGGGCTGCTTGCCACCGTCGGTGGTAAGAATGACATGGCTGCGGGTGCCGAGATTCTCAAGCAGTACATCACGGAGCACCCCGATGCCCTGTTGCATATGCGCGTCCTCGGACTGATCCAGTCCAAGATTGATCGCACAGCGGCGAAAGAGGTATTCGTGAAGATCGTGGAGACGCCCCGACTGAAGATCGGTTTGGTAGGAGCATTTCAGGATGAGATCCGTGCCTCTGCCGCGGATGCGCTCTTTGATGTCGCCTTCAGTGACTGGGAACTGGGTACTGACGAAACCGTAAAAACCGCGGCTATCACCAGTATGAAGGACCTCCGCAAGATGATCGAGGAGATCACCCGCGGCCGAGGTGGGGAAGTGCTGCTCAACAAGATCGACGGGAAAATCGCCTTCGCCGAGAGGGACTATGCCAAGTCTGCGGCGCAGCTGGGCAAGCTCCTGCAGATGGACAACGAGCAGGCTGTCGAGATTTATCTTCTTGCCGCCGCCTCTGAGATGAAACTAGGCGAGTATGGGGCATCGCGAGTTTTGATAGACCACGCTCTCGAGGTTCACTTGGGAGACATGCGCCTCATCTTGGCACGAGGCGATCTGTCCTTTCGGTTGGGCGATTCAGAGGGGGCCATTGCAGCAGCGGATGCCGTCTTGTCGGTGGACCCCATCAATCAAACAGCACTTCGCCTCCGAGAACTTGCCGCCACGCCAACAGTGCTCGATGCCCCGGCATCTGACGGTGTGGGAGACCGCACTCGGGCCATCATTGGCGAGGCTGAGGCCCAGCTTGCTCAGGGTAGACCGGAGTTGGCGATGGCCACGCTCAAGGCTGCACGCGACAAGGACCCCAATGTTCGTTACACGAAGGCAATCGTGCAACTTCTCATCAACACTGGAGATACTGCGGGTGCGGTCGCTGCTGTAGATGAGGCATTGAGAGTATTCCCCAACGATGCAGGGTTGCGCCAGCAGCGAGTCATGGCAGAGACCGCCGATCCGGTGGAGCGCGACATCAAGTTCGCTGAACTGTCGTTGACAGACTCGAATGACAGGCTCGCTTCCGAGTATCTGACATTGACTTCGCAGCTTCCCAACTACCGGGCGCGAACAAAGGACGGCGGAACTGCCGAGTTACGCGCTCAGGCGGAAAGGGCTGTTGTCGAAGCCCTGCGGCGACTCCCAGCAGCGCGCGAGCGCGCCTTGGCGATCAATCCACCCAATGACGCAGTGATTGAACACTTCTATGCTGAGTCAGAGGTCGCTCATGACGAAGCGGGAATGACCAAGGCCCTCGAGCTGGCCGCTAGGGCGCACAACCCAGCACTAACATCCCTGCTCAAGGGCAGGTCGGCACTCACCAAGGGTGACTACGCCACCGCTGCTTCCATGTTCGATGCCGCCACCAAGGCGGATGCTGCGCAGAGTTCTGCTTATCGCCTGCTCGGTGTTGCCAGCGAGAGAATGGGTGACATTGACGGAGCGCTCAAGGCTTACGCCGAGGCCTACTCTCGCCGCCCCAACGATCCCGGAACTGTGGAGCTCTACGGAATCCTGCTGGGCCGCTCAGGCGAAGCTGGGCGCGCTCTGGAAATCATGCGTAATGGCGCGCGTACCCTGCCCGACAATGTGAGCCTGGTGAACTCATGGTTGTCACTGGAGGCCGATGTGGGAGACAGACTGGCGGCAATCGAGTTCCGCCGCCGCATCTTGCGGCAGAGGTTTGCTGATCTTGAGAACACTCGCCGCTTTGCGGGACTGCTGGCTGAGACACCGGCGACTTGGCAGATGCTTCGTGCGCCAGATGGTAGAGCCCTCTACACCCAGACCGAGTGGGATGCCCTTCCTGAGAGCAAACGGGAGGCCGACTTGGCGGAGAAACGCGGGGCCAATCTCGCTGAGGCCGCGGAGGTGATGAGGCAGGTGCTGACAACGAATCCTCTCGACTTCCAGTCGGTTGCCGTATACGCGGCCGGATTGTTTCGTGGTGGTGAGTTTGGGATGGCTGAAAAGGCCCTGCGTGACTATCTGCGCAGCGCTCCACCAGAAATGAAGGCGCGCTGTGCCTTTGAGCTAGGCAGTTTCCTCTGCGAGCGCGGTCGGATCGAAGAGGGCAAGCAAGCCTTCGCCGAGGCCGCGGCATTCCAAACTGCAGGGTCAAGCGACATCGGGCTGGCTGTCGCTGATTACTGGTTCCAGCGATCAAAGTGGGCAGAGGCGGAGGAGGCATTGCTATCGATGGCGACCTCGAATCCAACCACCTCGGTGCAGCAGCGCTTGGCAGAGGTAAAGATGCGGCTGAAGAAGTTCGATGAGGCCGCAGCATTTCTAGTGCAGGCTCGGGCTGGTTTGGCGGGGCAACCATCCTTTACCTGTGATCTGCTTGAAGCTGGTCTCGATCAGATGCATGGGAATGCTGATTGGCTCGCGGGCAGGCGGCCGGAAGCCGTCGCGCGCTTCGCGAAAATGGACGCGGCGCTCGCCAGCGCCATGGCCATTGAGCCAGGGGAGCCGACGCCGCATGTGGTCCGGTCAATACAGCGGCAGGGACAGTGGGCTCGAACTGGAGACAAGAAATCGATGGACGAGGCGATCGTCGCCTCGCGCCGCGCCGTGGAGTTGCGGGGTTCGTTCTGGGCGTCGATTCGAACTCTGGCCGATCAGCTGGCGATGAGTGGAGACACCAAGGGGGCGGTAGGTGTGGTTCAGAAATATGTGAACGCCAATCCGCGCTCGTGGGAGGGGCGTCGTCAGCTTGCCAGTCTTTTGGCGGAGAGCGGTGATGAAGCCGCTGGGCTGGCGAGTCTGGAGGAGGCGTTTGCCAGCGACTCCGGTAATCCACGCTGGCTCGACGCAGTTTCTGAGTATCTGATGTCTCACGGCAAGTATGAGGCAGCGGCGGCGGCACTTGAGCGCGCCTTCGACCTTACCGATGAGACTAAGTACCTTCTGCGAGCGGTGCAGACGCGACTGCAAGGCAAGCCATTCATGCCTCTCGAGCTGATCGCGGCGATCAGGGCGCGGGGTGATGTCCTGCGAAACAACGCATTTCTTGCGGAAGCCGTTGCCGCAGCGACAGCCAGTATTCCTGGGTCGCGCGAGGCAGGGTTAGAGTCACTTCGCCAACTGTTCCGAAACGCACCCAACGCCCTCGGCGGCATGGAGGGTTGGATGCTCTCGGCTCAGGCCGCCTTTGCCGAGGATGACGCCTCGGGGTTTGAGGAGTTCGTACGGTCATGCGCCGGACCAAACCCTGGCAGCATGATCCTGGCGGCGATCGCCGAGATTCATCTGAATAGCGGAGAGAAGGGGATGCAGCAGGCATCTGTGCTGCTCAATGAGGCTCTCGGCAGGGGACTTGAGAGTCCATCGGACGAAGCGCGAGTTCGTCTGCTGCTTGGATCTGCCCTCTTTGAGCTTAACGATTGCACGGGTGCACACGAGGCCTACAGCAGAGCTCTCGAAATCAGTCCCGATCAAGCACTGGTACTCAACAACCTGGCGTACCTCGAAGCGACTTGCGGATCAAATCCAGCCAAAGCCATTGAACTGGCCAGTCAGGCGCTGCTCCTTCGCCCCGGTCAACCCGAGTTCCTAGACACACTCGGATACGCCTACTTTAAGGCTGGAGACCTGGCCGAAGCACAGGCATCACTTCTGCGTGCCTTGCGAGCTGCTCCCGAAGCTGGGACTTGGCTCCGACTGGCTACAACGCAGATGGCGGCAGGCGCCAAAATGGAGGCGAAGCGGTCCATTGCCAATGCTCGGATCTGGAACCCGGATGACAAGACCGCCAAAGAGCTCGCGGAGCTTGAGTCTTCCCTTGATAAGCAGCCCTGAGCACTGATTGATGAGTACCCCAACACCAGCAAGTTCGAACCGGCCTTCAGCACCCCGTCAGCAGAGAGCTGCGCCGACTCGCGTTGATCCGGTACGGCTGCTGCGTCAGAATGTTCGGCCGTTACTGATTGCCTTGGGAGGTGGTGCCGTTTTGGGCGTCATCGTGCACTTTGCCTCGATCGTCATCTATCCCGTCTACTCGGGACAGGTGCTGTTTGAGCTCAAGCCGCAGCTGGAGGGTGCTCGGGAGATTCAAGGGCGGGACACCACCGTCGAAGAAACGGTCATTCGACTGGCGCAAACCGAGGCGGCTCGCATGACGAGCCGCAATGTGCTGCTCGAGGCCTGCAAGAATCCCGACATCGAGTCGACCGACTGGTCCCAGTGGTTCCTCGACGACAACGGCGAGTTTCTCTTGGAAGATGCCGTCGATGAGCTGGAAGATGACTTGGCCGCTGGTCATCGCCGAGGCACGCAGATCTTCTATCTCAGCTGGTCGGCCCGCAGAGCCATCGATGTGCCGGTGGTGTTGAACACCATCGCCAAGACCTACCTGCGGCTGCGGAACACGGCTGACGAGACAAAGTATGCGGGCACCCGCGGCGTATTTGTCCATCAACGAGACGAACTTGACAGGCAGATCAGCTCCTTAAAGACGGAGATGAGCGCATTCATTGCCAAGCACAACATTCCATCCTTCGAAGAGAATGCCATGCAGACTCAGCGGGGCATCGAGGATCTGATGATGAGAGTCAGCGAGACCACGCGCGATCTGACTCTGGACAAGGCGCGGCAGAAGATCGCCACAGCCAAGATCGAGGGCGCCGCCGCGGTGAGCGACGACGATCGTCGGCGGGCTGAACAGGACCATGTCATCGCGGCGCTGCGAACTGATGCCGGTGCAATCGCGACCAGACTGGCCGGGGCCAAACGCCGCTTCAGTGCCGAACATCCTGAAGTGATATCGCTTGAGCGACTCAACGAGGCCTCCGCCGCCCGCGTGGTCAGCGCCACCGAGGACGCCGTCAAGCGCATGCTGCAAGCGGAGTACAAGGAGGTCTCTGATCGGGTCGTCGGCGAAGAAGCGCTGTTGACCAAACAGATGGAAGAGCTCGCGAAAGAGCGGACACGCATCGAAACACTGGCAATGAAGGTCAGTGAACTCGAGTTGGCCAAAACTTCGGTGGAGCAGGCGCAGTTGGAGCGCGCGGGTATCCAGCAGTTGATTGGCGAGCTGGATGTGATCAAAGTGCGTGAAGATGCGCGGAGAGTTGAAATCGTGCAGGAGGCACTCACACCGCGCGAGCTGACCTTCCCTCAGCCGGAAATTGTGATTCCCGGTGTGGCCTTTCTGGTGTTGACCGCAACGGTAGGAGTTCTGTTCGCCCGCGAGATTCTTGATCAGCGCATCCGTACCACCGCAGATTTGGCAGCGTTGCCAGTGGGCCGAACGCTGGGTGTTGTCCCCGATCTTGAGGACGATCCAACGCAGCCTGAAGAAATCGCCAGCGTGGTGCGATTGGCTCCCAACTCGGTGACGGCCGAGAGTTTGCGGCAACTGGTCACAACCGTATCCAAGTCACTCGAGGAAGGACACTTGTCTTCCTTAGCCGTGTTCAGCGCCACCCCCGAGTCGGGTACCACCAGTCTCATCACCAATCTCGCTGCCAGTCACACTGCCATCGGCAAGCGCGTTTTGGTAATCGATGCCAACTTCCGTCGTCCAGGGCTGGCATCAATGATGGGTCTCTCCGATGATGCCGTGGGCGTGGGCGACGTTCTCTCCGGCAAGTCCAATCTGGTGTCCGCAGTACAAGTGGCCCAAGGCGGTGTGAGCGTGCTTTCGGCGGGAACCCCGCGGAGCAGAGTCCTCGAGCAGCTTTACGCCCACCATTTCGATGAGTTGATCGCCAGCGCAAAGTCGGCCTACGACTTGGTAATCGTTGATGCGGCGCCAGCCATGGTCGCCAACGAGACGCTGGTGCTCGCCAACAAGGTCGATGCCACGATCGTCGTTGTCCGATCCTTCCAAGATCAGCGAGGACTCGTTTTCAAACTCGTGGTGCAACTAGCCGAGCTGAAGAGCCGATTCTTAGGAGTGGTGCTCAATCGTCCGCGGACCATGGCCGGCGGCTACTACCGCAAGAACATGGAGACGATGGCGGCTTACACCACCGGCGCCGGCACTTCAGCCGAACCATCGGTACCGTCGGCGCCCGCTAGCCCGGCTTGAACGAATGATGACCGTACCACCTAGTAGCCGTCGAGTTCTGGTTACCGGCGGGGCGGGATTCATCGGGTCGCACCTATGTGAGTACCTCGCTAGCAGTGGGCATTCCGTCACAGTGATCGATGATCTTTCGACGGGATCATTGGCCAATGTGAAAGCGGCGCGCCAGGCTGGCGGTGACATTGAGTTCATCCATCAGCGAGTCAGTGCTGCCATCCCCGGGCTGAAGCCAGAGTCATTCAGCGCTATCTATCACCTAGCAGCGGCGGTCGGAGTGCGGCTGGTTCTAGAGAGAACTTCCGAGGCGATCGAGCGCAATGTTCTGGACACCGCGGCAATACTGCGCTTCGCGCGGGGCGCATCCCTGCCGGTGTTCATCGCCTCCAGCAGTGAGGTCTACGGCAAAGGGACCAAGACTCCATTCAGTGAAGACATGGATGTTGCCTATGGGCCGACTACCGCGCTCCGCTGGTCCTACGCCTGCTCCAAAGCAATCGACGAGTACTTGGCGCTTGCGCATCACCGCGAGAGCGGGCTTCCCTGTGTAATCACGCGGTTTTTCAACACAATTGGGCCGCGGCAGACCGGTCGTTACGGGATGGTGTTGCCTCGGTTCGTGAGAGCGGCGCTGGCCGGTACGCCTCTGGAAGTACACGGTGATGGTCAACAGTCGCGGTGTTTCTGCGATGTGAGAGATGTGGTCCCCGCCATCGCCTTGTTGATGGATCGATGCGCATCTCGCGGCGAGGTGTTCAACCTCGGCTCCGATCGACCGATGTCGATTATGGAGTTGGCGCACACCGTGATTCGAGAGCTCGGCAGCCAGAGCGAAGTTCGCCTGGTCCCATACAGTGAGGCCTTCGGAGCGGGCTTCGAAGATCTTCGGGTTCGACAGCCGGACCTGACCAAGGCGCGCGCTGCAATCGGATTCAATCCCACTATCTCCATGGCAACTTCCATCGCCAGCATCGCCTCTCACTTCGCAACTGCAAGCAAGGAGGCTGTCGGATGATGCTGCTGCAATCAGCCGATCCCATCCCCGGCCTGGTGTATCTGTCACCGCCCGCGGTTGGTGCTGCTGCCGGCGATCTCGGCGTAGTGGTGGGAGCCATCAGTGCCCTCAATACCTACGCGCCCGTGTTTGTCGGCGCGTTCCTCACGACTCTCATTGCTACGCCGCTGGTTCACCGCGTTGCCACTCTGGCGGGAATCATCGACAAGCCGGATCAGCAGCGCAAGCATCACTCCTATCCCATTGCATATCTGGGCGGCACTGCGGTGTTTCTGGGATTGCTCGTGGGGTTGGCCATCAGTTATGTGGGGATTTCAGGGCCGGCCGCCGACCTGCCGCCAGTCCCCATCGCAGTGATCGCAGGAATGGTGGCGATCGCATTCACCGGGCTCGCTGATGACATCTGGAAGTGGGATCCGAGGCTGAAGATCGCTGGCCAGTTGGTAGCGGCAGCAGCCCTCGCCGCGCAGGAAGTTGGCACAGGAGTGGCATCGGGACTGCTGCAACCGATTCTGGGTAACAGCGATCAAGTGTTGGCCGGGTTCGGCTGGGCCGAGTTGACCAACGGGCAGCTGTACTACTGGATCGGAACGGCCTTGGTCGCCGTGTTTGTCCTGGGAGGGTGCAACTCTGCCAACCTGATTGATGGTCTGGACGGCTTGCTGACGGGAACCGGAGTGATCATGTCCCTCGGACTCATCATCATCGCGCTCCTCATGGCGGCCAAGCTTCCCGTGGACGACATCGAGACGACCCAGGTTGCAGCGAGGGTGGTGTTGCCGCTCGTCTTGATGGGTGCTCTGCTGGGATTCCTGCCTTGGAACTTCAATCCCGCCGTGATCTTTCTAGGAGATTGCGGCAGTCTGCTCATTGGCTACTGTCTGGTTACCAGCATCATGCTGTTTGCTGAGGTCGGCTACACCAGCCTGGTGTTCGCTGGTCTCATTGTGTTCGCGCTGCCAATACTCGACACCATGTTGGCAATCGTCCGCCGCAAGGTGGCGGGCTTGCCCATGTCCACTCCTGATGCCAATCACCTGCATCATCAACTGAAGCGCGCACTCGGATCAGTCCGCAAGGCAGTGCTCGCTCTCTATGGCATCACCATCTGTTTCACAGGCCTAGGAATCGGTCTGGCGGCCATGGTGCTCATGACTCAGATGCGTACCCTGATTGTGTACGGCATCATCTCGGTGATCTTTCTCTCCATTGTGGTTTACGCCTACAAGATCGCCCGTATCGGCAGTTTCTCCGCGCAGGCCCGCGGTGAGGAATCATGACCCAGCCCGGCCATGTGCCAGTGTTGCTGGCACAGGTGCTGCAGGGGCTCGATCTGAAGTCAGGTGAAACGGTGATTGACTGCACGGCCGGGCGGGGAGGTCATGCCGAGGCGATGGCAGCGAAGATCGGCTCGACAGGGTTGTTGTTGCTGATGGACCGGGATCAAAGCAACCTCGCGTATGCAACTCAACGCATTGGCTTGCTAGCCAACCCACCGAGGGTGCTGCCAGTCCATGCCGACTTTCGGCTGGTTGAGTCGATTGCTCCTAGGCTCGGGCGTCCCGCTGATGCCATCCTCGCCGATTTGGGGTTTGCCTCAAACCAGGTAGATGACCCCTCGCGCGGTTTGGCCTTTACCTGGGATGGCCCGCTCGACATGAGGCTCGATCAGAGCAGTTTTCCATCCGCAGCCGAGTTGCTTGCCAGTGCGAGCGAGTTGGAACTTGCCGACCTCATATTCAAGTTCGGCGAGGAGCCTTGGGCCCGGGTGATCTCCAGAACGATTGTGAGAGCGCGATTGACTGTACCGATCCTCTCCACGCGTCAGCTGGCAGACTTGGTAGTGCAGGCTTATGGCGCAAGAGCCGCTACCAGTAGAGTCCATCCTGCGACCCGCACTTTCATGGCGCTCCGAATCGCGGTGAATGACGAACTTGGATCATTGGAAGGACTGCTTGATTCGATAGAGCGCGCGGCGACCTCTATTCCCAAGGGCCGCCCCACCTGGCTGGCGCCGGGCGCGCGCGTGGGGATTATCAGCTTCCATAGCCTTGAAGATCGTCCCGTGAAGCAGGCATTTGTTCGCCTAGCGGCGGAGGGTCTGGCGCAGCTGCCATTTCGCAAGCCGTTGTCCTCCGATGAGGACGAGATCAAAACTAATCCAAGATCAAGGAGCGCCAAGTTGCGGATAGCGCGCCTCTCGAGCCGATGAAAGAATGTCGGTCGCTAGGACGGCGCCCGAAAGTTTCGAGCCCTAACAGCATGGAAGCGGTCATGACGCGTGAACACAAACTAGCTCTCGTATTGGGTTTCGGTCTGCTCCTCTTTGTCGGCATTCTGGTCTCCGATCACTTTTCGGCAGCACAGTTGCGAGACAACGCCAACCTTGCGGCTCGCAACATCGAGCGAGATCGGAGGCCGAGCCAAAACTTCTCTCTGCAATCATTGGATGGAACGGGAGCCTCTCGAGTGGTGGACCTCGGTGGTGCCGGCGGTACCCCCGGAGTTCGACCAGTTCCAGCACTTGATGTAGCCCCCGCGGGAATACTGGGTTACGAGATTGTGGGAGCCGATCCGCTGTTGCCAGTGCAGCCTGCCGCGATTCCAACAGAAGCGCATGTAATCATTTCTGGTGAAAGCCTTTACAAGATTTGCTCGGTCAGATACGGCGATGGATCGCTCTGGACCAAACTGGCGGAGTTCAACAACTTATCGGAGCGTGATGCCAAGCGACTTCGCGCTGGCTCCAAGATCAATCTGCCCAGCGAAGCGCAACTTCGCGGCGGAGATCTCGCTGTTTACCCCGGCCTCGTGGCTCCGGTCGGCAACGGTGTCGATCACGACGGGTTCCCTATCGAGGCCCAGGGCATGGCAGCGGGCGATGTCGCCTCAACGACCGAGTCCTACACCATTCGAGCGGGCGACACGCTCAGCACCATCGCCGCCCGCAAACTAGGCACCAAGAACCGCTGGAGAGAAATCCAGGAACTGAATCGATCCACGCTGCGTGATCCGGCCAAGCTCAAGGTTGGCACGGTGATCCAGCTTCCACCTCAGTGACAACTGCCGAGGTTGATGTGTACGCCAAGGTCCTTGCAATCATCATCTCGCTCGGGGTGATGGCTTCCTCGGTACTGGTGCTGCGTCAGCAAAGGTATGAGTTATTCCGGGAGGTCTCCAAGGCCCATTGGCGCACAGTGGCGCAGCGTCAAGACATGTGGTCGCTGCGCGCACGCATCGCCTCACTTGTTGGGCCTGAACGCATCCGCATCGCCCTACCCAAGGACGCGAGCAAGTGGGAACCGATTCCCCACCGCCTTGGTGACAAACCTAAGCCATCGCACACTCGCATGGCATTCGACCCCACCCTGCCCATCGGCCCTAGACAGGCGTTTGGCGGATGAACTCCCTCGTAAGCGGCAGCGACCGCATCGACTCATGGAGCAGATGGTGTGCAGCCACGGTTTGCGTGGGTTTTTGCGCAACTGTCATTCGAGTTGCGCAACTGAACCTGCTTCCTAGTCCTCAGCTGCGGCCAGCCATGGGATCGCGCCACTCTAGCGAGGTCGAACTCGCGGCCCGAGGTCAGATCCTCGATCGCCGGGGGCGCGTGCTGGCCACGAGTGTGGTGGGTTGGCGACTGTTCGCCGATCCCGCGTGGATTTATCAGCAGGCGTGGAAGGATCAGAGCAACTCGCGTCCTGCCGATTGCTTCGGAGATGCTGCCAGTTCCATAGCCAGTGCCATCGGCAAGCAGCCGAGCGAAGTGGCGAGGGTGCTGGCCGATCGGGCCGACAGCAGGTATGTCGTTCTGTGTCAGGACATGGAGGATTGGCAGGTCGATGGCGTTCGTACTGCCGAGGTCAAGGGCGTGGGAATCACGCCCAAGGTGGTGCGGGTCTATCCCCAGGGCGAACTTGGTGCTCGCCTAGTTGGTCGAGTCGGATTCGAGCAGGTCGGACTCTCAGGATCCGAGCTGGTGTTTCAAAAGGAACTCGCCCCCGCCAACGGCAAACTCACATTTCTGCGCGATGTGCATCGCCGCGCCTTGCACATTGATGAGGAGGGATACCGACCAGCAGAGGACGGCACCGATGTCTATCTGACCATTGATCTTGTGGTGCAGGAGATCGCAGAGAGATGCCTCGAGGCTGCAGTGAAGCGCTACAACGCCGGAGGCGGTCGGGTCGTGGTGTTTGATCCTGAGACGGGAGATGTGCTGGCTATGGCAGATATACTTCGCCGCCGCGCGGGCTGGCAGGAAGTAACGGATGATCCGCTGCGCCGCATCAATCCCGCGCTCGGGCGCAATCGCTGCGTAAGCGACCCCTATGAGCCGGGTTCCACCTTCAAGCCGTTTGTCTGGGCCTATGCCACCGAGGCAGGCAAGGCCGATCCTAAGTCGATCATTCCTACACCTACCAACGGACCGTACCGAACCAGCAAGGGGCGCGTGATCCGCGATGTGAAGTACTACGGCCCTGTCTCCTGGCGAACCGTGTTGGTGAAGAGCCTCAACAGCGGCATGGCAATCGTTGGTGAGAGGCTTTCCTTCGCGCAGATGCAAGACATGGCCAAGCGATTCGGTTTCGGTCAGTCCACGCGCTGCGGCCTACCGGGGGAGACGATCGGGCTCGTCACCGACCCCGCGCATTGGACCCACTACACCCAGACATCGGTTTCCATGGGTCACGAGATTGGTGTCACCCCCCTGCAAATGGTGCGGGCATTCAGCGCATTCTGCGGAGATGGAACCATGCCGGCTACGGTGCGACTGCGGCTGCAACTAAACGATGACGGAACTGAAGTTCCATCGGCTCGGGTACGGGCGTTGCCCGAAGCGATTGCGCTGGTGGCGCGCGAAGCTCTGGCTGATGTGCTCACCGAGGGCACTGGCCGCAAGGCACAATCAACTCAGTACCGCATGTTCGGGAAGTCGGGGACGGCGCAGCTTCCCAAGCCCAAGGGGCAGGGCACCGGCTACTTCGAGGATCGCTATGTATCGAGTTTCATCGCCGGTGCACCTTTGGAGCGCCCTCGCGTCCTAGTGCTGTGTGTCATCGATGATCCCGACAAGAAGCAAGGGCACTTCGGCGGGTCGATCGCTGGGCCCGTAGTTCGAGATGTCATGGACGAGACACTTCACTATCTGGGAGTAAGGCCCGACCAGCCAACAGCTCGGGTGAATGAGATCGAACGCCTCGCCGCGTCAGCCGGTCACTGAGCCGCCACCGAGGCGGAATCAACTCTTCTTTGGATTGACATTCCACTGCCCGATCGTGGAGAGTTCAATCATGCTCTCCGAGGGTGAACCTGCAGGAGGCGGGTTGGGATTGCTTCCCAGCGAAGCAGCCTTGCCGGCCTTCTTGGCCGCGGCGTACTTGCCGGCAGCAGCTACATACTCAGTCAAGGCAACTCGCGCCATATTGTCGAAGGCTTCGGAGACGGGCTTGCGCACACCGCGACCGCGCAGAACGCCGCTGATCTCAGTGAGCGCGGCAATTCGATCGTTGTGAGCCTGCCAGTAGGCGGTCTCGTCGGCATCGCTGAATCCCGATCCCGTCGCAGCCTTAGTCAACATCTTGGCCTCAGCGCCAGAGGCAGTAGATAGTCGCCCCATCACCGCGTTGTAGTCGGCGGCTGTCGCCTGCACCGGTTGGGGCTTGATGACCGGGGCTTCTTCCTCATCTTCGCAGGCAGCGTGTCCCAGACACAAAGTGGCAATCAGCACCGCGCCAGCAAGCGGAGCCAGCAGCGGGTTGGACCGTGAAAGTGTTCGGTCGATAGGAGAGTGGTGCAGCATGGGGTGAATCCTAGATCCCCAGGAGCAGGCGCTCTGGCTTCTCGATGCAATCTTTGACATGGACAAGGAACGAGACTGCTTCCGAGCCATCCACAATGCGGTGGTCGTAGCTGAGGGCCAGATACATCATGGGGCGAATCACCACATGGCCGGGGTTGCAGGGATCCTCAACGGCGCGGCGCTTGATGGCGTGCATTCCCAGGATTCCCGACTGGGGCGCATTGAGAATGGGCGTAGACATGAGCGAGCCAAACACACCACCGTTAGTGATGGTGAACGTGCCGCCCGTCATCTCGTCCACCGTGAGCGAGCCTCCGCGGGCGCGCACGGCAAAGTCCTTGATGGTGGTCTCGATCTGGGCGAGAGACTGCGAGCCACAATCACGAATCACGGGCACAACTAGACCGCGGTCAGTTCCCACCGCAACTGAGATGTCCTCGTAGTCGTGGAAGATCATCTCATCGCCGTCGATGGCAGCATTCACACGGGGGAACTTCTGCAACCCACTCACGCACGCCTTGACAAAGAACCCCATGAAGCCCAGGCCGATCCCGTGGGTCTTTTCAAAGTTATCTCTGTGCTCACTGCGCAGACGAATGACCTCAGTCATGTCAGCCTCGTTGAAGGTGGTGAGCATGGCGGCGTTGTGCTGCGCCGCAACCAAGCGCTCCGCAATGCGGGCGCGGATCTTGGTCATCCGTTCCCGGCGCACCGCGCGCGAGCCAGTCACCGAAGCCACGCGCCTCACGGGCGCGGCGGCGGGTTCTATTGGTACCGACTTGATTGCCAGATCTGCCTTCATCACGCGTCCTCCTGGGCCGGAGCCATGTACGGAAGCAACATTGATTCCCTGATCGGCCGCCATCTTGCGGGCCACGCCGGAGACGCGGGTCGGAGCTGATGTCGCGACTGCAGCAGTTGCCGTATCAGCCTTGGCAGTTGAGGCGGGTCGCTTGGCTTTGGTGTCAATCGCTGCGGCAAGTGCTCCGACTTTCAAGTCGGTACCGGCCTTGGCCTTTATTGCCAGAGTTCCTGAGGCTGGAGCCAGCAACTCGAGGGTCGCCTTGTCCGATTCGATTTCCACGAGCAACTCGTCCTTATCCACCCAAGCGCCATCGGCTTTCGCCCATTTGCCAAGCCGAACTTCCGTGACTGACTCTCCAGGACTCGGGATCAGAACATCAAGCAATGGAGCCTCCCTGCATTGTGGGTCAGGTTACCGCGATGGCGCAGTCCTGCGGGAGCGCCCGCGCCCTCTGTCATCTTTGGGGTCCACAACTTTTGTGGGAGCAAAGAGCCCATCATTGGCCTTGGATTCACCCTCGGGTGCCGCACCTGCTGCAGAGGGCTGAGCCACCACGGCGGGAGCGTGCGTTGAAGGAACGGCGGCAGCGGGGGTTGCCAGTGGACTCTCGAACACCAGTGCCAGCAGGGATTCGGCTTGCTTGGCGTGAACTTTCGAGGATCCGACCGCGGGTGTCGCGCTCGCCGGGCGAGTGAATCCGCGCAACACCTTGCCGAAGCGATCGATGAAGGCGCCGCGAATGAACCGCCAGGCACCCGCGTTCTCTGGCTCCTCTTGAGCCCAGCAAATCTCCGCATGGGGATGGGCCTCGAGGACCGCGGCGATCTCGGTCTGGGGAAAGGGGTAGAGCTGCTCGAGGCGCACCAGAGCAAAGTTACTGAACTTCCCAGCCGCGCGTCGGGCATCCAGTTCATGAAAGAACTTGCCGCTGCAGAACACAAGTCGCTCCACGGATTTGGGTGCGGTGGGGTCTGCCAGCACGGTCTGGAAAGTGCCGCGGGACATTTCTGCCAGCGAGCTTGCGGCGGCGGGGAGACGCAGCATGCTCTTGGGGCTCATCACGATCAGCGGCTTGCGGAAGTTTCGCATCACCTGTCGCCTGAGTAGGTGGAAGTACTGCGCCGAAGTCGTGGGGGCGCAAACCTGAATGTTTTCCTGCGAACCGTTCTGCACGAATCGCTCTAGGCGCGCCGAGGAGTGCTCCGGCCCTTGGCCTTCGTATCCGTGAGGCAGAAGCAGAACCAATCCGCTCGAGCGAGACCACTTGACCTCGGCTGAGCAGAGGAACTGGTCGATGATCACTTGAGCGGCGTTGGCGAAGTCGCCGAACTGGGCCTCCCAGATGACGAGCGTTTGCGGGTCTACCAGCGAGTAACCGTATTCGAATCCGACGCAAGCGATCTCGGTAAGCGGGCTGTTGTGGATGGTGAAGCAGCCCTTGGAGTCGAGCCGCGTGAGCGGAATGTCTTTCGCGCCGGTCGTCTGACACACGGTTACCGCATGGCGATGACTGAAGGTGCCGCGCTCGACATCCTGTCCGGTTAGGCGAACATCGTGTCCATCGAGCAGCAATGTGCCGATGGCGAGAGCCTCGGCGGTGCCCCAGTCTGCTTTGGCTCCCTCACAGGTCGCAGCTCGAAGCGCCAGCACTTTCTGGACGGTCTTGTGAGTCTTGATGGAGTTAGAGGGAGTGCCGAGAGTCTTTGCCACCGCCTCGAGAGTTTTGGCATCGACGGCAGTCGGTGCAGCCTCATCGCTCCACTTTGAAGTGAAGCCCTTCCACAGTCCGTTGAATGGAGAAACTGCCGGATCCACCGGAGCCCGTTTGACTAGGGCCTGCGCTTTGTCGAGGGTCTCGAACAGTTGGGTGCGAAAACTCTCCGCCGCTTCTGCTGTCGTGACACCGGCACTGACGAGTTGCTCGGTGTAGAGGGCCGCAGAGGGCTTGTGAGCTCGCACGCGCTGATAGAGCAAGGGCTGGGTGAAATCAGGATCGTCAGATTCGTTATGTCCGTGCTTGCGCCAGCACCAGAGGTCAATGAAGAAATCGCGACCGAACGCCTGACGAAACTCGTAGGCCAATCTCATGGCCCAGACCGCGGCTTCAGGATCGTCCGCATTCACATGAATGACAGGTGCGCCATATGCGAGGGCGATGTCAGTGCAATATGTGCCGCTGTACAGATCCTTGTGATCGGTGGTGAAGCCGACCTGATTGTTCAGAACTAGGTGGAGTGTGCCCGCCACCGAGTAGCCATCCAGCCTCGCCATGTTCAGGCACTCGCTGACGATGCCCTGCCCAGGAAGCGCCGCGTCGCCGTGGATGAGAAGGGCGAGCACGCCGGCACGAGATCGATCCTCTCGAAGGATGCGATCCTGCTTGGCACGGGCGCGCCCGAGAATGATCGAGTTCACATATTCAAGGTGCGATGCGTTGGGAGAGACCGTGACATGCACCTTCTGTCCGCCAGAGGTGATCTTCTCACCGCTGTGTCCTTGGTGATACTTCACATCGCCGCCGCCCTCGGCGAAGCCCTCTTCCCATGCCTCATCAAACTCGGTGAGGATCTGCTCATATCGCTTGCCCACTGCATGAGCGAGAACATTTACGCGACCTCGGTGGGCCATTCCCACCACAATCTCGTCGACCCCGTGGCCTGGTGAGCACTCGATCACATCGCCGAGCATGGCGATAATCGCCTCGGCGCCCTCGATGCCGAATCGCTTCTTGCCCACATAGCGCATGGCCAGGAAACTCTCGAAGCCGTCGGCGCGTTGCAGATCCTGCAAGATGCGTTGCTTGGCATCGTTGGAGAATCGCGGCTTATTGCGACAGGCCTCCATGCGCTTCTGCAACCATCGCCGCTGTTCAGCATTGTCAAGGTGCGCCAGTTCAACGCCGATTGAGCGACAGTAAGTCTCCTCAAGCAGGCTGAGGATTTCGCCCAACGGACTCGGGCTGGGCATGGGGAGAGTGCCAGCGTCAAAGGGAAGTTGGAGATGCTCATCAGCAAGGCCGAAAGATTCGAGCGCCAGTTCCGAAGGGAAGGGACGCTCTGTGCCCAGAGGATCGAGCTGCGCTCCCAAATGGCCGCGCAATCGGTAGGCCTCGATTAGCGAGTCGACGCTTCGTTGCAGTCGGAGTGCGGCGATCAAGGCCGCCGTTGGCGCCGGTGAAGCCGCGGGCGCGTCATTATTTGTAGATGAAGCCTGCTCTGTTGCCGGAGCGGACCCGAGGCTGGCCTCAGCGCGAGACATCCCCAGATCGAATCCCTTGAAGAACTGGTGCCACTCGGCAGCGACCGCTTCGGGGTTCGACTGCCACTGAGAATAGAGCGAGTCGATGTAGTCGCCGCTCCAGCTGTTTACCGATTGAGGGTCCATAGGAAATGCACTGCATTCTAGCAAGATCGTGGACGATTCCCCGACAGAACTAGAGCAATGCCGTGGGGTCTACATCGACAGCAACGGATTCGCTCAGTCGAATGATGCCCCGGGATCTGGCCGCAGAGAGGAGCGAGGAGAGCGTGGAGGCGCTGGCAGCGCGGATCTCGATCTGGAATCTGAATCGATCGGCAATGCGATCGATGGCGCACTTGTTGGGACCATCGATGATTACAGAGGTTGCTTCAGTCAAACCCGCCATGCCCTCGGCGATTTGTTGGGCAAGTTCCTTCGCCTTGTTGGAGAGAGGGGCCTTCACCACGATGCGAGCCATGCGTGTGGCAGGGGGTAGGCCGAACTGCTCACGCGACTTCAGTTCGGCTGCGGCGAACGATTCAAAGTCTTGCTGGGCAGCCTTGATAATGGGAGCGGCATCGGGCTGAAATGTCTGCACCAAGGCGAGACCTCCTGCCGCACCTCGCCCGCATCTGCCGCAAACCTGCGAGACCAACTGAAAGGTTCGTTCGGCGGCGCGAAAGTCGGGCATGTTCATCGCGGTGTCCGCGCTGATGACACCCACCAGAGTCACGCCGGGGAAGTCGAGCCCTTTGGCAATCATCTGAGTTCCCAGCAAGATGCGTATCTCGCCGCGGGCAAACCTGCCCAGCACTTCATGAAAGTCCTGCGCCGTGGTGGTGGAGTCGCTGTCGACTCGAGCAAGCATTCCCTCCTCGAGGTCAGGAAGAAGTTGATGAAGCTCCTCTTCGATGCGCTGCGTTCCCAGCCCGAACACGCTCAGGCGTTTGTCACAGGCGGGGCAATGCTGGGGCAGCCGCTGCTCAGCGCCGCAGTGATGACAGCGCATGAACTTCAGGCGGCGCAGATCAGTCTCGCCCTTGTGGACAACCATGCGGGCACTGCAGTGATCACACTGGAGTTCCCAGCGGCAGCGCTGATCCACACAGCCGACATAGTTGGCATATCCCCGCCGATTCAGCAGCAGAATCGCCTGCCCTCCCGTTGTCAAAGTCTGTCGAAGTGCGGCCTGCAAGGTAGGGCCGATCTGGTGAACACGGCGGTCGCTCCACTGAGCCATTTCGCTGCGAAAATCAACGATCTGCACGCGCGGAGTCGTCAATCCCGGGGCGCGCTGAGCCATGCGGTGTAAAGATGAAACTCGGCGCACTGTGGCGTTGTGCCATGACTCAAGACTTGGAGTGGCACTGCCAAGAACGACGGCGCAGCCGGCAATTTGCGCCCGGCGGATGGCGGCATCCCGACCGTTGTACCGGGGCGCTTGATCCTGCTTGTATGAGTGATCATGTTCCTCATCGACGACGATGAGCCCGAGCTCACCATCGGGAATCGGCGCGAAGATAGCACTGCGCGCTCCCAAGACAACCTTTGGTCCGGGGATACCTGCCCGATACCACTGCTCATGGCGCTGAGCGCTCGTCAAGCCCGAGTGAAGCAAGAGAACCGGCGCTGCGCCAAGTCTCGAGAGGAGACGGCCCGTTGTCTGCGGAGTCAGCGCGATCTCCGGCACAAGCATGATGGCGCTCTTTCCGCGGGAGAGCGTGCTCTCAATGAGTGAAAGGTAGACCTCAGTCTTCCCCGAGCCGGTGACTCCAAACAGAAGGTGCTGACTGAAGCCGGCTGCAAGTGCTGCAGAGATTTGCGAGATAGCGGTGTGCTGCTCCTTCGTTGGGGATGGTTTCCCGACCTCAATGATCTGCTGCTTCATCCATTTGGCTTCGATGACTGAGTGCGTGCGCGAGAGGATCAATCCCCTCTTGATGAGAGTGCGAATCGGGGCAGTTGATTTGAGCCCGGCGGCCTCTGTCAGATCGCCCATTTCCACTTCGCGTGGGCGTGTGCATTCGCCAGAAGTGGGGGCGGGGCCACCGCCATCGGCTGACTCCACCTCTGAGGTCATGCGGTCCAGCGCTGCCAAGACCGCAGACTGCTGCTTCGAAAGTTTTCTGACCTTCGGACCAGCACGCGAATCGGCGTCTGAGCTTTCTGCGATTTCAACTGCCGTCTGAGTGACCGCGCGCCGAAGCAGAATCCGCTTGGTCTCACCGATGCGCTTCCTCACGGCGGAGGGAAGGAGTGCCGCGAGTGTCATTCCCAGCGGGCAGCAGTAGTAGGCCGAGATCCAGCGCGCTAGTTCGAGCAGTTGGCTAGGCAGTCGCGTTCCTTCCCGCGAGATGATGAACTTCACGCGTGTTTCATCCAGGCCTTCGCAGAGTTCTCGACCGCCAACGGCCGTCACCCAGCCGAAGGTCTCCTTCCCAGAGCGACCAAGAGGCACGCGAACCGCGTCTCCCGCGGCAATGGCGAACTCTGTCGTGTTGTCCCCACCAGTGTCATGCGCCGCACTCCCAGCATTGCACCCATCGGGCACGGCATAGGTCAATCCATCCGGAAAGTGATCAGTTCCCCGCTCTACTGCTACGCGCACAAAAGTGTAGGTATCAGCAGCTACTTGGCGCACAGTCGGCGCAGCAGCAGTATTGCCCCAAAGATCAAGATCTTGATGGGAAGAGGATGGTCTGAGCGCGTCCATGCCGCCTCCTCGGCTACACGCTGACCGCGGAGGCAGAGGCAGAGGCAGAGCCGGAGCTGGAGCCCGAGGTGCATTGGGCACGCTGCATGGAGTCCCGGTCGAGCGGCTGTCCCGTCTCCATCATGTTGACGAAACAGTCGAAGAGATAGTCGCTGTCATGGGGACCCGGCGAGGCCTCAGGGTGATACTGCACGCAGAAGAGTGGCTTGGTGCAGTGACGGAATCCAGCCACCGTGCCATCGTTGAGATGGATGTGAGTCACCTCACCACCAGCTGCAATCAGTGACTCTTCGTCCACGCAGAAGCCGTGGTTTTGGCTGGTGATCTCCACTCGTCCTGTCATCAGGTTTTTCACCGGTTGATTTGCACCGCGATGCCCAAACCGTAGTTTCCAAGTGCGGGCTCCCATGGCAAGCGCCAGCAGTTGGTGTCCGAGGCAGATTCCGAAAGTCGGAATCTCACCGGCGATCTCGCGCAGTGTCTTGATGGTCGTCTCAACTGCTGCGGGATCACCTGGACCATTGGAGATGAAGAGTCCGTCGGCGGCGTATCCCCGAATCGTGGCAGCGGTCGCATCATGCGGCAGCACCGTCACAGCGCAGTTGCGCTGCTGAAGGTTTCGATAAATGTTGCGCTTGGCGCCGCAATCGATGGCGATGACTTTCAAGGTTTTTGAGCCGCGCCTCGTTGTGAGCCTTCCCACCGGGGCCCACTCCCCAAGCGACTCGGTCCACTGCGAAGTCTCGCGCGGGCTGGCTCCGACGACGAGATTCTGCCCACTCATGCGCTCGGCACCCCTGGCGACCGCCACAAGTTCGGTATCCGTCAGGGTCGCGTTATCAGAGATCGCCCCGTTCTGGGACCCCGAACTTCGGAGTTTGCGAACCAGCGCACGGGTGTCGATACCTTCGAGACCCAAGACGCCAGCGTTCGCAAGCCACTCGGAAAGCCCGGTATCACTTCGATAGTTGGAGGTGATGCGAGAGAGTTCGCGAACGATGAAGCCTGCTACCGAGGGCTCGGCACTCTCTATGTCTTGGGCTGAAATGCCATAGTTCCCTATCTGGGCGACCGTCATGGTCAATATCTGTCCCGAGTAGCTGAGATCGGTGAGAGCCTCCTGATAACCAGACATTGAAGTGTTGAAAACCACTTCGCCGCATGAGGTTGTTCCTTGGGCTCCGAACCCCCAACCAGAGAAAACGGTGCCATCGCTCAAGGCAAGTCGGGCAGGGCGGCGAGGGGTTGGCATCGGCTCCACATTCTACAGGCTATCCACGAAAACCTGCCATTCCTTGCGGAGTCGACTAATGTTGGCTACCCTTCAGTTCTTGCCAGTGCCTGCCGCCCCTTAGTGATTCCATCGTCAGTCCCCTCGTATAGATACTGATTTGCCAGCCCGATGCCGGAACGGGATGAGTGTGGAGCCTCGAATGCCACGATCGAAGACTTTTCAGACCTGTTTAGTCCAACAGTCCTCAGCAGCCTTTCCGATGCTTCTCGCGTTGGCAGGACCGCTATTGCTCGCTTTCTGTGCCTGCACAGGATTTGCAGCGGCATCGAGCTTGGAGATGCTGCAGGCTGGCGCCCGCCTCACCGATTGCGCAGTTCTCCTGAGTGCTGACGACCCTGTGCCTGCACCTGACGATCCACCGGCACCAG
>SIAA01000052.1 GCA_009692045.1 Phycisphaerales bacterium | reverse complement strand
CTGCTCGGCGATGCGCAGCAACCGATTGTACTTGGCGTTGCGATCGCTGCGAGCGGGCGCCCCCGTCTTGATCTGGCCGCAGTTGGTGGCCACGGCGAGGTCGGCGATTGTGGAATCCTCAGTCTCACCTGATCGGTGCGACATGATCACGCGGAACCCTGCGGCCTTCGCCATTCGCACCGCGTCGAAAGTCTCGGTAAGAGTCCCCATCTGATTCACCTTAATGAGAATGGCATTGGCGCAGCCTTCGTCGATGCCTCGCTGGAGGATGCGGGGATTGGTCACAAAGAGGTCGTCGCCGACAAGCTGGATTTTGTGACCCAGACGCGTGGTCAGCAGTTTCCATCCCGACCAGTCGTTCTCGGCCAGGCCATCCTCGATGGAAGCGATGGGCCACTTGGAGCACCAGCTCTCCCAAATCCCAATAAGTTCCTCGCTGGGCACGATGCGATCGGGCGCGCTCTTGAAGAAGCGGTAGCCGGTCTGGCCGCGCGCCTTCGCCTCGTTGGCAAGTTCGCTGGTAGCTGGATCGAGACAGATCACGATCTGTCGACCCAAGTCGTATCCGGAGTTTTCCACGGCGCGTGCGATCAACTCGCAGGCCTCTTCGTTTGACTTCAGATTGGGCGCGAATCCGCCCTCATCACCCACCGCCGTAGACAGATGGCGATCATGGAGCACAGTCTTCAGAGTGTGATAGATCTCCACACCAGCCCGCAGAGCCTCACCGAAGTCGGTGAACCCCACCGGCTGCACCATGAACTCCTGGAAGTCCACAGTATTGTCTGCATGTTTGCCGCCATTGAGAATGTTGAACATCGGTGCGGGAAGCCTCCGAGCGGTCTCCCCGCCGAAGTATCGCCACAGCGGCTGGTGGGCGGCGCTGGCCGCCGCATGCGCCACCGCCATTGAGACCGAAAGGATGGCATTCGCGCCTAGGCGCGCCTTGTTGGGAGTGCCGTCCAGTTCAATGAGTTTGTGATCAATGGCAGTCTGGGCCGTGGCATCCATCCCTTGCACTGCCGCCGAGATTTCGCCGCAAACATGGGCGACCGCGCCCGACACGCCTCGGCCAAGCCACCGCGACTTGTCACCATCGCGAAGTTCAACTGCCTCATGCTCTCCTGTGCTCGCGCCCGACGGGACCGCAGCGCGACCCGTGGCTCCCGATGACAAGGTGACTTCGCACTCGAGAGTGGGATTCCCTCTCGAATCGAGGATTTGGCGGGCATGAACTCGAGTAATGGTGCTGGTCACGGGCGTCTTCTAAGGCGGTGAGCGAGCGTAGCACAACCACTCGCTCAGGCGCGAAAGACGGCACCCATGCGCTTGCCCAGAATCGCGCTGGCACCCAGCAGCGCCACCGCGAGTAGTGCCATCGCCCACACTCCCATGGCGCTTGCCAGCGCAGGCCCATCACCTAGGCGCTCGGTGAGGGTGTAGATCGCTTTGGTAACGGGGTAGTCGTTCTCCCGCTGCGCCAGAACCAAACTGTCGCTCACCTCGAGCATGGAAAAACTGAATGCGAGAAGTCCGCCCGCGACCAGATTGGCGGCAACGAGAGGAATCACGATGCGTCTAAGAACTAGATTGCGACTCGCGCCCGCGCTGGCTCCAGCCTCCTCCAACTCGACGGGCGTTTGTTCTAGTCCGGCGACGGTGGCTCGCACTACATAGGGGAGCCGACGCACCGCATATGCCAGAATCAAAAATGGGAATGGGTTGGGTTCGACGCCGAGGATGTTGCCGATAGGCGCGAGCGGCGCGCTCTTCAACCAATCGAACCACGCCGTGGGCAGAATCCATGCCAGAGGTTTGAGAACTACCCAATCTGGAAGCTCTCCGCTGAAGGGCCAGCACAGACTCAGCGCGACATATCCGAAGGCGAGCACGAGCCCGGGCACGGCGATGGGCAGCATGCACAGCACATCGAGCAGTTGCCTTCCGGGCAGTCGCGTTCGCACCAGCAGGCGTGCCGCAAGAAGTCCGGCGCCCATTGCCACAGCAGTTGCCGCCAAAGACAAGAAGAGGCTGTTGCCAATGCTCGAAGCTGCGAGCGGGTGATGCAGCGCTTCCGAGAAGTTTGCCAGTGTCCACTCACTGGGAAGCAGCGTGCCGTACCAAGCACCCTGTACGGAAAGGCTTGTCAGCAGCAGCCCTGCGTGGGGGATGCAGGCGGCAGCGGTCACGCCGAGGAACAGCCCCAGCGCCAATACGCCTCGAGCTCCGGTCAATGGGCGCTCACTTCGCCTAACGCTCGCTCGCGTGGTCACCGTTCCTGTGCCGCTGCCCGCCAGCCATTTCCCCGTTAGGTAAACCGCCGCGGCGCAGGCCAGCATTGCCACCGTGAGGGCGTAGGGCCGATGCGAAGTCTCCATGTCCTTGAGACCATCGAAAATCTGCACCGCGGTAACACGGCGGTACTCGAACATAAGTGGCGTGCCCAGTTCGGTGAAGCTCCACACAAAGACAATGGCCGCGCCGGCGAAGAGCCCGGACTTCGCCATGGGAATCGTCACCCGCCGCAGCCGCGTGAATGCGCTAGCCCCCAGCCCCTCCGCGGCTTCTTCCGCAGCAGGGTCAATGTTGGCAAGCGCAGCCGACAGGTTTAGGAAGATGATGGGATAGAGGTGCAGTGCTTCCACCAGAACTATCGCGGCGAATCCACCCTCGCCGAGGAAATCGAAGTTGCCTAGGCCTAGGGATGAGAGCAGGGCATTCAACGCTCCCTCGCGCCCCATGATGTGGCGCATACCTACCGCTCCCACGAATGGGGGGAGCACGAGCGGGGCAAGGATGAGCGCATTCGCCAGCGCCTTGCCGGGGAAGAGGTATCGGGTGGAGACAATTGCGAGCGGAATGGAGATGAGAAGAGCGAGCAGGGTGGTGCAGACGGCGATTTGCCCGCTGTTGATGAGGCCATCGATCGCCCCGGGATCGTTCCATAGATCAGTTAGATAGAAGGTTGTCCACCCACCCGCAGAGTCCACCAACGCGCCGCGCACCGTCAGCCAGATTGGAAGTACCAAGCCGACGCCTAGGAGCGCGAACATGAAGGCGAGAGTTACGCGGTCGAAGCGTCGATGCACGTGCTCAGACTACCGAGAGTAGAGATGGGGGAGAGCGAAGTGTCGCCAGAAGATGGCGACTCTCTCAAACCCAGTTGCCCAACAGAATCGAGAGGTCACCGCCAGCGACCGACCCGTCATCATCAAGGTCGGCATTCAGGTCGTTCGATCCCCAGGCGCTGAGAAGCAGCGCGAGATCATTGCCGTTTACGGATCCATCGTTGTTGAGATCGCCAGGAATCGTGGAGGGTTGCACGGGCATGATCCAAGCAACAGCCAAGGGGACGGCTGACCCCGTGCTGTTGCGCTTCACCTCGATCACATACTCACCCGGCACAAGTCCACGCACAAACAAGTGCTCGAGATTGTCGACGAGGCTCTTGCTCCAGACATTGCCGCTGGCGAAGTATGAGGTGCCGGCATCGCCCTCCATGGGAATGAGGGTGGCACCCTGAGCCTTGTAGAGGCGAAGATCCACAGGAACAAGCGCCGGAGCGACCGTCATGGCCGTCACGAGGCGATTCCAAGTGCAGAGGATCGATACTTCATCGGCGAGTGCTGCCAGACGGAATCGGTAGTAGAGAGTCTGGCTGCCGAGAATGTCGGCATAGTCCCACCCCGCTTCGGTAACCGATGGCGCCGCGGGAACTGCGGTGCTCCCGGGTTGTTCAGCACCGGTGAGAATCCGGTGGCTTCTGTCGACATTGACGACATCGACGCCGTAGACCGGGTCGAGTGGCGTTGCCGTGACGCCGCGATTGATGCCGGTGGCAGGCGCGTTGTTGGTCCAAGCGGTGCGGTGCCGCGCTCCCGCAAGCAGCGCCGCCTTGATGACAACGCCCTCATCGGCGAACTGGTTGCTCGAGAGCGGAGGAGTCGCGGCGGTGTGATAGAGCAGTGCTGCCACCGAGGAGACGATAGGTGTGGAGAAACTCGTGGCTGTTCCTGGTCCGACAATCTCTGGCTTCATGCGGCCGGGGCCATCGATGCCGACGGGAGTCACGCCATAGGAGTGACCTCCGTCCATCATGCCGCAGGAGACCCCGTGATACCCCATCATCATGAGGTTCTGCATTACAGAACCGTTGTTCAGTCCGTTGAATGCCAGAGTGTCGTCACGATTCATGGCGTAGTCGGCGCGACGAAGCGCCTCCGCGTCAGTCAGGGAGTTATCGAATGTTCCAACCCAACTGTGATTCATCACCTTGGTGCCTGCGGGATTGGCTAGGGGATAAGTCGTCGCACCCTGACCCGTGCGCAGAAACCCCGTCAGCAGGTAAGAACTGGCTTCATAAAGGTTGATCTGAGTCACTCCGTCGGCAATTCCCAATGAGATGCCGTAGAAGAGTTGCGCGACGTAGTTGGCGTGGCCAGAGTTGCCCGGGGTGCCGCTGTAAGCAGTGAAGGTCTTACCCGCGAAGTCTGTGTTGGTCTGATCTGGTCCGTAGGCAGTACCTGACGGCGCCTCAATCTGCGAAACCCGAACACCAGCACCGGTGGGGACATTGGCGGCACCGATCCTGGCAACAAGGGCGTCATAGCCGATCTCGTCGGCGCCAACGGTGCTGCCAACCAAGAGCGAGCCGAGCATGGATACAAGTAGGGCGCGCGGTTTCATCAGAAGTGATCGGACTGTGCCTCAAGAATGGCATACCGAGGCAACGGGGCAAGTCATAAGGGACTACATGGATTGAATTTGGCCTATCAGGTGCCCGGCAAGGTCGCGAGTTAGGCTTCCACCTGTGACAAAGCAACTGGCCATCATCTGTGAGCCAATTTCCGATCCCGCGCGGGAGTGGTTGGCAGCGCGCTGCGAAGTCTTGGAGGCTGGGGTGAGTTCCGTCGAGTTTGCCAACTCTTGTCAGAACGCGGTGGCCCTGGTTGTCCGAACCTACACCCAGGTGGATGCGGCACTACTCGAGCGGATGCCGGCCCTCAGAGTCGTCGGGCGAGCGGGAGTTGGAACTGACAACATTGATCTGGTTGCGGCGAGAGCCCGCGGGATTCAGGTTGTCTCAACGCCGGATGCCAACACCCAGGCGGTCGTGGAGTATGTGGTGTGCCTATGGGCGGATGCTCTGCGACCTCGGCTCTACTTGGACAAGGTCCTCGGCAAGGAGGCGTGGGATCAGGCGCGCGTGGATGTGCAGGCAACCTGGCAGATGGACGAGTTGCAGTTGGGAGTACTAGGACTAGGCCGCATCGGGCGCCGCGTGGCTCAGGTTGCTGCCGCCATCGGATTCGAAGTGGTGTATCACGATCTCCTGGAGATCGAACTCTCTCAGCGACATGGGGCACGCCCAGTCAGCGCATGCGAACTGTTCGCGGAGAGCGATGTCATCACCGTGCACATTGATGGGCGAGCGAGCAATCGAGGATTCGTGTCTCGTGGCTTGATCAACACCATGCGACCAGATGCGGTGCTTATCAATACCAGCCGGGGAATGGCCGTTGACCACGCAGCGCTGGCGGAGTTTCTCCGCTTGAATCCCGCGGCGATGGCGATACTCGATGTGCATGACCCCGAGCCGATTTGCGCGGGTAACCCGCTACTGGGAGTGCTCAACGCGCACCTCGCGCCTCACCTCGCATCCCGTACCGCCAGCGCCATGGAGGCGATGTCATGGGTGGTTCGGGATGTCGTAGCTGTGCTCAGTGGCAAGCCCGGCAAGATGCCGCGTTTGCGCTGAATCGCTGCGCTTATACTCTTGCCCCCATGCCCTATACCCTTCAACCCGATCAGGGCTATGGGCTCGATATCGAGAGCACTGAGTACCTCCGTGGGCATGCCAGTTCTCCCGATCGATGGGTGCTCAACTTTGGTCCGCAGCATCCTGCTACCCACACAACACTGCGGCTAGTGCTGGAGCTCGATGGGGAACGAGTGGCTCGGGCGACTCCTCACATCGGCTACCTGCACTCCGGTTTCGAGAAACTGGGCGAGCATCATGATTACAACCAGTATGTCTGCACCATCAGCAGGATGGATTATGTATCGCCCATCGTGAATGACATCGCTTGGCATCACGCCGTTGAAGGGCTATTCGATGTGTCCATCAATACGCGCTGCAAGGTGGTGCGCACCATCCTTTGCGAGCTTGGTCGACTGCAGAATCACCTGCTGTGCGTGGGTGCAGCGGCGCTTGATCTAGGCGCATTCACCGGCTTTCTCTACGGATTCAACGAGCGGGAGTTCATCTACGACATCATCGAGTATGTGAGTGGACAGCGCTTTCATCCCGACTGGTCGCGGGTGGGCGGCGCCTGGCGCGACATTCCTGATGACGAGGTGTTTCGGCGCATGGTTCTCTCTCTGATCGATGTGCGCTTGCCCAAAGCCATCACCGACCTCGAGACACTTCTCAATCGCAATCGCATATTCGTGGATCGGCTGACGGGCGTGGGCGCCATCAGCCGCGAGGATGCCATCGCCTGGGGATTGTCCGGCCCGGTGGCGCGCGCCGCGGGGGTGAAGCGCGATGTGCGCAAGGATCAGCCCTACCTGTGCTACGCCAGCAACTGGGACGGAGAGGGCGCGGAGGCCGTTTCGTTTCAGGTGCCGGTGTGTACCACTGGCGACAGCCTGGCGCGCTACTTCGTCCGTGTCGAAGAGATCAAGCAGTCGATCGGCATCATCAAGCAGTTGATCAATCGACTTCCAGAGGGATCGATCGATCCCCACGCTGATGCCAAGTTGCGTGTTCCCGCCAAGGGAGATGTTTACGGCTCTATCGAGGCAACCATTCAGCTCTTCGAAATCTTCATGAACAATCGCGGCTGGAAAACACCGGTCGGCGAGGGATACTGGAGCATCGAGAGTCCCAATGGAGAGTTGGGGTATTTCATTGTGGCTGACGGCACCAAGTATCCCTTTCGCGCTCGTACCCGTCCGCCTTCCTTTGTTCATTTCTCGGTGTTCCCTAAACTGATCGAGGGTCATCAGCTCGCTGATGTAGTGGCGGTGCTCGGCTCCCTGAACATCATCGCTGCCGAACTCGATCGGTAGTCCCGTAGCAGAAGTCTCAACGCCATGGCATGGATCACCAAACCATCTGCAACCACTTCGATTCCCAGGCGCTCGGAGCCCTACGCCACCGAGGCCATCAAGGGCCGCTGGGAAAAGGAAATCGTGGCCAACTATGCCACACGGCAGGGCGCCCTCATGCCGATTCTCCATGAGATTCAGCACGAGTACCGCTGCGTGCCCCTGCAGGCTATGGTGGAGATTGCCGCGTTCCTGCACATCACACCTGCAGAGGTTCTGGACACGGTCACCTTCTACGACGAGTACACCCTGGAGGCGCGGGGCGCATGCACCATCGGGGTGTGCCAGTCGATCGCCTGCGAGTTCTGCGGGCACCAAGCCATCATTGATCGAGTGCGAGAACGACTGGGTATTGAAGTGGGAGAGACCACGGCCGATGGCAAGTTCACACTGATCGCCATGGAGTGCCTCGGATCGTGCGACACCGCGCCGGTGGCGCTCTGCAACAGCAAACTGCACGAGGGTCTCACCGTTGCTGGCATCGATCGGGTGCTGGACGAAGTGTGCCGCGGCACTGGATCGAGCTGCTGCGGTGGGAAGGGCGGCCACTGATGCGGTCTGACCAGGGCGTGCAGCGGGGCCAGCTGCCCTCACTCATGCGGTGCCTCGGGCAGGCGACCGGCGATGTGATTGCAGCACTTTGGGCGCCTGTCGGCGAACCTCGCTCCATCGAGGTTAGGCGCGAGCAACGCGAAGCACGCGTCGATGGCGCTCTGCTGCGCCGAACTGTGATAGATGAGGTACTTCCTGTAGATGAATCCAAGCGAGCATCAACGCCCTAGCGCCAGCAGTTGCGTTATTGCTGAGCCAAACCTCATTCAAACCTTACCGACAATCATCCATGCGACTGACTGAACCGATCCTTACCAAGCGAATCCCCAGCTTTCCCTTTGGCGATGCCAGCGCTCGTCGGACCGTCAGCTTCGACGAGTATGTGCGTACCGGTGGGTATAAGGCACTTGAGCGGGCTCTGGACATGCAGCCAGCAGAGGTGGTGGAGCTGGTCAAGGATGCCTGCGTGCGTGGTCGCGGCGGCGCCGGATTCCCCGCAGGACTGAAGTGGACCTTTCTACCTGCTGTTGATGGCAAGGGACTGCGCTATCTGTGTATCAACTGCGATGAGGCTGAGCCGGGCACATTCAAGGATCGGCTGCTTGTCGACTTTGATCCCCACCTCGTCCTCGAAGGGATCGCCATCACCTGTTGGGCGTGTCAACTGGATGTTGCCTACTTCTTCATCCGCGGCGAGTATCACCATCAGGCGGCAGTAATGCAGAGGGCCATTGAAGAGGCACGCGCCGCTGGCATCTTCGGTTCATCGGGAATGATGCGAGGCAAAGTGAAGTTCACGGCCGAGTGTCACCTGCACCGCAGCGCTGGCGCCTACATCTGCGGTGAAGAGACAGGGTTGCTGGAGGCCATCGAGGGCAAGCGCGGCTGGCCGCGGGTGAAGCCACCGTTTCCCGCAGTGAAGGGGTTGTTCGGCCGCCCAACCATTGTCAACAATGTCGAAACCCTTGCCGCAATTGTGCCCATCATCGAACGCGGCACAGCATGGTGGAAATCGATTGGCACCGCGGCACCGTTCCCTGGGGGCATGCCCAGTTGGGGCACAAAACTAATGGGAGTGAGCGGCCATGTAGTTCGCCCCGGCTGCTTTGAGGCGCCGCTGGGAATCAAGCTCTCCGATCTGGTCAACGACTATTGCGGGGGCATGCGAGGAGGCAAGCGATTCAAGGGTGCGATCGCCGGAGGGGTGAGTATGGGCATTCTCGGCACCGATCAGTTCGATGCGGAAATGGATTTCGACATTGGCCGCCGCTACGACGTTCTTGGTTTGGGGACCGCATGCCCAACGGTTTTTGACGAGGACACCGACATGGTGGCGGTCGCCCGCAACATCGCCCGATTCTTCAAGAATGAGTCCTGCGGTCAGTGCACACCCTGCCGCGAGGGCAGCGGATGGATTTACAAAGTGCTGTGCCGCGTTGAGCGTGGCGATGCCACTACGGCTGATCTCGATCTCCTGCTCGAACTGGCGGCTTCCATGGGGCTCGGGCCGGGCACGACGATTTGCGGACTGGCTGACGGCAACAACTGGGCAGTACGCACCATCATCACCAAGTTCCGGACCGATTTTGAGAAGAGGGTGAAGCCACGCTTCATTCCTATCCATGTCTCTGCGCGATGATGCCCAGATTGACATTGACGCCAACGGCCTGATCGATGAGGCGCAGGCGGATTGGCTGCGCGCCCGGGTGTGCGAGGCATGCGCTCACGCTCCCATACCCGTGGCGCGATTGAGCCTGCGCGTTGTCGCCGATGCGGAAATGGCTGAGTTGCATCAGCGATATAGTGGTGTCGCTGGCACCACCGATGTGCTTACCTTTATTGACAGTGGCGCTGAACAGAGTCGGGGCGACGCGGCGAGTGCTGATCCGCCCGGCGCCAATGCCGACTTGCCCGGCGCGCGGGCGGATGTCGCTCTCTGCGTGGATGAAGCGCGAAGGCAGGCAACGCGTCGGGGCCACCCGCTTCAGACGGAACTACTCCTGTACGCAGTTCATGCTCTGCTGCACGCCTGCGGTCTCAATGATGCTGAGGAGGGCGAAGCGGCCAAGATGCACCATTTCGAGGATCGAATATTGACTGCCATGGGGATTGGCGCTGTTTACGCGCGGGGAGAGCCATCAGAATGAGCGCGTTTGCCTACGGCAGCGGCGCTCTCGTCCTCGCAGCAACTACGGTCGCCTCGGCGGCCAACCTAGCACTTTTGCAAGCGAGCGAGTCCGGACTCCGCAACGCCTTTCTGGAGCGCGGCCGGGAGCGCAACGCCGAGTGGATCGTGCTGAATCTCGCCAATCTGGAGAATGCCGTGGCGCTGTTTCGCACCTTCGGACGCCTCGGGTTCTTTGCCATCGTTCTGATGGGGATCGCACCTGCGGATCCTGACTCTGGATCGAGTGGTGCGATCGCGGTCTCGGCGCTGACTCTGCCTAGGGTGCTTATCGCCCTGTTTGCCAGTTGCGTTTTGGTCTGGCTCTTCACCAGCGTCATTGCCGCGAGCATGGCGAAGTGGGCGGCCGAGGGCATGATCGTGACTCTCGCTCCGGTGCTACGACTGTGTCACTGGATGGCGCGTCCACTCACGGTGTTCAGTCAGCCCATCGATGAGGCGATGCGTCGGCTCATTGGTGTGAAGGACGCCCGCGATCTGGCCGAGGAGGCGCTCCTCGACACCATCGCTGACACCCATCACTCCGGCGGCATCGACAAGATCAGCTCGAGGATTCTCGGCAATGTCGTGCATTTCTCGGGGCTGCCCGTCTCCGCAGTCATGACACCGCGCACCGAAGTTGAGGGGCTGGAGTACACCGATGACTTCGCGCTCATTCGGGAAGTGATCGTGAGGGCAGGGCACTCGCGCATTCCCGTCTATCGAGGCAGTCTCGATCAGGTTGTGGGTGTTCTCTATCTGCGCGACCTCGCTATCTATCTTGGGGAAGAGCCAAAGTCATTCTCTCTGGCCGCGCTCTTGCGCCAGCCCATCCGGGTTCCTCGAACCAAAGCGGTGCAGGAACTGCTGGGAGAGTTTCAGCGCAGCGAGGTGCACATGGCGATTGTCGTGGACGAATTTGGGGGGACGGCAGGCCTCGCCACCATCGAGGATGTTCTGGAAGAGATCGTGGGAGAGATTCATGATGAGCACGAACCGCCTCACGAGGAGCCGCCCAAAGCCACCCTCCATACTGACGGATCGTGGATCGTTGATGGCGCCTATCGCATTGATGCCTTCGCCAAGGACAGCAACCTCGATCTGCCGGAAGACTCAGGCGCAGACACGGTAGCCGGGCTTATATTGGCGTTTCTTGGCCGCGTGCCTCGCCACGGAGAGAGCATGGCCATGCACGGCGCGGAGTGGCACATCGTGGCGGCGACTTCGACCAGAATCGAGATCGTTCGCGTGCAAGCGAATCGCCGATATTGATGCGCAGCACTTTCTCTTGCGCCCGAAGAAGATCACCACTCCAGGTGATCTGACCGCTCCTACTGCCTCATCCAAACTCGTCGCCGCGGAAGGTGGAAGCCAGATAGGCATCGCGCACCTGGGGGTCGTTGATGATGCTCTTGGGATCCCCATCGCGCAGATTCTTTCCCTCGTGAATGATGTAGGCCCGGTCGCAGATACGCAGAGTCTGTTGCACATTGTGATCTGTCACCAGAATGGCAATCCCCTGTTGGGCTAGGCGACGAACTTCGGCCTGCAGCTCCTCTACGGTGTGGGGATCAACGGCTGCAAATGGCTCGTCGAGCAGTATCAATCTCGGTTGGGTGATCAGGGCGCGGGCAATCTCCAATCGGCGCCGCTCGCCGCCCGAGCAGGTTCTTGCTTCTTCTTTCGCCTTGTGAGTTAGACCGAAGCGCGCGAGCAGGGCATCAGCCTCGATGGTGCGCTGCCTCCTGCTGAGAGGACGCGTCTGCAGAATGGCCAGCAGATTGTCCCGCACCGACAATCGCTGAAAGACGCTGGGTTCCTGAGACAGATAGCCCATGCCCGCCCGAGCGTGCTCGAACATGGGTAACCGAGTCACATCGCGGCCCGCAAATGTCACCGAGCCAGCCTCGGGGGTAATCATGCCGATGATCATGCGAAATGAGGTGGTCTTGCCCGCGCCGTTTCGCCCGAGAATGCCCACGATTTCGCCAGCCTCGATCTGAAAGCTCACGAGGTCCACCACCTTGCGGCCGTTGTAACTCTTGACTAGTTCGCGCGCGTGCAGCAGAGCCACGGGGCGAGTCTACGCGCGGGCAGCTAGGATGGGAGCGTGATCACTCGCTCCATGATCGTGATCGGGATCGCCGCGGCCATCACCCAAACTGGCTGCGTTCGTCGCACCATTTCCATCACCAGTGATCCATCCGGCGCTCTCGTGAGTCTCAACGGTCGCGAAGTCGGTCGCACTCCCTGCGAGGCCGAGTTCACCTACTACGGCACCTACGATGTTCGCCTGGCTTTGTCGGGATACTCCACGATAGAGGGGGGTGGACAGGCCGATGCACCATGGTGGGATTTCATCGGCGCCGACTTGGTCAGCGAGGTCATACCCCAACAGTTGGAGAGCCGCACTGAGTGGCATTTCGATATGAAGCCCGCCGACGGCGATGTTGCCGGGCTGCTGGTGCGAGCCCGCGAGTTGCGGGACACACTCACCAGCGCTGGCGGTGTAGGCCAGCCTCAAGCAGTGCGGGGGCCGCTTGCTCCAGAGGTGGCGCCCAATTCGACCATGGAGAGAGCAGCGCGCCGCGCGGGCGTACCAGTCCCGCCGACTTTCGTGCAGCCCTAGACCACGGACCGAGCGAGGGTCACTTCGATGTGGCGCACCATGACCTGATTCGCCGGAGGGAACTTGAGAGCAGCAAGGTCATGCAGGCCGACCCAGCGGCACTCCTCCGACTCCAGGGGCATGGGGGCCGCGCCCAAGGGTGCGGGAGCGTGA
>SIAA01000051.1 GCA_009692045.1 Phycisphaerales bacterium | reverse complement strand
TGATCGCATCGGCGTTGCTCCACGGCCCATCGGTATTCTGCTGAGGTGCAGGTCGACTCCAACTTGATTCTCATAGCACTCTCATGGAGCTTCGGATGGCCATGGGGGCGTGATGATCATGACCCTCGCAGGCCTCATGTCGGGCTTGCTTGGGGTCGCTAGCGGCGCCCTCAAGATGCTGGCGATGGACACCTGTATGGGGATGCCGGCACGCGTGTCAGCGATGACTTCCAACTTCATGATCGGCATAACGGCGGCGGCGGGAGCCGTGGTGTTCTTCGCCAATGGGTACATCGATCCCCGCGTGGCGCTCTTCGTGCTGATGCTGCTTGCGGTTGGCGCCGAGATGCTGCTGCGTGGCGTGGGGGTCGCCCTGTGAGCGCTCCTGATCCTGGATTTCAGCGAGCCGATCGCATCATCGTCCGGGTGATCGCTGGTAGTTGCTACTTGGCGCGGCGGCGCGGGTCGTTTTCGCAGGTTCTTCGCATCGCCGCTGATGTGGCCGGGCGCGAAGTTCTGGCGAGGCACCGGATGGAAGTGCGCGCGGGGCTCAGAACTCAGATCACATTTTGCGCTGCCGCCGCCCCGCGCTCTAATCCCACGCGCTCAGAAGCAATCCCATATCTGCGCCATTGACCACGCCATCGTTGTTGATGTCGGCTGCGCCAGCGCTGCCCCATCCCGCCACGAGAATGCCCAGATCAAGCCCGTTGACTTGGCCATCGGCATTGATGTCGGCTGGATCGGCAACCATCAACGGTCCTACGAGACGGTTGCCCTTATTGAAGAGGAAGCGGGTGAAGGTGACCGCGGTCACACCGATTGGAAGCGTGCTGGCGGGAGCCGGGAATGGAAACTCTGATGCGAAGAGCGAGTCGAGTGTTGCGGTCGAATCGGCGTGGTCGAATCGTCCGGTCAGCGTGATAGGAATCGTGCCCCACGAATCAAAGGAACCAGTCTGGGTGCCACCCATCGTGCCGACCGTCTGCACATCAAACGTTGCCGCGAGCGCGAACGCTCCGCTTGCGTCAAGTGTGACCGTGGTCGGCGTAGAGAGTGCCATGGTGGTGAACTCGATCTCCACCGTCATCGGCATACAGCCGCTCATTGGGCTGCAGTAGAACTCGAGGTTGTAACACCCCGGGCCAAACTGAATCGACAGGTCAACGAAGCGAATCGTGGTGAATGGTGGAGCGGCCGGTTGCAACCGCACTGTCGAGGTTGCAGTGAATGGACGCGATTCCATGTCGGCGCCTTGGCTCGATCCCAGCACGCTCTCAACTTCGACGCGGTAGTTAATCGGGGTCACGAGACCGGGCGGAGTTTGGCCGTGCCAGACCGCACCCGATTGCGCGAGTGCGAGCGCGGGGAAAGCGAGTGCGACGAGAGTCGCCGCGCAGCAAACGCGCGAGGCGCGGAAACTGCGAGAGACGCGGTGTGTCTTGATGATCGTGGTCATGAGTCTGTCTCCGATAAAAAGGTGCGATGAGGGACTGCCCCCTATTTGGCGGTCGGCGGGCTCGTGGGACAGAGTAGGGCATGAAATCGGCCCAGTAATGGCTGCGAGTTCGGGGGGGGGGGTCAAAGCAACACTTCGATGGCTGACTCAACGGCGCTTGGTTCTGGTCTTGATCTTGGTCTTGATCAGGATCAAGATCGCGATCGTTGCATTGATCAGTTGAATCCGCCACACATTCCTTCCCGAACTCGAAAGACGGGTCGCCCCGCCTACGCGCCGAGCAGATACACAGCGGCCACGCAGACCAGAAAGTATGGCACCAGCGCCGCGGCGCCGGCGTAGTCCTTGGCGATGCGCTGTCCAAAGAAGAGCAGCACGATGTCGAGCGCGGCGAGTTGCGATCAAAGAGCAGCTCCTCTAGTGGAAATGAGAACTGCAGTCGGTAGGCCGCCTCATCCTCACCCGTCTGTTCAGGCGGAACTGCTTGGGAGAAACTGGCATAGGAACTCCACCCATTATGCGCCTGCGGAGTCTATCAAGCCATCCACGAGACAGACATCATCGTTTCGAGCGCAGTTGTGAGTCGATCGCATCATCGTCCGGGTGATCGCTGGTAGTTGCTACTTGGCGCGGCGGCGCGAATGGCGACTCTCCCCAATCAGTATGAAATCAAAGTAACTGCAACCCTGAGCGGGAAACCGTAGGATCGGAACATGCAAACCCCCGCAGTCGGCACCGACATTGCGGTGAACGAGGGCTCACTCCTCGGCAGGGCGCAAGGCAGGGCACTCATGGGTGCCGCTGCAGTCATTCTCAAATCATTGTTGGAGTCCGAGACTGCGGTGGGGTGCGTGTTCACGCCGCAGCGCGGGTCGTTTTCGCAGGTTCTTCGCATCGCCGCTGATGTGGCCGGACGCGAAGTTCTGGCGAGGCACCGGATGGAAGTGCGCGCGGTCAGGTCGTCGGTGCGCGCCGCCGAGCTGGCGGCAACGGAGGCCCTGCGCGGTCGCAATGCCTGCGCTCTGATCGACGCGCGCGATGTGGCAGCTGCTAGCGAGTTGGTGGCGCGGCTGTGCGAGCGTGGTCCCCTCTTGGGTGCTTTGCTCTTGATCGCAGAGGATGATCCCACATCGCTTGGAGTCCTCTGCCCCCGCGCAATCGCCCAGCGCAGTCGATTCTGGTGCATGGAGCCATGGGAGAATCGCGGCATTGCCAGTGCCATTGACATTGCCTGGAAACTCACCAACTGCAAGGGCAGGCCAGCCATGTTGATCATGCAGCGGGAGCTGCTGCGGCAGTCTGGCACGGTGGAGCTGCTCGCCAATCGTGTGGTGGAGAGCGTTGACCAAGCGAGCTGGCTTCGACGCCGGCAGTCCTCGCGAGGCAGTGACACCAATGATGCACTCCGAGTCATCAGGCGAGCCGAGGTGAATCGGTTGAGCAGTTTGCCCAGCCCCGGCGAGCGAGAACCGCTTGGTTTCATTGCGGTCGGTGCCTGCGCACTGTCCACCCTGCACATGCTCACGGAGCTTGGCCTCTCCACTCGCGTGCCGCTGCTGCGATTGGGTGCCATCGAACCATTTGATGAGGCCGCGGTTGAGCGCTTGCTCGATCGAGTGGTTCAGGCCATCGTCATTGAGGCACAACCGGGCACGATCGGCCCACGCGTCCTCGAGGTGGCGCAGCGATCGCGAGCATCGAATCCCCATGCTGCGATGGTTTCTTGGTCGGGTTTGCCGCAACCCATCGAGGGTCCGCCCAGCGATCCATTGACCCTGCAAGCGGGAGATGGACTCAGCACCTCGATCCTGACTCGAAAGTCAATTCATCTGCTGCATCAGGTGCGGCCGGGCTTGCAGGTTGCCAGCAAACTGGCTCCGGTACCAGAAGGCTTGGTCAATGCGACGATTGCCAGCAGGGGGTCAGCCGTGGGGCTTTCCGGCATAAAGGCATTACTTGCCGGAGTTCTCGATGAAGTCACCCATACGCTTGCGCGCCGCGCACCTGAAAGTAATCCTCCCAGCTTTGAACTAGGTACCTCCCGCGCTGCTCCTGGCCAGCGGGCCCTGGCCGTTGAGGTGTGGGAGAGCGGGCCATTTGCTGCCGAGGGAGCCTTGATGCTCGGTGATGCGCTGAGAGAAATGAACTCGCGCGTGTTCGTAGTTTTGCTCGTCGACTCCGATCGCGGCTCAGATCCGGAACGGCTGGCGAGATCGCACGCGGTCGGAGATGGGGAGCAGCGACTCGCCGTGGAGCGGGTCGCCTGCACCAATCGGCGGGCCTTGCTGGCGGTGATGGAGCGGGCTGCGGAGTTTGAGGGAGTCACACTGGTTCTGCTCCGCGATGGCGATCCACCGCGATTCGATTTGAGCGCTGGCATGCGTGAGGCATCTGCACTTGATGCAGCAGGATTCCGCTCGATGCAGCGGGTGGTGTGGCCCGCGGATGCCGCCTGCGACATACGGGAGCTCAACGATGCGGCAGTGCTGGCGCAGAAGGGTGGTCGACCCGTTAGCCCAATAGCGCGGGAGGCGCGCGTGGAGAAGCGCGCTTATCCCAGCCGCGTTCGGTTTCGCCTGCGGATCGAGCCGATTCTCGAGCAGATCGAGGTCATCCGTACCCGTCCTGCGGGCACAACCGAGGCTTTGCGCGAGCCGCCTCGGCTTCCTCCGCCAGCATTTGCCCACGCGCAGCAGGGCATTTGGCGAGTGCACACAGCCGGAACGCGCGGTGGTGGCCTGGGCTTTGCTGGTGAAGTGTTGGCTCGCGCCGGACACGCCGCCGGTTACCGCATCGATGCCATCGCGGATGAGTCGCCCATCGCCCTCGCCCGGTGCGCTTGGTCGCAGGTCTCGTTCTCCCGCGCGACGATGGGTGAGTCTGCTCGAGCTTTCACCGCAAGGATTCCCTACGGTGAGGCAGATCTGATTCTGGGCGTGGATCCCATCGAGACACTGCGTGCGCTGGGCACCGACCCAACACTGTGTGTCAGTGCCCCTGAGCGCACGGCGGCAGTTGTGTCTACCGCTGCCCTCGAGGGCGAGGAGCGCCTGAGTGATGACGGAGCGTTGCTTGCTGAGGCAGTCCGAGCAACATGTCATCCTGGGATGTTGGCAATCGGTGATTGGGCTGGAGTGATGCGGCGTTCATTTCTCACTGATCGCGCGCTCGATTTGTTTCTTCTGGGGCTGGCGTGGCAGCGTGGATTCATTCCAGTTCCAGTAGCGAGCATGGAAGCAGCCCTGCGATCGATTGAGTCCGAGGGCGCCGCCCGCAGCATCGAGGCATTCAACTTGGGACGGCTATCGGCAGCGGACGGGGCGCAACAGGCGAGGGCCCAGGAGAGTGAGGAGCGGTCACCAGCCCAGCTGGTGCGGATGATTTCGCTGGCAGGAGCCCTCAGAGGTGTAGGAGCTTTTCACCGAGCTCGCCAACTCAGAAAACTTGTTGAAAGAACTCTGAGAGAGGTCGGGGGAATCGCCGACTCGGTGGAGGGTCAGCAGGCAGTCTGCGATCTGATCGTTGCCATCGAACGCTGCATGATCTGGGGTGGCGCAGCAGTGGCCAGGCGATACACCGAACTAGTGACTCGTCTGCACAGCACCCATGGTGCCATCCTCAGTGCCCCCGCCGTTTTACCGCTAGCGGAGGGCGCATTGCCCCGCGACTTCCTCTATGTCGGGTTGATGTCAGCGAGCTTTGAGCATCGACGGCGGATTCGGCGGGCGCTCTCCGTGCGAGCCGCGCGGGGTGACACGGTCGAACGAAGGTATCTCACGCGCATTGACCTGGCTTTCGGCGGGAAACGGTGGATCGTCGACTTCCGTTCTAGTGACTGGCCCAGCCGCATCCTCCGAGCGGTGAGACCCCTTGTTCCCGACAGGTGGCGCGGCTCGCCCGAGTCGCTGGCGCGGCGCGAGGCCCTCTTCAGGTGTTTCAGTCTTGCTGCCGAAGACGCACGGCCGCTTCGGTGGATTCCCTTTGCCCGCACCATGCACGAGGCGGCGGTGGGGGGACGGCTTCGCACCATGCGGGCAGCCGAGATTCTTCGATTGGCGCCGGGAGAGTGATCAGAAAACCTCTAGCGGGAGATATCAGTTCTGGCCGCGGCAGTTTCGTGGCGAAGTTGTCCACATGCTGCGGCGATGTCCCTTCCGCGAGAGGCGCGGATGTGAACATTCGCACCACGGGCGCGCAAAACCTCTTGGAACTCATGGACATGCTCACTTGAGGGTCGAGAGAAGGGCATTCCCTTGACCTCATTGAAGCGAATGAGGTTGATGTTGGCGCGCAGTCTTCGGCTGAGCGTGGCCAACTCTTCGGCGTGCTCCCTCTGATCATTGAATCCCCCGAGGAGGATGTACTCAAGGGTGATCTCCCGACCGGTCTTGGCGAACCACTCATCGCAGGCATCGAGGAGTTCAGCAATAGTCGCGTACTCGGCCCAAGGGATGATTTGTCGGCGCAGGTCATCGTTGGGCGCGTGCAAACTCAGAGCAAGCGTCACGGGTAGCTCGAAGGTGCACAATCGGCGGATTGCTGCGGGAAGCCCCACAGTCGAAATCGTGATGCGCCGCGCCGAGATGGCAAATCCCCAGTCAGCGTGCAGAGTTCTGATGGCGCGAGTGACGGCGTTGAAGTTGGCCAGAGGTTCGCCCATGCCCATGAAGACCACGTGGGAGATGCGCTGCACACCAGAAAGTCGGGAGAGATGCCAGACCTGCTCCACGATTCGACCTGTTGTCAGATTCCCCTCGAGGCCACCGATGCCGCTGGCACAAAAACGACAACCGACCGGGCAGCCAACCTGACTGGAGACGCAAGCAGTACGACGATTGTCAGCCGGGATCATCACGCACTCTGTCTGCCGGGCGCGCGGAGTGTTGTTGAGCAGAGTCAGGCTCGAGGAATCAGTGGTATCGGAGGAACTCTCGGAGGAAGTCTCGGAGACACTCTCGGGCCAGTTGATCAGGAGCTTGCGAGTTTCATCGCTGGCATGCTGCTCGCGATCAATGAAACCCTGGGCAAACTGCATGTTCTCCCCGATGAGCTCTCGGGTGCGAATCGCAAGGTCTGTCATGGCTGCCGGATCAATGACGCCCTTGCCGTATACCCAGGAGGCCAGCTGTACTGAGACGCGCCGGGGGAGTCCTTGTGAGAGGCACCACTCGCCGAGCGAAGTCATGTCCTGATCAAAGAAAGCGGGCAACATTAGGCCTCGGGATGCACGGGCTCTCCGCGCACGGTCAGGTCAACCGATCTCATGCCGATTCCCCTTTGGCTCAGCCAATCGCGCAGCGCCTCTCCCGAGTCTCCCCGCACTACGCGGCGATTCTCCGGATCCACATTGCGCTTCCGCATCAACCCCTTCAGAGTGCCGGGTAGCCCGAACTCAACATCTTCGTGATACACATCGTGCTGCTCTACCTCGGCCCCAAATCGATCTACCAAGCAAGTGACGAGATCGCGCACCAGGTCTTCGGGCGCACTCGCGCCTGCAGTGACCAACACGGTGTTCACTCCGGTGAACCAAGCATCGCAGAGCTCGGTGTGATCGTCGATCAGGCGAGCGGTGGTGCCGACATTGGCGCTGATCTCGGTGAGGCGAACCGAGTTGGAACTGTTCTTGCTTCCCACCACGAGCACCAAGTCGCAGCTGGGCGCAATGGTTCTGACCGCCATCTGCCGATTGGTAGTGGCATAACAAATGTCGCTTACGGGCGGTTCCTTGATATTGGGGAAGGCCATCTTGAGAGCGTGGATCACAATGTTGGCATCGTCTGTCGAAAGCGTCGTCTGCGTGAGGTAGACCAGCTTGTCAGGGTCGATGATTGAGAGGTGCGGGATGTCCTTGGGGTGTTCCACTATCTGAATACTGGAAGGAGCCTCTCCGCGAGTACCCACTACCTCCTGGTGACTGGCATGACCGATCAGCAGAATCTGAAACCCCTTGCGGGCATAACGGATGGCCTCGGCATGAACCTTGGTAACAAGCGGGCAGGTCGCATCGATGGAGATCAGCGACTTGAGGCGCGCCTCCTCCCTGACAGCTGGGCTCACTCCGTGGGCGCTGAACACCACGATGGCGCTCGCGGGCACCTCACTCAGAGTCTCCACAAAGATCACGCCGCGGCCGCGGAAGCGCTCGACCACATAGCGATTGTGGACAATCTCGTGATAGACATAAACCGTCTCGCCTGGGCAGATTTCCAGAAGCTGGTCGACCACATCGATCGCCATATAGACACCCGCACAGAATCCGCGTGGATTTGCCAGAATCAGTTTCATCTGCGTCCATCATAGGCTCTGCCGCCCCTCGCTCGCGGTCATCGGGCTCGGTGTTGCGATAGAGTGAGTGCCATGAGCAGGGCACAGATTCCGGCAAGTGTTGCTTGGCCACCTGCTGGTCAGAGCGGGGCTTCTCGGCCCAGCTTGGGGGAAGCTCGTCAGTTCTGCAGGACTTTGGCAACAGGTCACTACGAAAACTTCTCCGTGATCTCCTCGCTGCTGCAGGCGGACTTGCGGTCTGACTTCGCCGCTGTTTACGCCTTCTGCCGCGGGGCCGATGATCTTGGGGATGAGTCAGGAACGCCGGAGCGAGCGCTGGAGTTGCTCGCCTGGTGGCGTGAGGAACTGCAGCAGTGCTTCGCGGGCAATCCCAGCCATCCCGTGTTTGTGGCTCTGCGGGAGACGATCTCCCGCCACGATCTGCCGGAGCAGCCATTCCTTGATTTGATCGGCGCCTTTGAACTGGATCAGAAGCGAAATCGCTGGGATCGGTTCACGCATCTACTCGACTATTGCCGAGGCAGCGCCAACCCGGTAGGGCGGCTGGTATTGATGATGATGGGTTCGCCCCGTGAGGAGCGACTCTTCCGACTCAGCGACGCAGTGTGTACCGCGCTGCAGCTGACCAACCACTGGCAGGATGTCCGCCGCGACTTGCTGCAGAACAATCGCATCTACATCCCCAAGACTCTGTGGGCATGCCAGCGATTCGAAGAGCGGCTGTTACTGACGGCGCAGCGGGGCTTTGCACCCGATCGGGCATTTCTTGAGAGCTTCCGCAGATCCATGCGCGCCTGCGTGGAGCGAACCTGGAGGTTTTATCAAATGTCGGATGAACTGCTGAGCAGACTGCCGCCGCGGCACAGAGCCGTTGTCTGGCTGTTCACCGAAGGGGGTCGATCGGTGCTGCGCCAAATCGAAGAGATGGGCTACGAAACGGTGATCACTCGGCCCCGCCTCGGCAAGATTGCCAAGGCCAGCCTGATTGCCCGGGCTTGGTGGAGGGCGCGAGGATGACTCATAAGAGTCAAGAGCAGAGTCGCGTTGATGCGGCGTTTCTCCACTGTCGCGAGTTGACGAAGCGATCGGCTCGCAACTTCTATTACGGACTGCAACTGACTCCTGAGCCTCGCCGCAGCGCCATGTTTGCCATCTATGCGTGGATGCGCCGGGTCGACGATCTGTGCGACGATGCCGATGCCGATGACGCCCTCAGCGTGGGCAGGTTGGAGAAACTTCGGGAGCGCACACTTGTGGCGCTCTCCGGAGTTGATCCCTCATTGCCGGCCTGCGCAGTCTCCGCCAGTGCGCCAATGCCACCCGACGAAGCAGCCATGTGGACAGCATTCACCGCTACCGCCGAGCGTCATCGACTGTGGTCGAGCGACTTCTGCGAAATGGTGGACGAGCAGATACTGGATTTGAAGCCGAGGCATCTGGAGTCCTGGGAGGACACCATGCGCTTCTGCTGGGGCATGGCATCGACGGTGGGACGAATCTGTATCTCGGTGTGGGGCTATAGCGGCGTAACAGCTCCGGCTCTTGCCGCGGAGCGCGGCTACGCCTTCCAACTCACCAATGTTCTGCGAGACTTTGCCGAGGACTTCGATCGCGGTCGCGTATATCTCCCCGCAGCTGACTTCCGATCCGCGGGGCTGACACCCTCGGAACTGCGCACTTGGGCGCGCCCTGCCGAGTGTGCCGGATTCATCCGCCAGCAGGTGGGGCGTGTCCGGGGCTTCTACGCCGACAGCTCGCGGTTGGAAGCTGAGATCGCCGGCGACTGCCGGGCAACTCTTTGGGCGATGACGGAGATTTACCGGGGTATTCTCGAACGCATCGCCAGCGATCCAAGAGCTGCCATGCGAACTCGAGTTCGGCTTCCTATTCACAACAAGTCGATGATCGTGTGGAGAGCTCGATCATTGTCGCGGGCAGCTTCTACTTGAAGCGCACCATCGCCATTGCCGGCGGAGGGCTGGCGGGCATTGCCGCAGCAGTCCGCCTGACCGAGTCTGGTTGCCGCGTCGTCCTCGTGGAAACTAGAGGCAAGTTGGGCGGTCGGGCCACCAGCTTTGATGACCCTAGAGGAGGCGGCACACTAGACAACTGTCAGCATGTGGTGATGGGCTGCTGCACGAATCTGCTCGATCTATATCAACGCCTCGGAGTTATTCATCACATCCGCTGGGGTAACACCACATGGTGGAGCAATCCTCCCCACGAGCCCGATGAACTGAAGCCCTCGAACTGGCTGCCAGCTCCACTGCATTTCGCGCTGGCCTTCGCGCGCATTCGGTTTCTTGCCAGCGCGGACAAGCGCGCGGTGGCGCGGGCCATGCGCCGCATGATTCGCATGGGACATCGGGGCAGGAGTGCTTGGGAGAGCCGCTCGTTCTCCGAGTTCTTGAAGCAGGAGCGCCAGACTGAGAGAGCCGTCACTCATCTATGGGAGCCGGTGATCGTGGGCGCCTGCAATCTCCCCTGTGCACAAGTGTGTGCAGCGGCGGCGATCAAGGTAATTCAAGAGGGGTTCCTACAGGACAAGTGGAGCCCCAGCATCGGACTACCTGCGGTACCGCTGGTCCGTCTATATGACACGGCGGCCGCCATTATCGAGAGCGGTGGGGGAGAGGTGCGCTTGCGAAGCAGCGTCACGGGAATTGGATTCGATGGCAGCAGAGTCACCGGACTAGTGACCGAGGATGGGATGGTGGAAGCATCGGCTGTGGTAAGCGCACTGCCTCCTGAACGACTGCACAGCGTGTGCTCTGGGACACTTCAGCAGGCGGACTGGCGCCTTTCTCGTCTCGACAAGTTCGAGAGCAGCCCCATTGTTGGGGTGCACCTGTTCTTCTCCCAGGCAGTGATGAGGGTCCCGCACCTGGTTCTACCGGGCCGCGCGACTCATTGGCTCTTTGACAAAGGAACAGATGCCGAGGGCAGGCATCACATCCACGCGGTGGTGAGTGCGGCACATCAATGGATGGAACTCTCGGAAGAGCAGATAGTCGCCCGAGTTCTGGCCGACATTCGCTGGGCACTTCCCAGTTCTCTCGGACTCGAGCCGCTAGCGTTTCGCAGCGTGAAGGAGAAGCGGGCCACGATCGCTCTGACTCCCCAAGCGCAAGCCCTGCGCCCGACTGCAGCAGCTGACGGTCGAATGGGCGGAGTGCGGAATCTCTTTCTCGCCGGTGACTGGTGTGCCACGGGTTGGCCAGCCACCATGGAGAGCGCGGTGCGAAGTGGATACCTGGCAGCGACAGCCTGCGTCCGATTTTTTGAACCAGCGCTGAAGGCATCAGGCGGCGCCGACTCGAAGGGCTTGGTAGCTGATGTTCCCCCCGCGCGCCTCTCGGCTTTCCTCGGGCTCCGGCCGTGAGTGGCGTGACTGGGCAGCAGGAACCCTCCGCGGGCGAGCCAGTCCCGAATCAGCGAATAGTGGAGCAATGTCTAGCCGAGGGGTTTTCTGCTGCCGCCGTCTGTGATGCGCGCCCGAGCGAATTCGAGAACGAGTTGCGAGAGTGGATCGGGCAGGGCAAACACGCCGACATGGAATGGATAGCGGATTCCATACACGCACGATTGGACAGCGCCTGCCTAGTGGCCAATGCCCGCAGCATCATCTGTGTCGCCGAGAGGTATCACGATGGAACTGCCGATGCGCGCAGTGATCAGCGGGGCAGGGTGGCGCGCTACGCCCGTGGGCCTGACTACCACCGCCGCATGAAGCGCCGCCTCGGCCGCGTTAGCAAGAAACTGGCAGATGAGTATCCCCAATACGAGTTCCGCCCCTGCGCCGACATCGAACCGATCATGGAGCGCGAGTACGCCGAGCGAAGCGGCCTAGCGCGCATCGGCAAGAACACGCTGGCTATCGTCGAGGGTCAGGGTTCGTGGGTGATGCTGGCGGAAATCGTCACTTCGCTGCCAATCGCGCCCACCGCCAACTACCAACCGAGGACGCGATTGCCGAAGGCGAACCATTCCGTCAGTGCTGCGCCCTCAGGTCGGGCCCACAGCTTCGGGGGTGACCCCTGCGGATCGTGCACCCTCTGCATCGACGCTTGCCCAACCGGTGCCATCGAGCCGTGGACCGTTGATGCTCGCCGCTGCATCAGCTACCTGAATCTCGAACATCGCGGGACTATCGATCGTGACCTGCACCACGGGAATGGTGATTGGTTGATGGGCTGCGACATCTGTCAGGAGGTGTGCCCGCACAATCAACCGACTCTGCGCAGCAAGCGACTGGGCTATCACGCCGACTTCGATGGCCGCAGTGCCAGCTTTGATTTACTGGAAGTGCTGGATTGGACTCAGGAGCGCCGCCACGCGGCATTCCAGCACAGCACCCTGAAGCGCGTGCCCCTGGAAGCAGTGCGGCGATCCGCGGTCGTCTGTATGGGTGTGGTGATGAGGCGCGCTGCCGACACTCAGGGCATGCGAGCCCGACTGGAATCTATCGCCGCTGATGAAGCAGAGAATGTTGGAGTCCGCCAAGCGGCTACCGATGCGTTATCGATTGCCACCGCGTGAACCACGAGCGGCTCCCGGCGGAACCTGCCCCATCTTCTTCATGACCTCCATCTGAATCGCACCCGAAAGCGCCTTGGTGGCTTCTTCGGCACTGGCGAACTCGCCTGCCGTTACACGCTCGGCTGTGGCCGCCGCCGCAGTTCCCACGCTATCGCCCGCCATCTTCAGCATTCCACCGACCTGAGCGAGTTGGCCGCGAGCCTGGTCATCGAGAAGTGAACCAGCATCGATGTACCACTTGCCCTCGGCCGCAAAACTGACGACATCCGTTTGTTTTCCCGACTTATCCGTGCAAGTGATGATGGCGTTAGCCGCGTCCTGCGATGAGACCACCGCCGTTGCAATACCCGCAAGAGGATTGGAT
>SIAA01000050.1 GCA_009692045.1 Phycisphaerales bacterium | reverse complement strand
GCGGACTCATCGCCATAATGCGGGCACGCAGTGCCGGTGCGACCCCCGCGACTCGGTCGCTCGCTGATTGGGAGTGCGCGCCGGGCGCAGATGCCCCGGCTGCCAGCGCCAACTGCCCCAATGTGATAGCGCCCATGCATGTCTGGGCGAACACCAGAAGTGCGATCCTCACGGCGTTGCCTCGATATTGAGAGCAACTTGTGCTCGGCTGGTCACACCGCCCTCCCCGAGATCGAAGGTAATAATCCACATCCCTGGCATATGCAGCAACAATCCCTCCGCTACCCACCTGTGCTCACTCACACGGCGGACAGCGGGTTCGATGTTCATGCCGTGGCCGTGGTGGGGCATTGAGGCATCAACACTGAGTTTGACCGCTGCTGCAAGGCCTGACCAAGTCTGCGCATTGCCCGGGTTGCCCGCGCCCTCTGCCGAGGACCAAACTGCCTCACCCTCGCCCCGCACTTCGATTTGCAGCGTGAATGGTTCACCAAGTTTCACCTCACTCGGCGCGCGCAATCGAACAAAGAACGAGCCGTCACGCGCCTGCGCCTCCATCCCGTGCTGCAGCACTCGGACATCGGCCGGGGGTGCGGGAGCATGACTCGAAACCTCAACCCCTGCGGGCACCTCGACTGCAACTCGAGGCCGCAGTTTGGACCGAGAGAGCGTAAAGGTGGATTGCCAGGCGCCGGTGGCGTCAAATCGCTGCATCCGGTGGTTTCCCATATCGAGCACATAGATGTTGCCCGCAGAATCGGTCGCAGCATCACTGGGAGAATGAAACTGACCATCTCCATCGCCAGTCCCACCGGCACCGATGGCGGTGATCACCCCCTCTGAAGTTCCTGGCAGTGGTCGAGCGATGCGAACGACAGCATCACCGAGGGCATCGGTGACTAACCAACTTCCATCACTGCAACTCTCCACCCCGCCCGCCTTGCGAATCACTGGGGACAGGTCATGAGAGACACCACTGCTAAGCCAGAGGCGCGGACCCACGGCGTCAACTACTCCCACCGCTCCATCATCGGCAACAGAGATTGACCTGGCGTTCGCCGACTCGATCGCCTGCATCCTGATCGGTCGCAGCTGCGCATCAAGCCAGATAATGCGGCGGCCGAGCGTATCGAGCAGTGCCAGGGCTCCATCTGCCGCGCGCGCCATATCTCTCACTTGGACGCTGCCACCAAGAGCCGTCTCTATAGATGCGTAACTGCGTGTTGATCTGAGTACGCCCATGAACGGATCGAACTTGGGATCACTGCCTCGGTCGCGGAGCAGATCCCATTGACTGATCCTTCGGTTGATGCCGTCAGCCACGATCACACTCTCACCGCTAAGGCAGACAGCATCGATCCGACCGAAACGATCCAGGGCATTGCCGCCGGAGCCGATGGTGGTTATGTGCTCGGGCACATCCAACGAGCAATCGAATAGCACCAGCGCCTCCGCTTCGGGCTCCCACGCCACCAGCAGGTCACCCGCTACATCAATCCCTCGCCCGAAATGGCTGCTGACTCCCAACTTGGTACCTAGCGGAGGCACAACTTCCCTGCTGGGCTCGCGCGTCACCAGTATCTGCACTCGCCTCTCAAAGGGCTCGCACACGGCGATTTGAGTTTCCGTTTCGTTGCCACTGTGCGCCCGCACCGCCAGAGCAGTGGGATAGTGAACGGATCCACCGCCCTCGCGCGGTCGAACCGAGTGCAGTCCGTAGGCAATCTGGCCGCCACCATCGTGAGACGCCGACACGATGCGGTGATTCATGCGATCGGCAATCCACAATCGGTCTCCACAAGAAACTACGGAAGTTGGAAAGCAGAACTGCCCCGCGAATGGACCACGAGCGCCGAAGGTGGCTACCTCATCTCCGCCCATCACCACGATTCGGTGATTCCCGGTGTCGGCGATCACCAGCGACGGCGGCTGGGCGATCCAAGTGACAGACTCGGGCGCCCGCAGTTCAAGCCCCCCGGCGCTGCGGATGAACTTCGCCGCGCAGTCGGCCAATCCATTGACCTCGTCGCTGGCAAGCATTACCACTTGGTTGTTCCCGGTGTCGGCAATGGCGATCCCCCGATCGGTGAAGCAGACTCCACGGGGCGACCGCAACTCGATCACAGCAGCAGCAAAGGTCTGCAGCGGAGTGAAGTCGCTATTGAGCAGTTCCACGGCGTTGCGATGGGATCGAACAATGGCGATGCGCCCATCGGCAGCAACTGCGACCGCGTCAACGCTGTCGGCGGCATCAACTGCCGGAACAACCACTCGGCGCGCGCCCTCGGTGGTGATCCTCATCAGGCCCTGAGCGCCACCGGCAATCAGGATGGAGCCATCAGCAGCCCACGCGACCCCATTAGGTTCATCGATGTTCCCCAGAGTCTGTTGGTGCTCGATGCCCTGAGCGCCCAGAATCCTCTTCACGAGCCCGGCGGCGCGCGCCTCCTGATCGGCGGAGACCACTACCGACGCCGCCTGTTGCAGGTGTGGCGCCTCGATCAATGTCACCGTTAGAAGCAGCGACACCAACTCACCGGCCGAGGTGCCCGCCGACTTCACAAGGAGATCAAACACACCTCCGAGAATACCCGCGCCTGTGAATCGCGAGGATGCAAGTACGCTCTGCTAGTAATGGCACTGAGGCTCAGGGACAGACGGCTTCTCACAATGGCAGTTTGCGCCGCCTCTCTGCTCTTGACGGTGGCAGCGAGCTGGGGATTGTCCTCGCACGGCGCTGCAGAAGTCACCTGCCCTCCCTACTGGTTCGCGGGAACCATTCCCTTCGTAGCACTGCTCCTCGTCATCGCCTTGGCTGGGCTCGTCTCCGGAGTCGCCCACTGGTGGGAAAGCAATCTCAATCGACTGGCAGTTGCTCTAACAATGGCGCTGGCGACGGTGGGCTACCTCTGCTGGGTCGAGGGGCTCCCCTCCGCCACGAGTGCGGCGGCCCACGCCGCAACCGAGTACTTCCCTCTCATGATGCTGCTAGCGTCGCTGTTTGTAATTTCCGGCGGAATCTCGCTGCGCGCGCCCATTGGTGGAACCCCGCTCGTAAACGCCTCGATCCTGACGATCGGCGCATTCGCCGCCAGCCTGCTGGGCACCACCGGAGCATCGATGTTGCTCATTCGCCCACTTCTCGATCTCAATCGAGGTCGAGTCCATGTTGCGCACACGGTGGTCTTTTTCATCTTCATTGTCTCGAACACCGGGGGCGCACTTCTTCCCATCGGCGATCCCCCTCTGTTTCTGGGATACCTCCGCGGTGTCCCTTTCTTCTGGACCCTCTCCCTCTGGCCCGCGTGGCTAATGGTCAACGGCATCTTGGTGTGCATCTACTTGCTCCTCGATCGCCGCCAGTGGAAGTGTGAGTCGCTTTCGCCCATCAGCCCCGAATCCAAGTCGGGTCTGACGATTCAGATTGCGGGCAAGATCAACTTGGTTTGGCTTGCAGGCATTCTTGCCAGCGTTGTCCTGCTCGTGCCCGGCAGTTCCATCGGTGGCTGGACTGTTCCCACACTGGCGCGAGAGGCCGCGATGGCAACGTTCACAGTCTTGAGTCTGTTGACCACACCGAGCGGAGTTCATCGGCACAACAAGTTCAACTGGGCGCCGCTCCTCGAGGTCGCCGCGCTCTTCGCTGGCATCTTCGTATGCATGCAGGTGCCGCTGCGTGCCCTGGCAGTGATCGGCCCAGACCTCGGGCTCCAATCTCAGGCAGCTTTTTTCTGGTGCACCGGCGCACTCTCCAGTTTCCTTGACAACGCGCCCACCTATCTGGTGTTCTTCGAAGTCGCCCAGAGTGTGTCGAGTACAGCGGATCCGAGCACCCAGGTTGCCATCGGCACGGGTGAGAACCTGCGCTACATCGATGCGGCCCTGCTACGCGCCGTAAGTATGGGCGCCGTGTTCATGGGAGCAAGTACTTACATAGGCAATGGTCCCAACTTCATGGTGAGATCGATGGCCGAGCAGGCTGGGGTGCGAATGCCCAGTTTCCTGGGCTACATGCTGTGGGCAGCATGCGTCCTGATTCCCCTGTTCGCGCTGGTCACTCTGCTCTTTATGTAGCGAGGCTGGTGGGAGCTACTTGCCCCGTTTCATCATGGCGTAAATCGCCGACTGCACGATCACGCTCTCGCCCAGCAAACGTCCCGCCCGCTCGCCGGCATGGGAAAGGTTGCGGAACTTGCCCTGATCGATCTCATCTTCGAAATCACCGAGGCTCCCCTCAACTGAAAGAAGCATGGAGGCAACTACTGCCCATTCCTCCCGCGAGTCGGGGAAGTACTCGCTCGATTGCATCACCGAATAAGGGAAGGTGAACTTCCAACCGTCTGAGGTTTCGATCATGGAAATGGCGCCCTCAAGCAGTGGTTCGTCATCCCAGAGCAGTGCCGCCGTGCCATCTTCCATGTCCAGCACCGAAAGCCGCGCCTGTTGCTGCGAGATGAAACTGAAGGGATTGGCCAGTACCCCCGCCACGATCGGGCCGAAATCGCCACGGCCCCCCATGTTCTTACCGTCTTTCAGCTCTTCGGTCAGGTCTCCGGGAAATCGAGCCTGCAGTTTCTTGGAGACACGCCACAGTTGCGTCAGCATTTCTGCCGCCTTCTCTCTGACATCCCCAACTGCACTCTCCTCTGTCACACCATCAGCGAATGTCACATCTCGAACGGGAATCTCGATCATGGTCGGAATCAGATCCAATCGACCATCAACCGCCATCTGCTGAATGGCCGCGATGGTTTTCTCCGGAGTACTGGTGTCGTACTCGGGCTTGGCGCACCCAGCCGCAAAGACCGCCGACATCACCACAACCATTCCCAGTTTGATCATTACCGCATCGTAGGATGAACCGCCCCATGAGCGCCATCCCAATTGAAGTGAACGGTGAGGCGTACACGGTTGCCGCCAACCTGACAGTAGCGGGATTGCTGCAGCAGATGGGGCTGCTGGGTCGGCCCTGCGCGGTCGAGCTCAACGGCCGCCTCATTCCTAAGATTTCCTGGGATTCGCAGGCCCTCGCTCCGAACGACAGGCTGGAGATTGTCACTCTGGTCGGCGGTGGCTGACAGCTCTTGCAGCCTCGCGGCATAGACTGCGGCATATGGATGCGATAGAGCAGACAGTTCCTCCATCGACCCATCAGCTGGTAATCCCGCTGCAGATCGGGCGTTTCTCGCTCCGATCCCGCCTCATCGTGGGCACCGGCAAGTATGGCAGTTACCAGCTCATGGGTGAGGCCCTCACCGCCAGCGGCGCCGACTGTGTAACTGTGGCGGTTAGGCGCGAGCGGCTGCTCGATGCCCAAGGCCAATCGATAATGGACTTTCTTCCCCTCGATCGACTCACTATCTTGCCGAACACCGCGGGATGCTTCACCGCATCCGATGCTGTGCGCGTGGCCCGACTCGGGCGAGAGTTGCTCGAGCAGTTGGGGAATGCCGGCGCAGGATGGGTCAAGCTTGAAGTTCTCGGTGACAAGAAAACGCTGCTGCCCGATCCGGTGGGCACTCTAGAGGCCTGCCGCGAGTTGGTATCTGATGGGTTTACTGTGCTTTGCTACACCAGTGATGATCCCATCATGGCCGCGCGTCTGCGCGACGCGGGCGCGGCGAGCGTGATGCCCGCGGGCAGCCCCATCGGCAGTGGTCGAGGCGTGGCGAATCCCAGCGCGATCTCACTGGTGCTGCAGTTGCTCAAAGACTCCGCACACGGCGGCAGCCCCGAGTACCCAGTCATAGTTGATGCCGGGGTGGGAACTCCAAGCGATGTCACTCAAGCAATGGAGTTAGGCGCGGATGGGGTGTTGCTCAACACCGGGATCGCCCACGCGAGGGACCCCATAGCGATGGCGCATGCCATGCGATTGGCCTGCGACGCCGGCTATCTGGGCGCGCGAGCGGGCCGCATTCCTCGGCGGCTCTATGCCACTGCGTCCAGTCCGTGGGAAGGTGTGATTACCCACATTCCCGGGGAGTAAGGCCAGCTAGTGCTCCACTCGCCGACCCAAGAGCGGCGCGATGAGCCTCAGGGAAGCCTCCACCGCCGCGGCATCGCGCGACTCCAGATTCAAACGCAGAAGTGGTTCGGTGTTGCTGGCTCTGATGTTGCACCAGAACTCGCCGGCATCGAGGCTGAGTCCGTCCAGATCCGCCGTGCGCGCCTGGGGAAAGCGCTGGCGCACTGCAGCGAGCGCCGCGGCCTTGTCGGCACACTCAAAGTTGATCTCCCCTGACTGGGCGTAGTTGCGATAGGGCGCAATCAACTCGCTAAGTCGCTTGCCGCTGCGGGCGAGCAATGACATCACCGCGATGAACGCTCGGACACCGCTATCGGTGTTCCACATATCGCGGAAATAAAAGTGACCCGATAGCTCGCCTCCGATTGGTGCTGCGGTTTCAGCCAGGCGTGCCTTCATGAAAACATGACCCACACGACTCTCAATAGGTACACCGCCCGCAGCGCGAATGGCCTCGGGAACCGATCGACTGGCACGGAGGTCGTAAACCACCGCCGCACCGGGATTCTGTCTGAGAACCTCGGGCACAAGCGCCGCCAGCAGCAGATCGCAGCCAATGGTGCGGCCGTGCTCGTCCACCACCATGCAGCGATCGGCATCGCCGTCGAAGCACACGCCGAAATCGCAGTTGCCCTCACACACCGCCTGCTTGACCTGGGCCAGGTTCGCCTCCACTAATGGATTCGGCTCATGAAGAAACTCGCCGGTGTGATTTTCAAAGTTGATGCGCGTCATCTCGATCCCCGCGACACCGTCGAGCACTTTGGGAATGCAGGTTCCTGCCATGCCATTGCTCGCGTCCACAGCAATGCGCAGACGGCGGCTGCCCTCGAGCAGGTTCACATCGAGCAGTCGCAGCAGATGGTCGCGGTAATCACGCCATAGATCTCTGGACTCCTCTCGCCCGCCGTGCCGCTCGGCGGTGGCAGGATCGAAACTCTCGGCGATTTCTTGGATGCGTTTGAGGCCCGAGTCGGCGCCCACCGGCTTGGCGCCCACTTGGGAAATCTTGAATCCGTTGTAGTGAGCCGGATTGTGGCTGGCCGTGGTTTGAATGCCCCCGGCGCAACCGAGATGATTGATGGCGAAGTAAACCATCGGGGTGTCCACCAATCCCACATCGATGACGCCCGCGCCAAAGTCGCGGATGCCCTGCTTGAGAGCCATAGCCAGAGAGGGGGAACTTCGGCGCATGTCACGCCCCACCACGATGCTGCGCATCCCCGGAGAGTCAGCGCCGGCCGCTGCCGCTCGTTCCGTCAAAAATGATGCGGCACCGTAGCCAATCCGCCAAGCAATCTCCTCGTCCAGAGGGGTGGGATATGTGGCGCGAACGTCATAGGCCTTGAAGACTTGGGAGAGCATCCTGAGATGGTAGAGGGAGTGAGTTCCTGCTACACTCCCCCATTCGGTCGCCGGCATTTGTGCCAGTTAGGCGCTGCCTTCGATCGAACCGCACTCAGTGTGATGGCTGATATGCGGCGGTACCCCTTTTCAGCGCGGGATTTCCCCGCAAACTGAAGCGCCCTCATGACGGTCTGGCCGCTAACAGCGGACCCATCAACCAACCGTCGGTGTCGCTGTTAGGAGAAGACTCATGTCACTGGTGAACGAACTCGTTGAAGCAGGAATCCACTTCGGTCAGCGCCGAAGCAACTGGAATCCCAAGATGGCTCCGTACATTCACGGAACCAAGAATCAAATCCACATCGTCGACATCCGGGAGACCATCAAGGGCATCCTCCTGGCCAAGAAGTTCATTCAGAAAACGGTCAGTGAAGGCAAGGATGTTCTTTTCGTCGGCACCAAGCGCCAGGCGAAAGGCGCCATCGAAAAGTACTGCACCGAGTCGGGCATGCCCTACATCACTGAGCGCTGGCTCGGTGGTCTGCTCACCAACTTCCGCACTGTGCGCGATCGTCTCAAGCGCCTGCAGGAACTGGAGCAGTTGGTCGAGTCGGGTGGCATCAAGAACTATTCCAAGAAGATGGAATCGCAGTTGGCGCGCGAGCACCGCAAGATTCATCGCAACTTGAACGGCGTCCGCAACATGACCCGCCTTCCTGGCGCTCTCATTGCCGTTGATGTGACGCGCGAACTCAATGCCCTGCACGAGGCGCGCAATCTGGGAATCCCCACCATTTGCCTGATCGACACCGATGGCGATCCTGACTTCGCCGATGTGCCGATCCCAGGAAACGACGACTCGATGCGCTCCATCGACATCGTCGTCCGTGAACTCTGCGCCGCGGTAAACGAGGGCAAGACTCAGCGCCAGACCTCGGCGGCTGAGAGCGCTGTCGCCGCAGTCATGGGCGATTCAGGATCCGCTGAGGGTGGCGACCGAACTCCCAAACGCTCCTCCCGCAGTCGTTTCCGCGGTGAAGCCTCTAGCGGCGAGGGCACCAGCGCATCCCCCGACACTGCCGCCACCACCGCTCCTGCCGCAACCGAAATCGCCTGACCAAATCCGAGACAGAGGATGGGGCGAGAGCACCTCCCCTCTGCCCTGCCGAGACACCACCATGACAATCACTATTGAACCGAAGTCGGTAATGACTCTGCGCCAGCGGACCGGATGTGGAATGAGCGACTGCAAGTCGGCCCTTGTGGAAGCTCAGGGCGACCTCACTGCCGCCGAGAAACTCCTGCGGGAAAAACTCAAGGGCAAGATGGACGGACGCACTGACCGCGCCGCCGGTGAGGGCTGCATTGCCGTTGCCATCGATGGCAGCAAGTCCGTAATCATCGAAGTTCGGGCCGAAACTGACTTCACCTCCAAGAATGAGGGCTTCCGCAACATGGCGAAGGATCTGGCCAATGCGGCGCTTGGGCAGTCCGTGGGCTCGGTCTCCATGACCTCGGCGATGACTGATCGATTGGATACGGTGCGTATTACCACGGGAGAGAACATCTCCTTCGCCCGAGGTGAGCGCATCGACGGCGGTACGCCCCACTCCTATGTCCACCACGATGGGAAGCTGGGCGTGATCGTTCACTTCCAAGGTGATGTTCCCGAGGAACTCCGCACCGGGATCTGCCAGCATGTGGCAGCCAATGTCCCCACTCCCCTAGCCGTTGATGCCGCTGGCGTTCCCGCCGATCTGGTGGCGCAGAAGCGCGCCGATGCGCAAACGGAAGCGGAGGCTTCGGGCAAGCCAGCGGAGATTGCCGCCAAGATCGCCGAGGGCAAGGTTCGCAAGTTCTTCGAGGAAGTGACGCTGCTCGGTCAGAAGTATGTAAAAGACGACAAGCAGACTGTGAGCCAGATGCTCCCCAAGGGAACCTCAGTTACGGCATTCCGGCGAGTCGTCGTCGGCGGCTCCTGAACTCTCGCCACCGCGGTCATCGCTTCCCAGCCACTTCCATAGGGCAGTGGCGGAATGTGTTGGCGTACTTCTTCGCTTGCCGATAAATTCTCTAGTGATACTCCCTACCGTCTCGTCCTTCGGCTACCTGACCCTTCTCCTGCTCAGTGCTGTTTCTGCCCCGAGATTCGGAGCGGATCTGCCCGCAAAATTGCACTCGGCCATCGCGGGGTGCGGGCTGAAGAAAGCCTCCATATCTGTCAGCGTCCGCGATGTCAGTACCGGGGCACTGCTTGCATCCGCCTCTGGCTCGCGACCGATGATCCCGGCAAGCAACATGAAAGTCCTCACTACTGGGGCAGCGGTGGCCACACTTGGCCCGGAGTTCTCCTTTCGCACTCGGCTGCTCCAAGACGGCGACCGGATTGTCATTGTTGGTGACGGTGACCCCGGCTTCGGCGATCCCGAACTTCTCGCCGGATTGGTGTGCATTGATGCGGCTGGCAACACCCGCACTGGGCTCGACGAGGTGATGCTGCTCGATGGGTGGGTGAACGCCGCAGTAGCAGCTCTGCCGGGCGGGGTCACGGAGGTGGTGGTGGACGATCGCATTTTCAGCGATGAACGGGTGCACCCGCTGTGGCCCAAGGATCAACTCGACGAGGTGTACTGCGCGGAAGTCTCAGGATTGAACTTCCACGCCAATCGCCTGCACATCCTCCCCCGACCCGCCCCGGGCAAGGCGGCGGAGATCGCCAGCATCAGACCTGCTGCTCCGTGGTTGACGGTCTCATCTCGCGCTACCAGCAAGCAGGGCAAGAAGGACTCCAACACGGCGTGGGTTTCGCGTGGTGCTGAGGGCGCCACCCTCGTGCTCCAGGGCAATGTCAAGTCGACCTATGGCGAGCCGATCGTGATGACCATGCACGACAGCGCGCTCTTTCTCGGTCGCACGGTTGCCAGTCGCATTGCCGGTCGCGGGATACCCGTCAAAGCGGTGCGAGTTGCCGGGGCAGCCGATCCCGCATGCAGCGGCGCTGCGCTCGGACCGGTCATTCGCACCCCCATCGCCACGGCCCTCGCTCGTGCCAATACCGATAGCGAGAACCTATATGCCGAGTGTTTGCTCAAGCGAATGGCGGCGGCAAGTACCGGCCAGCCCGGCTCCTGGGCTAGTGGCGCCAGTGTGCTGAGCGGGATCATTCAAGAACGCGCAGGCTCGGCCGAGGCTGCCGGTTTCGTCTACTCCGACGGCAGCGGCCTCTCAAGATCCAATCGCGTGACCGCTGATGGCATGACTGCTTTCATCGCGGCCATGGCGCGCGATCCCCGTCTCTCGGCGACCTACCTCGACTCACTTGCCATCGCAGGGCGAACCGGCACGGTGCGTAAACGAATGGGTGAATCCGCCAATCTCGGGGTGGTGATTCGCTGCAAAACCGGCTACATCAACGGTGTTTCCTGCCTATCGGGAGTCGTCTGCACCCCGGACGGTCGCATGGAGTCCTTCAGCGTGCTGTGCAACGATCTCACGGAGCCGGATGCAGTTGGCAAGGCCAAAGCGATGCAGGACAAGATCGCCCTCATCGTCGCCAACAATCTGCTCAGTCGATCGCCCCGTCCGGCGCTGGGTGGTTGACCTCGGTTGACGTTGCGAGCGGCTCAGCCGCAGTCGCCGTTGCTTCAATCTCAATGGGATCAGATGCTGACTCCTGGCGCACGGTGATGCGCTGCTGCCGGGCTAGCTCAAGCAGTGCCAAGAACAATCCGATCATCTCACTGCGCGAGCGACCCTCGAATGCTTGCTGCAGAGTCATGCGCCCACCCGGAGAGCGTTGGACTCGATCGATCAGGTCCTCCTGATGAAGCGAGATCGGCGTGTCGTCGTACTCGACCTTGTGCTCCCCGAGTCGACTGAAGTCGACGGCAGCAACGATGCGCTCGTAGGCCGCCAACAAGTCGACGACATTGGCATCCTCAAGTTCGATCGCCAGTTCCTCCTCACCTGACTCTTGATCGCCACCGATCGCGTGCGAACCCACCGCGTGCCGCTTGGCAAATGACTGCCGCATCCGCTCCAGCAGATCAGCCGCGGTGCGGAACCGTTGATATGCCACCAACTGCCTGACCAAATCAAACCGCGGGTCAGCATCCTCGAGGCTTAGGGCGCCTGCGGACTCGGCCGATCCCTCGCCTGCCCCATCTTCATCCCGCTGCGGTGGCGCAATCACTCGACTCTTGATCTCGACCAGCGTCGCCGCCATCACCAGAAACTCACCGGCCTGATCGATGTCAATGTGATCCATCTGACCGAGCAAGCCCAGATACTGATCGGTGATCTTGGCAATGGGGATGTCGTGGATATCCACCTCGGCACGCCGCACCAGAAACAGGAGGAGATCCAGCGGACCTTGAAAGGCATCCAAACGAACTTCATAATCATCCTGCGGCGGCATAGAAGGGAGCAAGTTACCAACGCGGCGAGGTGCCGTTCCCTATTAGAATCATCGCCGTGACAACCGAGACGACAATCTGCGCCGAGGCGGCCTTCATTGCCGAGTGCCTGAACACGGAGTCCGCGGCCGTGTCCCGCGTCGCCGCATCCATGGGGCGGACCTATGAGCAGTGGCGCCTCGCTCTCGACACCCTCGAGCGCTGCACAGGTCATGTGGTGGTATCCGGCATGGGAAAGTCGGGCCTGGTAGGAGCCAAGGTTTCGGCGACCCTCGCCAGCCTCGGTCAGCCCAGCCATGTGGTGCATCCCGCCGAGGCGGTCCATGGCGACCTAGGCCGGGTGCGCCGTGGCGATTGCGCTCTGCTTCTTTCCTACAGCGGCGAGACTGAGGAGTTGGTGAACCTTGCTCTCCTCCTCAAGGCCGATGGAGTCTCTCGGGTCGGTATCAGTTGCAACGCCAACTCCAGTTTGGCTCGCGCCTGCGATGGCCACATCGAGCTGGGCGACATTGTCGAGGCATGCCCGCTCAATCTCGCCCCCACCGCCAGCACAACTGCCATGATTGCCGTGGGTGATGCGCTCGCCCTCGCACTGGCGCAGCGCCGCAACTTCAAGGCGGATGACTTTCACAAACACCATCCGGGCGGCATGCTCGGGGCCGGGCTGCGCTCCATCACCGAGGCGCTTCGATTCCGTGTCGGTGAAAACCTCCCTGTTGTTTCGGATACCGCCACGGTAGAGGTCGCTCTCGAGAGCACCAGCGATGGCAGGCGCGCTGGAGCAATCCTTTTGGTTGATGCCAACGGACGGCTCTCCGGCATATTCACAGATGGTGATCTGCGACGCCTCGTTCGAACCAGGGGGGCACAGGCGCTGGTGGCTCCTATCGCCAGCGTCATGTCGGCAAGACCGATCAGCCTGCCCGTTGACTCACTGGTCCGCGATGCGGTGCGGTTGATGCGCGAGCGGCGTCTTGATGAGGTTCCGGTGGTGGATGGCGATGGCCGCCCCGT
>SIAA01000049.1 GCA_009692045.1 Phycisphaerales bacterium | reverse complement strand
ATGGGCGATAAAGGACTCGAACCTTCGACCTCACGGGTGTGATCCGTGCGCTCTAGCCAGCTGAGCTAATCGCCCTGACTAAGGGGGTGGATCATATCGCAAATGATCGCAAATGGCGGTGATGTCGCGCCCGCTCTCCGTCCCGACGCTTCGGTGCCCCGCATTCCCGCAGCCCTGCGCCCCCGCGTTATCCTTGCCGACTTCTCGAGAGGAGCTAGCGGTGTCGCGTTCGCCCATTTCACTTCCCCAGGTTCGAGGTTTCCTGCAAACCAACCGCCGAGACTTGTGGTGGCTGCAGCCAACTGCAACACTCCTCGGACTGCTGGCGTTCATCGTCTATTCAACCTGGGGTGCGCTCCAGGGAACCCACTACTTTCTCGGTGGGCCTTCCCAGATCGGTTCACAGCATCTGCTCTCTCCCTTCTACTCGCCAGTGATCTGGGATGGTGCCGGGCTGACATCCGGTCACGCATGGATCGGAGCACTGCCGAGTTGGTGGCCCGCATGGCTGCTCTTCTCGCCCGCACTCCTCATCCTGCCCTTCCCCGGATTCTTCCGGTTCACCTGCTACTACTACCGAGGCGCCTACTACAAGGCATTCTGGGGCGACCCCACCAGCTGCACCGTTGGCGAGCCATCCTTCCGCGGCGAGAACTATCGCGGCGAGCAGAAACTCCCGCTCATCCTGCAGAACCTCCATCGCTACGCGCTTTACATCGCCATCATCTTCATCTTCATTCTTGGATGGGACGCCTTCGCCTCACTCTGGTACACGGGCTCCGATGGCAAGGATCACTTCGGCATCAGCATCGGTTCACTCGTGCTCACTACCAATGTGGTGCTGCTCGGGGGCTACACCTTTGGCTGTCACTGCTGGCGCCACCTGGTCGGCGGTCGGCATGATTGCCTCTCATGCAGCAAGATGCGCCAGAACGCCTACGAGCGCGTGAGCTGGCTCAACTCCCGTCACATGCTCTTCGCGTGGATGAGCCTCTTCTGGGTCGGCTTCACCGATCTATATGTAAGGATGTGCTCGATGGGTATCTGGACTGACTGGAGGTTGATCGGGTGAGTCTGCTGGACAAATACATCGTCACCGAGCATGAGGTACTGGTGATCGGCGCTGGTGGCGCCGGCCTGCGCGCTGCTATCGAATCGAGCGCTCATGGCGCCAAGACGGCTGTCATCTGCAAATCGCTTCTGGGCAAAGCGCACACGGTAATGGCCGAGGGCGGCGTGGCTGCAGCGATGGGTAATGTCGATGACCGCGACAACTGGGAGGTTCACTTCTCCGACACCATGCGCGGTGGCGGCTATCTCAACAATCAGGTGATGGCCGAGCATCATGCCCGCGAAGCGCCCGCGCGAGTGCGCGAGCTCGAGGCATGGGGCGCGGTGTTCGATCGCACCAAGGATGGCAAGATTCTTCAGCGCAACTTCGGCGGTCACCGCTATCCGCGCCTAGCGCATGTGGGAGATCGCACCGGCTTGGAGATGATTCGCACCCTGCAAGATCACGGCGTGCATCAAGGTCTTGATGTGTACATGGAGATGACGGTGGTCTCGCTGCTCACCAGCGGAGGTCGCGTCATCGGTGCAATGGGCTACGACCGCGAACGCGGACGCATGCGGGTTTGGCGTGCCGGCGCCGTGGTGCTGGCAACTGGCGGCATCGGCAAGGCCTACCGCATCACCAGCAACTCATGGGAGTACACCGGTGACGGTCAATCGCTCGCCTATCACGCGGGAGCCGAGCTCATGGACATGGAGTTTGTCCAGTTTCACCCCACGGGAATGGTGTGGCCGCCCAGCGTGCGCGGCTTGCTGGTAACCGAGGGAGTACGCGGTGAGGGCGGAGTGCTGCGCAACAGCGAGGGTCGGCGTTTCATGTTCGATGAAATCCCTGAGCTGTACAAGAACCAGGTTGCCAAGGACGAGGAGGAGGGCTGGCGCTATGTGTGCGGCGACAAGAACGCGCAGCGGCCGCCCGAGTTACTGACGCGCGACCACGTGGCTCGGTGCATCAACCGCGAGATCAAAGAGGGTCGCGGCTCTCCTCATGGCGGGGTGTTCCTCGACATCGGCTGGATCAAGGAGCGCATCCCCAACGCGCAGGCTCACATCAAGAAGAAACTGCCCAGCATGTATCACCAGTTCATGCAGTTGGCGGGAGTAGACATCACCACCGAGGCGATGGAGGTCGGCCCGACCACCCACTATGTGATGGGCGGCGTTCGCGTCTGCGGCGACACCCAGATGTCGAGTGTGCCCGGACTCTTCGCCGCCGGCGAAGTGGCGGCGGGATTGCATGGTGCCAATCGACTCGGTGGCAACTCGCTCTCCGATCTGCTGGTCTTTGGGCAGAGAGCGGGAGAGCACGCGGCGAAGTTTGCCAAGAGCGCCAAGTCTGACGCGATCGATTCGCAGCAACTTGAGGCGGAAACCAAGCGCGCCCTCGAGCCATTTGAGCGACCCGAGGGCGAAAACCCTTATGCGATTCAGAGCGACCTGCAGAACTCCATGCAGGAGCTGGTGGGAATCGTCCGGACTCAGAAGGAGATGGAGCAGGCTCTGGATGTAATCGGCAAACTGAAGGTGCGCTCGGCGCGGGCGGGCATTTCCGGGCACCGCGAGTACAACCCCGGCTGGCACACCGCGCTCGATCTGCGCAATCTGCTTACTGTGAGCGAGGCGATCACTCGTTCGGCCCTCGAGCGCAAGGAGAGCCGGGGTGCCCAGTTTCGCGACGACTATCCCAGCAGGAGCGACGAGTGCTCCAAGTTCAATATTGTCACGCGCAAGGGTGCTGATGGCTCAATGCAACTGGAGCACCGGCCACTGAGCCCTCTGCGGGCCGATCTCGCCGCCATCGTGGAGAAGATGAAGTGACTGGCAACTCAACAGCGCAGTTCCGCGTGTGGCGAGGGGACATGCAGGGCGGCGGATTCAAGGACTACTCAGTTGAGGTCACCGATGGCATGGTGGTGCTCGATTGCATTCACAAGATTCAGGCCGAGCAGGCGCCTGATCTGGCCTGCCGCTGGAACTGCAAGGCCGGCAAATGCGGCTCATGTTCGGCGGAAATCAACGGTAAGCCAGCGTTGATGTGCATGACGCGCATGGAGACGCTTCCACCGGGCGAGCCCGTGATGGTCGAGCCCATGCAGACCTTCCCCATCATTCGCGACCTCGTCACCGATGTCTCTTGGAACTACGAGGTCAAGAAGAAGATCAAGCCCTTCAAGCCGCGCAAGCCCGACAACGCCGACGGAACATGGACTGTGTTTCAGGAGGATGTCGAGCGCTCGCAGGAGTTCCGCAAGTGCATCGAGTGCTTCCTCTGCCAGGATGTCTGCCATGTACTGCGCGACCATCACAAGCACGACGAGTTCATCGGGCCGCGCTTCCTGGTGTTCACGGCCGCGCTGGAGATGAATCCGCTCGACACGGAGAATCGCCTCGCGGATCTCAAGGATCGGGATGGCATCGGCTATTGCAACATCACCAAGTGCTGCACCAAGGTGTGCCCCGAGCACATCACCATCACCGATAATGCGATCATCCCGCTCAAAGAACGCGTGGTTGATGAGTTCTATGACCCGCTGACCATGCTCTTTCGGGTGTTCCGGGCCCGGAGTTGACGCCGTGAGCCGCCAAGTCGAGACGCCTGGGGTCATCACGGCCTTTCGCTGGACGGCCCGCCTCACCAGCATCCTCAGCCTGGGTGCCATGTCAGCAGCCGTCATGGGGGACGGCCCCGGTGCTCTCAAACTCTCCGGCTCAGAGATCCTGCTTTTTGCGTTCTTCCCGCTCGGGGTTGGGGCCGGGATGCTCCTGGGCTGGTGGCGGGAGCGCCTAGGAGGCTTGCTCGGAGTCGGCTCGCTTGGCGGCTTCTACATTCTTCACGGGCTGCTCGGGGATGGATTCCCCCTTGGCTCGGCGTTCGTGACCCTCTCCACACCAGCTCTGCTCTTCCTAGCCGCCGGCACACTCGCCCTCAAGCATCAACTGTCCTTACGGAAGTCTCCCTGCTGATAGGGGTTCTGACTCGTTTTGCTCTGTTCCGAAGCCCCGCCCTGGGAGTAAACATTCTGACCTGATTGGCCCTGAGATGGTGTCGACTGCGTCTCGGCACTGGACGGGAACTGGGCTGGCGGTGCCGGATTGCCCTGATTCTGCTGGTATTGCTGCGGCTGGCTGGGCTGCTCAACGGCGTCGTGCACATCCCGTAACCCCTTCTTGAACTCGACCACGCCCTTGCCGAGAGACCTAGCGATGTCGGGAACCTTGCGCCCGAAGATGAGCAGGAGGATCACCCCGAGGATGACTAACTCCCACCCGGAGAGGTTGAACATGGCTAGCACGGCAGTCGGGGATGATGGGGATTCCATAGTTGTCTCCAAGTTTTTGATTGTACGCCAAAGCCGGGGCGCGTAGCCTACCCACCATGCAAGGACGCATGAATTCACAACGGGCAATCTCAAATTCGGTGTTGACGGGAGCGTTGATCGGGCTGCTGGCCTTCGGAGGCTGCCAATCCGATCAGGTTGCAGAAACTGACTACTCCCACCAACTTGGACCAGGTGAGTGCGCACTCAAACTCGTAGACAGCGCCAACTGGCCCGATGTTGCCTACGCCTGGCGCGAGCGGGGCAAGGCACTCGACAACTCGCTTGATCAGAGCATCAAGTGGTTTGGCGCTCCCTCGAGCGAGCGACCCTATCCACACTTCACGGTGAGTACGCACGAGCAGGCGGCGGCCAGCGTGGTTGCTTTCAAGGACTTGATCGCCAGCAGCGGCACTGAGTCAGACTTCGTTGCCTCGCTCAATCAGATGTTCGACTGCTACCAAACCGTTGGATACAACGGCAAGGGTGTCGTGCTCTTCACCGGTTACTACGCCCCGGAGTTTCCCGCGAGCCGCGAGCGCAGTGAGAAGTTTCAGTATCCGCTCTATAAGCGTCCCGCCGACTTGGCGACCGATCCCGTCAACGGTGATCCTCTGGGTCGTAGGCTGAGCGATGGAACAACTACTCCTTGGCCTTCCCGTGCCGAGCTCGAGCGCACAATGCCGTTCACTGGAACCGAACTGGTGTGGCTGGGCAGTGCTCTTGATGTGTACATCATTCAGGTGAATGGTTCCGCCAAACTGCGCATGCCTGATGGCAAGGCCATGTATGTGGGTTACGCAGGCAAGACCGATGGCGCCTATGTCGGCCTCGGTGATTCTCTGGTGAGCGAGGGCATCATCAAGGAAACAGAACTTGGTCTGCCCGCGATTCGCGCCTACTACCAGAAGGATCCGCGCAAGATTCAGGAGCTCATCTCCCGCAACAACTGCTATGTGTTCTTCACTGAGTATGACGGTTTGAACTGGCCTGCGGGAAGTCTCGGAGTGCGCGTCACTGATCGCGAGACCCTCGCCACAGACAAAAAGGTTTATCCCCCGGGCGGAGTCGTCCTCGTGGATACTCAGGGAATCAGCGTCAACAACAGCAAAACTACTTTCAGGCGTTTCATGCTCGACCAGGACACCGGTGGCGCAATCCGGGCGCCAGGCCGCGCTGACATCTTTATGGGTGTTGGTAGCGGTGCCGAGATCTTGGCGGGTTCTCAGTATGCAGAGGGCACCCTGTACTACTTCTTCCTCAAGCCGGAATATGTCTCTCAGTATCCGCTGCCGAAGAAGGTTGACAGCAAGAAGGGCAAGGAGAAAAAGCTCTTGGAGCCCGTTGCATGATTCGGAGGGCGCGCACGGAAGCGCCCGCACGCGGTGGACTTTAGGGAAGTCCATCATGGGGCGTAGGGTTTAGGAAAAGGGAATGCTGCGGCAGAGGATGTGCGCAGCGAAATGATGTGACGATGCGGCCTCTGTGCGATGTGCGCGGAGGCCGCGTCGCTTTTGCTCCTAGTCTGCTAACCCGCGGTTCGCAGCAGCGACCTTGGCTACCATGCCCACCCCATGGCACTAGCAGTTGACCTGAGTGATGTCGAAAAAACATACGGAGGCCGTGTTCGCGCCCTGCGCGGCGTGTCTGTGCAGGTGAACGAGGGCGAAGTCTTTGGGTTTCTTGGGCCCAACGGTGCGGGCAAGAGCACTCTGGTGAAAATCATGATGACGGTCGCGCGTGCCACCAAACTGAGCGGCACGATCCTCGGGGCTCCCGTCGGTCACAAGCCAACTTTGGCGCGCGTGGGATACCTGCCAGAGCATCACCGGTTCCCCAAGTATCTCACCGGTCGGCAGGTGGTCGAGTTCTTCGGAGCCCTCGCAGGAATGGAGCGCGCGGCTCGGAAACGCAGAGCTTCGCACCTACTCGACATGGTTCGCATGGAGGATTGGGCCGATCGCAAGGTAGGCACATATTCCAAGGGGATGCAGCAGCGCGTCGGACTGGCCGCAAGCCTTGTGAATGATCCGCGCTTGATTGTGCTGGACGAACCGACAGATGGTGTTGACCCTGTGGGCCGCCGCGAGATTCGCGACATGCTGATCCAGATGCGCAACGAAGGCCGCACTGTGTTTCTTAACAGCCATCTGCTCAGCGAGGTTGAGCAGGTGTGCAATCGGGTGGCGATATTGGTGCAGGGTCGGGTGGTTGCCCAAGGGACCATCGACGAGCTCACCGCTGCCAGTCGTCGCTTCGAGATTGCCATCGAGGGAGAACCGCCCGCCTGGTGGGAGCCACTGGGCAGAGTCACGCGCGAGCGCGCACCCGGGCAAGGGTTGGACGCGGCCCCATCAGCCTCGCGCCTCGTGCTGCTGCGCACCGAGGCCAACGGAGGGCAGGCCAGCATCGACCGATTGCGAGCCGAAGGCCGCACCATTCTTTTCGCTGCTACGGTGCGCGAGTCGCTCGAAGATCTGTTCATCCGCGCGGTGGCCGATCCAACAACAGGAGTTGTTTCCGCTCCTGGCGCCACCATCGGAGGAGTGTCATGATCCAGACGATGGCACTATTCGTGGCGGCCTACCGCGAACTCAACGCTCGCAAGTTGTTCTGGCTTTCTCTGGGGCTCAGCGTGGTAGTCGTGGGCATCTTCGGCATGTTTGGCATCGATCAGACGGGCATCAGTGTGTGGCCCTTCGGATGGTCGTTCGATTCGCCGTTCTTCAACTCCAATGTCATCTCCCCTGAGTCCTTCTACAAACTCATGTTCATGAACTTGGGCGTGAAGGCTTGGCTCGGCCTGTTCGCCACGGCTCTAGCGCTCATTTCAACCGCCGGGATCATTCCTGATCTCGTCAGCGCGGGGTCCATTGACATGATGCTGGCGAAACCACTCTCGCGCGCGAGACTGTTCTTGACCAAGTATCTCACTGGACTGCTGTTCACCGCGCTTCAGGTGACAGTGTTTGCGCTGGCCAGCTTCCTGGTGATCGGGCTGCGCGGTCGGGTGTGGGAACCGTCACTGTTCCTCGCGGTGCCATATGTCGTCGTCATTTACTCCTACCTCTACTGCGTGTGCGCGCTGGTAGGGTTGCTGACGCGGTCAACCATCGCCGCGCTCATTGTCACGGCGATCTTCTGGCTACTGTTGCTGGGAGTTCACTCCGGTGAGTCCCTGATCAACTATGGAACGATCGCCAGCAGTCTGGAAGTTTCTGCGATCGAGGCAGAACTTGCCAAGGCGCAGGCGGATGCCGATGAGGATCCTGAAACAGTTGCAGAGTTGACTGAGGAACTCGCCAGTCAGCGCAGCTCTGACGCGACATGGCATAGCGTGCACTGGTGGGTATTCGCCGCCAAGACCGTGCTTCCCAAGGCGATTGAATCGCTGAACATGCTGGAGCGGCAGTTGGTGGTGGATGCTCGGCTTCGCGGAGGCTTGGGAGCTGATGCCGAAGCCCGTGATGAGACGGGCGGAGAAATCTTCGGGCACGGTCGCGTGGAGCGAGCAAAGTTCATCGAGGCCTTGAGAGCTGACGAGAACTCGCGCGGCGTGTGGTGGGTGCTCGTCACCAGCCTGGTGTTCGAGGGAGTAGTGCTATCAATCGCAACTGTATTGTTCTGTCGCCGCGATTTTTGACGGGCGCTTCTGACCCTAGGCCTTCGCCAGTTCCCCCGCGCGTGTTGTCGCAGCTGCGACTGCCTCCAGCATCGCCTCGCGAAGGCCGCGATCCGTCAGAACCTTTATGGCCGCCGCAGTTGTGCCGCTCGGGCTCGTCACCATCTTTCGAAGCGCCTGTGGAGTGTCTTCGGATTGTGCCAACAGCTCGGCCGCGCCCAGCACTGTCTGGGTCACAAGTTGCCGAGCCTCCTCGGGGCTGAACCCAGCTTTCTGAGCAGCTTCGATCCAAGCTTCCGCGAGAAAGAAGAGGTACGCAGGGCCGGATGCGCTCACGGCGGTGGCGGCATCGAGCATTCGCTCTGCAGAAACGAGCACTTCTCCGACCGCAGAGAACAGGGCTCTGGAAAACGCCAGATCATCGGCGGTAGCTCGGGAGCCACCTGCAAGAACTGTCATGCCCTTGGAAATCCTCACAGCAGTATTGGGCATCGCTCGCACCACGCGGACGCGGTCCCCCAGAGCACTCTCGATGCGCGCCGAAGTTATTCCCGCCATGACACTCACCACCAGGATCGGTTGATTGACTACGCCGATCTGGTTGGCCACTTCCGAAAATGACTGGGGCTTTACTGCGAGCAGTAGTCGTTCGCACTGCGCGGCATCGCGAATGTTGGTGCTGCTTTCAAACCCTAGCTTCGCCGCGTGAACGGCCTTGAGAGGGCTGCGCACTATCACTAGAACATCTTCAGCGCGCATTGCTGCGGCGTTGACATTGCCGGAAATGATCGCGGTGCCTAGCGCACCGAATCCGATGACTGCCAGACGAGGCATGGTGATACGGTAGCACCGCGGCAACTTGCAGGCACGGCTGGACCAGCCTTGGCCACGTCGCACCCGCTCAAGTCGTTAGCATTGACGCTTCATGGCCAAGGCGCCGTCCAGTTCTACATTTCAACTCGACTTCGAGCAGACGATTCTGGAGATTGAACGCCAGGTCTCGGTGCTGGAGGAACGCCCCGATTGCGAGACTTTCCGGGAAGAGCTTGAGACTCTTCGGGTTACCCGTGACGCGCTCATCGCCAAGACCTATGCCAACCTGACGCCGTGGCAGACGGTTCGAGTAGCGCGGCACCCGGGTAGACCGCAGACTCTCGATTATGTCGACATGCTCTGCCGAGATTTCTGCCAGCTTCATGGTGATCGCACCTTCGGCGATGACCCGGCAATCATCACCGCCTTTACTCGTATCGGGCCCTTCAAAGTGCTGCTGATTGGCCATCAGAAGGGCCGTACCACGGCGGAGCGGATCAACTGCCACTTTGGATGTGCTCATCCGGAGGGATATCGCAAGGCACTTCTCAAGATGCGACTAGCCGAGAAGTTCAATCTGCCCATTGTCACATTCATTGATACACCGGGCGCCTATCCCGGAATCGGCAGCGAACAGCGCGGACAGGCCGAGGCAATCGCCGTGAACCTGCGCGAGATGAGCCGCCTGCGAGTTCCCATCGTGTGCATCGTCATTGGAGAGGGGGGATCAGGCGGGGCGCTGGGGATTGGGGTTGGCGATCGGGTGGCGATGCTCGAGCACAGCTGGTACTCGGTGATTTCTCCGGAAGGATGCGCGGCAATCCTTTGGAAAGAGGCCAACGAGCGGACGAACAGTCTTGCCGCGCAGGCTCTCGCGCTCACTGCGAAGCACAATCTCAAGAACGGACTCATCGATGCGGTGATCCGTGAGCCGCATGGCGGGGCGCATCGTGATCCCAAGGCGGCATCCGAAGCGATGCAGTCTTGGATCGTGGAACAACTGGGGGAGCTCACGCGGATTGATCGAGACACACTGGTGCGATTGCGATACGAACGGTTCAGCCGGATAGGCGCGACTGGGACTAGCACGTCAACTTAAGCAAGGACTTATAACCCTGTTGACGAAGGGTGGGCTTATCGGCTATAATGGGGGTCTTCCGATCACGTTAACTCTAGATTAGTTGAGTTATAGGACTGCGAATGGCATTCTCTTTCACTTGATTTGTGGTTCCAAATGAAAAAATCAACAAAGAACAAAGCAAAATCGACACAGAAGAAGGTGTTATCGATGCAGAACGCGACTAAGCAGCGAGCATCGGTGCCCAAGCCACCAGTTGCCAAATCAAGATTGCGCTCTGGGCAGCGCAGCCCGGCGGCGATTGCTGCTGCAAAGAGCAAAGCCGCTGCCATGGCTCGCATTGCGGCCGCTGCAGCCGAGGCGAGGGCGCGATCAGTGATTCAGACCAAGGAAACAATCGTTCCCAACAATGTGTTCGGGGTTTCCCAGCAGGTTCCTGGCTTCACTCCGACGCCGCCTAGCAAGCCACGACCCAAGGGCGCCCCTCCTCCAGTCATTGCCAAGCCCAAGCCACGACCAAAGCCCGTCGAGACTGCCTCGGGATCCAAGCCGCCGAGGAAGAAGATCGACTTTTCTACCGCTACCACAGTTCGAGAAGCAGCGATCCGCGCAGGTGCTTTGGTCAAGCCAGGCACAAACAAGCTCGGTGGCGGCTATGTAGTTATCAGCGGTCGGCGCGTCCTCTTGCTCTGCATGGCTGGGGTGAAACTCAAGCGCAAGCCTCGCAAGGCGCCAGCCACGAGCATTGTTCACGCGATCCCCGAGATGCCAAAGTTTGCCAAGACCAAGTTGAACAAGCGAGAACTGGATCACTACTCCAGCGAGTTGCTGTCTCGTCGCGCGGTGCTGGTGGGTAGGGTGCGGGGAGTCGAGGACGAGGCGCTCCGATCTAACGGGGGCAATCTGTCCACCATGCCATTGCACATGGCAGACATTGGCTCTGACACATTCGATCAGGACTTCGCACTGGGGATGGCGGAGGGTGATCGCCAACTGCTCTCCGAGATCGATCAGGCGATTGAACGGATCAAGGATAAGTCCTACGGAGTATGCATGAAAACGGGCAAGCCCATTCCGAAGGCGCGCCTCAATGCCACGCCGTGGGCCAAGCTCACTGTCGAGGCGGCAAGGCAGAGCGAGCGCAACAAGCCTCGGTCATGAGCCGACCAGATGAGCCAGTCTCACAGGCGGGTGAGGGGCGCGCCTGCGACCAACCACGCGACGCATCGATAGTGAATGAATCTGACTTGGCAGCGGGTGAGGGGCGCGCCTCGTGGCACTCTCCCCTAGCTTGGTGGACGCTGATTCTTGTCTTTGCGCTGGGGCTCGCCGCGGATCTTGTAACCAAGCGGCTCGCGTTTGAGCATGTTGCCGGATTCCCCATGGAACTTGCCTCGGCACAAGAGGTGGCTTCGCCCTCATATCGGTTGCCCTTCCATCAGGGGATGCGGGCCATTCCCTTCGACTTGCTCGACTTCCACTTGGTTCTCAATCATGGTGCGGTGTTTGGAGTCGGGCAGCACCGCCGTGGCATCTTCGTCAGCTTCACCATTGCGGCCGTTGTTGCCGCAGTCTGGGTCTTTGGCTGGTGGACGCGAGAATCAAATCGTCTGGCTCATGTGGGAATCGGTCTGATCCTCGCGGGCGGCGTGGGGAATCTCCATGATCGACTCTTCGTGGGTGCGGTGCGAGACTTTCTCCACATGCTTCCAAGGTGGGACTTGCCCATGGGTCTCAACTGGCCTGGCGGTAGTAACGAGGTATTCCCGTGGGTGTTCAACATGGCAGACATGATGCTGCTCGCGGGCATGACCATCCTGCTCATTCACTCATGGCGTGAGGACTCCCGCAAGGCGAAGCGCACGGCAGCTGCGGCATTGGCCTCAGCTGTTGCCCCCGCTCAGGGGCAGGCAGGCAGCAGGTCGGCCGCGGTTACGCATGACAGAGAATCGAGCGACCGCGCCGCAGACAAGTCATAGCGTCCGATCGCTGTCCTCCGAATGGCTGTGCAGTAGCCACCGCATCCGAGCGCCTTACCCAGATCGCGGGCCAGGCTCCGCACATAAAACCCCTTGCCGCAGTGAATCGCCACGGTGATGAACGGCCATTCATACTTGAGTAGAGTCATGGAGTGCACAAGGATCGCTCTCGGTTCGATCGCTGCGGCAGCGGCCTCGGCCGCAGCCGGGTCATCAACACCACCACTGGCGCGCGCCAGTTTGTAGGAGCGCTGACCCCCGATCTTGATGGCGCTGAATGCGGGGGGGCGTTGCATGATCGTGCCGACATTGGCCGCGAGTGCCTCACGAACCGCGGACTCACTGGGGATGGTTTTTACCTCGACCTCGTGGCGCGCGCCCTCGCGATCGAGCGTGGATGTGGTCGCCGAACAATCGATGGTCGTTTCGTAGCGCTTGTCACAGTTCATCAGGAGCGAAATCGACTTGGTAGCTCGGCCGAAACACACCAGGAGTATGCCTGTTGCCAAGGGGTCGAGAGTTCCTGCGTGCCCGGCTTTGGCCTTGCCTGCGAGGCGGCGGAGGATTTCAACCGCACGCATGCTGGTGATGCCTTCGGGCTTGTCCAGCACGAGCATCCCCTCAAGCGGTGGCGTGCCCACTGCGGGTGCATCAGTGCACGGTAATCGTGGCGTTTCCACATTGCTACACTAGCCGATTCGGGACAGGTGTCCGAGCGGCTGAAGGAGCAGCATTGGAAATGCTGTATACGGGAAACTGTATCGGGAGTTCGAATCTCCCCCTGTCCGTTGAATCTCGCATCAGGAGCCCAGCAGCAGTTGGTGCTAGACTCCTGCGTTCATCACGGGTTGTAGCGCAGTTTGGTAGCGCGTTTGACTGGGGGTCAAAAGGTCGTGGGTTCAAATCCCGCCAGCCCGATTGCCTCTGGATCCTCCGCTAAGCGGGGCCGGTCCGGCAGTGTTGAAAAACGACCCAGGCTCCCGCTCGGGCGGAAGCCTGGATCAACCCTCGATTCTAGAAAGGAGAGAATCAGATGCGAGTCTGAATCTGAGACCGAGTCAATCAGAATCAACTCAATGAGTCGTGCGATCCTTGGTGAACACCCAGACGAT
>SIAA01000048.1 GCA_009692045.1 Phycisphaerales bacterium | reverse complement strand
GCCGTGCTGGTGTTTCATCACATTCCGCGGCCGAGCGAAGTGATGGGGCAGCTCTCACGGGCGCTGCGCCCAGGGGGAAAGTTGCTGGTGATCGACATGGTGCCCCATGTGCGCCACGATTACCGCACCACCATGGATCACGCCCACCTGGGATTCTCGCCGCAGGATCTGGAGAAGCATGCCAAGGGTCATCTGCGAGTGGATCGCTACACCAGACTGACACCCGCGCCGAACGCCAAGGGGCCTGGGCTGTTCGTGGCGGTGCTCTCTAACTCGATGAGTTCCTCGCCGAGGCGCCGGCGAGCATCTTGAGTCCCATGCCACTACCGCACCGATAGTCGGTAACGAAAGCGGGACCTGGAGGCCCCGTTTGCGGGTTCGGCTGCGTTCGTGACCGCGGCGGAATTCGATGTCGAAGGTGAGCCCGTTCCGCCCGGTGGGAGTCTAATCTAGCCCCCGATGGCAAAGCCTCCCCCGGCGACGCGTGCACCTACTGAGCGATTGATCCTATCGAGTCTATACGCAGCACAGTTAGTCGTAGGGATAGAATTATGTACGAAGACTTCTCCAATCAGCCGCCACCGCCGCCACCCCAGGCAGCAGACAGTGACCCAGAGTTCGATGCTTTGGTGGCGCGCTACAAGTTGAAACTCTCCGTGATTTATACCGAAATTGAGGCCGCGATCCAATCGGGCGATCTGGCCACCATTCAGATAATCAGTCATCGCCTGCATGGAGTGGCGGGGGGTATGGGTTCGTCTCAGTGGTGGCTCCTGCCGCCGCTCTCGAGCACGCAATCGACGATGGAGTGTCGCTGGGGATAAGCAATCAGTGTGCCACCCGGCTTCTTGAAGCTCGCTGCGGTGAAGTGAGCGCAGCTGCGATTGATTCGTCGCAAGACAGCGTAGGATCTTCTACTGGATCGGGGTCGGTTCGCCGTGAGATAATCCAATGTCAGAGCCCACGTACATCATCCAGAAGAGTCTGACTGGGAAGATCACGGTCTACTACGAGTGCTCCGCGTGCAAGGAGGGCCTCGCCAATCCGCTCAGCAAAGCTGGAGAGAGCGACAAGTGCCCAGTTTGCGAGGGTGTCCACATGGTGCCGGGCGTCACCGAGTGGGAGGGTGTGGAAGCCCAGCGGATAGCAGCGATAGAGGACAGAAAGGCCCAAATCGCATTGGGTGTTGAAGCGCGGAGGGCCCAACACGCCGCTGAGGCAGAAGCGAGGCGTGCGGCGCAGAATGCTCAATGGCATTACGAGCAAGCCGAACTCAAGCTGAGCGCGATCTCGTGGTCGGGCACGGCGATGTCGGTCTTGGGCGGGATTTTGTTCGTTGCGTCCATCATCAGCTTCTACACGTCCGGTCCGAATGACCTGAGGGGTGCAATTACAGGCGCCGCTGAGTTTGTCGCAGCAGCAGTATTCCTTGTCGGCGGTGGCCTCGGCTCTGCGCTTACCAAGATCCTGCGGCAACTTGGAGAGAGGAAATGAGTGGCGAAGCGATCTGAGCACCAAGTAGGACAGATGGTGGGAGTGAAACTCGGATTGGTACGGCTCCTGCAGCGCCGCGGCCGTTCCCAACCTTGACATGCCAGCGCCCGAAGCGGCGCCGTCGCCGCGTTAGCATCTATTGCCGGTGTGTCGGCAGCCTGCAGTAGCGCGGAGTGTGTTCTACGATTCACGCTAGCGATGAACCCGTCCAACCCTAACTCTCGCTGGGCAACGACGCGGAGAAACTTTCTCAGGCGTTCGGGCGGCGCCATCGCTGCGGCACCATTCTTCGTAGCGGCATCATCCCAGCCGCTCGCATCGCCGCAGAGCGCAAGTGCGGCACCGTCTCCGCTTGATGTGTTGGTGCTCGGCGCAGGTATGTCTGGCCTCACGGCCGCGCTGGCTTTGATGCGCCGCGGGCACAAAGTGACGGCTATCGAATGTCAGGATCGAGTGGGCGGTCGCCTACTCTCGCTGCCTCTGCAGGGTGGCCAGTTCTCCGAGGCTGGGGGTGGACACTTCCGCTCAAACATGCCTCATGTGCTGCGTTACATTCGCCGTTTCAAACTTCCAGTCTTGAGCATGAATGACGGTCTGCCGCGTTACCTGTACCACGGGGAAACGGCGCAAGGGGCCGATCTGGCGAACTGGCCCTTCGATTTGCGACCCGAGGAACGGGGGGGTGACGATTTCGTCCACGCTCAACCGCTACCTCTATCTGAATGGTCTCGATACCGTTTCGGTGCTGGACGCCGAGTGGCCTGACGGCGAAACCCTGGATCGATTGGATGGTCTCACAGTTGGAGAACTGATCAGTCAGGTGGGAGGCTCGGACGACTTCATTCGGTTACTCGACGCACACGGAGCTACTTTCACCAGCGTCTCATCGGCCTTGGGATGCGTTCCTGATCTGGCATATCACTTCGGAGATCAGAACCTCTTTCGCATCGAGGGTGGCAACGAACAACTGCCACAAGCAATGGCAAGGGAGCTCAGAGATCGCATTGTGCTCGGCGCGCCCGTGACAGCGATCGACCAGAGCGCCGCCCGCGTCAGGGTTTCGGTAGCGGACGGCTGTGAGTTCTCAGGCGATGCGATCGTCTGCACGATTCCCTTCACAGTCCTGCAGGACATCAAAGTCACGCCCGCGTGGTCGCCCAGAAAGAGCGAGATGTTTCAGAGGTTCACCTAGGCGCAGACGGTGAAGGTAGTGGTGCAGACGAAGACCCCGTCATGGCTGGCAAAGAGTGTGCACGGATGGCCCATGGCAGGCTCCGACAGGCCATGGGAGCGCGTCATCGATAATCACTGGCAATGAGCGCGGCGGTTATGGAAATGTCTTCTTCTATATCAATGGGTCGAATGCCGCGGCGTATCTCCAGGGGAATCGGGCCACCCGCCAGCAAGAACTCATCGAGCTGTTCCGCCATGACATGCGAGATCTCTTTGATGAAGTGGTGATGGTGAAGGAGTTTGCTTGGGGCGAGCAGCCATGGATCAGGGGTTCGCTCGGGGATGTTCCAGTCGGCGGCGCATGGATGATTGCCAAGTGCGCCAAACCTGAAGGCCGCCTTCACCCTGCTGGCGACTTTACCACGATGAAGTCCGGATGGGTCGAGGGTGCTATTGAGTCAGGCTTGCGCGCGGCGCGGGCGATTGACCCTGCCGCCGAGCCGGAGGGAGAGCGAGCCTAGCGGTCTATCGGTCCTGCTACTTCTTTGTCGCAGCAGCGGCATCAATCTTCTTGAACGCAGCGACCGGATCACTGAGCACCGGCGCCGTGCAGCCCGGACAGCAGACGCGCACCAGCCGGTTGGCTACGACAATATCTACCGCAGTGGCACCGAGTGCCTTGCCGGAGATAGGGCAGGTAGTCAGGGCATAGGTTGGCTTCTGCATGGCGATCACCGCGGCATCTACCCCAGGCAGGTACTTCTCGGGCGCAGCACGCAGTTTCTTGATGCACTTGGCGCAGCAGAGACGGACGAGCCGATTGCCGAGGATGACATTCTTGTCCTCCATCGCATCGGGGCCGCGCGGGTCGGAGAGTTCATCGTCTGTCATGACGGCGCAGTTTCCGGCGGGGTATGTCTTCAGTTGTGCCCCGACCATTTGCTTGTCGATCTCGGGGATGAACTTCGCCGGATCAGCCTTGAACTTGTCGGCGCACTCTGAGCAGCAGAAGCGGATCTCGCGGCCAGCGTTGGCAGGATTGTCGGAGCCATCCATAATGAGGATGAATGCATCTGCGCCGAGCGGCTTGCCAGAAACCGGACAGGTTGGCAGCGTGTAGGGATCGCCCTTGCGCTCTGCGGCAGCCGCAGCCTGTGGCGCGGGCGCGTCATGCACGGCAGGGCTCGCTGCACCGGAAAGGGGAGCCAGAGCGAGCAGCAAGGCGGCAATCGCGCAGGGGTTACGGGGCGAGGTGAGAGAGAGAACAGCGCGAATACTTGGCATAGTTTGGTTCCTAGATTGGAGCAGCACACAATGGTAGCGCGGTGTTAGTGAGTGCTATCATCCGTTCATCCGGATAGACGGTTGATTAGAGTTTGTTTCGTATTCGCCCTCACGATTTCGCCCCCCCCCTCGCTTCGAGGCAAGGACCATAAACCACCATGAGCGCCGCCACACTTCCCGCCACCAAACACGCCGCAACTTTTCTGAACACGGGGCTGTCTCTGACGGGCACTCTGGGATTCAAGGTCAAGGACCTATCGGCAGAGGCCATCGCCTTCGGCCGCAAGGAGATCGAGCTCGCCGAACATGAGATGCCGGGGCTGATGGCTCTACGCGCCGAGTACAAGGGTAAGAACCCGCTGCAGGGTGCGCGCATCACAGGCAGCCTGCACATGACGGTACAGACCGCGGTGCTAATCGAAACACTGGTTGATCTTGGTGCGCAGGTGCGCTGGGCCAGCTGCAACATCTTCTCCACCCAGGATCATGCCGCCGCCGCAGTGGCGATCGGTCGGGGTGGTACTGCTGCGTCCCCCAAGGGAATCCCCGTCTTTGCCTGGAAGGGCGAGACACTTGCCGAGTATTGGTGGTGCACCTTTCAGGCGCTCAACTGGGCGGATGGCAATGGGCCGAATCTGCTCCTTGATGATGGTGGCGATGCCACGCTCCTGATTCACAAGGGGCTCGCCTTCGAGAAGGCGGGGGCGGTTCCGGCTCCGAGTGCTACGGATAGCGAGGAATACACGGTGATTCTCCAGACCCTTGCGGCCCTGCGCCATGAAGCGCCCGGCCATTGGACTCGCACCGCTCCCCATGTTCGAGGCGTGAGCGAAGAGACAACCACCGGCGTTCATCGCCTTTATCAGATGCATGAGGCGGGCGAGTTGCTTTTCCCGGCGATCAATGTCAATGACTCGGTTACCAAGAGCAAGTTCGACAACCTCTACGGATGCCGTCACAGTTGCGTTGATGGAATCATGCGCGCTACGGACATCATGCTTGCGGGCAAGGTTGCGGTTGTCTGCGGCTACGGCGATGTCGGCAAGGGTTGCGCCCAGGCATTGCGAGGGCAGGGGTGCCGCGTGAAGATCACAGAGATCGATCCGATCTGTGCTCTGCAGGCCTGCATGGAAGGTTACGAAGTCGTGCGCCTCGATGATGTGGTCGGCAGCGCCGATCTGTTCGTCACCGCCACCGGAAACCTCAGCATCATCACGGCGGCGCACATGGAGCGCATGAAGGACAAGGCCATCATCGGCAACATCGGCCACTTCGACAATGAGATTGACATGGCAGGGCTGGGGAAGATCAAGGGAATCAAGCGGGTGAATGTGAAGCCTCAGGTTGATGAGTGGGTCTGGGAGAACGGCCGATCGATAATCGTGCTGGCCGAGGGCCGGCTCCTGAATCTTGGCTGCGCCACCGGGCATCCCAGTTTCGTGATGAGCAGTTCATTCACCAATCAGGTTATGGCGCAGATCGAGTTGCATTGCTTCGGATCGAAGTATGCCACGGGTGTACACACACTGCCCAAGGCACTCGATGAGCGCGTTGCTAGATTGCATCTGGATAAGTTGGGCGCGCGGCTGACGGAGATGACCGCGGAGCAGTCCGCTTACATCGGCGTGCCGGTTCACGGCCCTTACAAGAGTGATCACTATCGATACTGAGTCGGCGTCCGCGCTAGAGGGCGATCACTTGCCGAATACAAGCAGTCGCGATCCGGCGTAGTTGAACGCGAGCCCGGCAAGTACGCCTACTAGAGTCCCCTCTTGCAGCCCGAAAGGCACGTTTTCCCACCGCTGCGCCAAGGCACTTGCTACCCACCAGTTCACCGCCGCTCCCACAGAACTTACTGCCACGAACCACAAGTACTCCTTCCACATCGGGCGTGCTGAGCCGTTTCGGACCATGTCACGAAAGGTGATGGCGCGGTTGAGCAGATAGTTGGTGGACATCGAGACCAGGATGGCAACTGCGATCGAGCCGCGCACGCTGAGCCCGATGCTGTGCGCCGCCGTCACCGCAATCAGGTTCATCGCCGTGCCGCTGGTGCCTACCAGGCCGAACTCGGCAAAGCGTGCCAGTTCGCCGAACTTGAATCTTGCCAGAGCGCGCACCTGCCTGACATATTGCAGTTGCTGTTTGAGCCCCATTTTGCTGGTGCCTACCTGACGATCCTCGAAGTGAATCGGCACTTCTCGGATGCGCTTGCATCCGCACTTCACCAGAATCTCTAGGCCGATCTTGTAGCCAATGGGATTCAGAGCCGCAGGCGCCCGGGTTAGCAACTCGCGCTTGAGCGCAAAAAACCCACTCATGGGATCGCGCGCTCTGGTGAACGGCCGTGCTACTAGGGTTGCGGCTCGGCTATTGAGGTGGCGCAGCAGCGACCAGTTTCCAGCGATGGTGCCGCCCGGTGCGTAGCGAGAACCGATAGCGAAGTCGCAGTCATCGGCCTCGGCGGCGGCAATCAGCTCCGGTACTTTTTCCGGTGGATGGCTCAGGTCGGCATCCATCACCACCTGGATGTCGCCCTTCGATCGCTCGAGGCCCTCGACAACTGCATGCCCAAGTCCGCGGGTTCCACTGCGCTTGATGAGATGCACCCACTGCTTGTTGAGATCTGCGACCACCACGGGGGTCTTGTCTCCGTCCGGCGAGTCGTCCATCAACCAGAGGTCGAACTTGCGACCCGTTGGTGCGAGTGCTCCCTCGATACGCTGGACGAGAGTCGGAATATTTCCAGCCTCGCGGTAGGTGGGAACGATTATCGAAACGGACTTGCTCAAGCCGCGCCCGCTCTGGTCGGGGCTTTCCTGAGGTAGGGGATGGGCAGAGAGTTTCCCCATCGCTTCCACCAAACCCAGTCGATGAAGAGCACGCAGAAGCAGCCAAGAATCCAGCCGGCTGCTACATCTCCGAGGTAATGAGCGTTCAGGATCACTCGGGTAGAAGCCGCAGCGCATCCGAGCACAACGAAGCCGAATCGAAGCCGCGGCACCATTAGGCATAGGGTCATGGCGATCGCACCGGCAGTTGTGGCATGACCGGAGGGGAAACTTGCGTACTCGTGACCCGAGGCGAGCCACTGAAATCCCCACTCGTCGCTCTTGAGCAGCGCGGGTCGGGCGCGAGCGAAGATGAACTTGAGGATGTTCACCGCGATGCCTGATCCAAGTATCGCCAGAATCATCAAGAGGGCCCAGCGTGCGAGATTGAAACGCTTGAAGGCATATGCCACCGCACACCAGACCGCGCTGGTGATGAGAGGCCACAGAGCTTCGACGGACTCGGTGATGATCTCGGACGCAGGCCGCAGCGACACGCCGGTTTCTCGCGACCACTGCTCAACCGGGCGGTCGAAGAACCACCAACTCACGCAGATGATGGGAAGCGACAGGGCCAGCCAGCCGAATCCTCGGCGCAGGTTCAAAGCAGGCTCGCGAGATGGCGCGGATTCCTGCGGCTCATTCACTTCGGGCACAGTGCATAGGTAACGGAAGCTCAGGCTTGATGTCAAGCCACGCCGGGCCAGCCAACGCTAGCCTCCACCATGTGACGCTCCAACAGCCGGATTCCCAGCCGCTCTCTTTGCTTCGGTTCGGGTCGTTTGCTGAGTGGGCGGGGAAGTCCTTCAATCGCTCGGTCTTGCTGCTCATTGCGGGTACGGTGTTGGTTCGGATCGCCCTGGCATCCTGGCTGCCTCTAGGTGTTGACGAGTCATATGAAGTTGCCACCAGCCGAGTGCTGGCGGCGAGTGCCTTCGATCATCCGCCAATGGTGTTCTGGCTCACGCGACTAGGGATCGAGTGTTTGGGCGAGTCGAGCCCGCTGGCTCCGCGGCTGCCCTTCATCTTGCTGTTCGCAGGAACCACCTGGTTCATGTGCCAAGCAACGGCGATTTGCATGGGCCGGCGCGCTGGATTCCTCGCGGGAGTGCTACTCAACTGCTCCGCGCTTTTTGGCGTAGCGATTGGTTCGTGGGCGCTTCCCGATGGCCCGCTCTTGTTTGCACTCTCCATCGCGTTGTTTGCGATGGCGCGCGGCGGTGTGATTGGATCGCAGACTTGCGAGACGGGGGCTGAGTCGCCCGCGCGTGCTTGGAGCCAGTGGAGCACATGGCTTTTGATCGGCGCAGCGCTGGGAGTCGCTGCACTCTCGAAGTATCACGCGATGCTCGCGGCGATCGGTCTCTTGGTTATGTTGCTCAGCAGCCGCGGGGGCCGCCGGATGCTCGCTCACCCCGCTCCCTGGGTGGGGGCGGTACTCGCGGTAGTCATTGCCACACCAGTGCTCTACTGGAACTGGCAGAATGACTGGGTCTCGCTGCGATTTCAGGGAGCCCGGGCTTCGGGTGGCGGCGGAATCAATCCGATGAATGTGCTGGCGATGATCGGTGGCCAGGCCGTGTTTGTGCTGCCGTGGATCTGGTGGCCGCTCCTTGTTGAGGGTTACAAGAGTCTGCGCGGCGAGGGGGTTGATGGCGCGCAGTCCGCGGCGCGATCACTGGCAATCATCGGATTGATTCCCATCATTGTCTTCAGCGTGATTCCACTGTGGGGTTCGCGCGGCCTACCGCACTGGGCCAGCTCTGGATATTTCTTTCTGTTCCCAGTGCTGGCGCTGGCAGCAGTGCGATCGCTTGACGGACCGCAGCGGGTATTTGTGCGGCGGTGGTTGGCATTCAGCCTGATCTCGCTCAGTTGCCTCGTGCCTATGCTTGTGTCTCAGGCCAGTTTCGGTTGGCTGCAGCGGCTTGTCCCGGCCCTGCGCGGGGTGAAGGACCCCACCCTCGAGGCTTTGCCGTGGACGCAGGTACAGGCGGGCCTATTGCGGGTGCAGACTCTGCTGCAGGCCCAGCCGCTCTCGCAATCGCAGTCATCGCCTAGGCCCTTCCTAGCCGCGCTCGGATGGCGCGATGCTGGCAAACTCGGAGTCGCCGCCGGAAGTGGTTGGATTACCACCGTGCTGGGCTCGGATCCCCGTAACTTCGCCTTTCAGATCGATCCCTCTCTACTGGCGGGCCGTGACTGCTTGCTCTTCGCCCCGGTGGCCGATGAGGCGCAAGCACGGGCTCTAGCTGAGGCGCACTTCGAGAGGCACGAGGTCGCGGGAGAGGTCGAGTTGACTCGCGCTGGTGTGGTTGTGACACGCCTGCGAGTGCTGCGTTGCATCTCATTCAGGGGGAAGATGCCGTGGAAGTACGGGCTTGGCGTTACACTTCGCGCCCCCAATGGCCAAGAAATTGCGCGCGTCAGTAAACAGGTGGCTCAACTCCCAGAACACCGATCGCTTGGACCTCTACGAACGGTCCGTGCAGGAACCGAGCTCGGAAGTTGACATGATCGACCGGGCTTGGCTTCGCATGGGTCGCAAGGGATTGCCCAACTCATTGCGCGAGGATTTCGCGGGATCATGCGCCGTTGCCGCCGAGTGGGTGAGAAGGCGCGCGGTGAATACCGCCGTGTGCATCGATCTGGATGCCGAGGTGCTCGCCTTCGCCAAGGAGCGCCACATTGGCAAGTTGACCGCATCGGCCCAGCGCCGCATCCGCACGGTTCGCAAGGATGTGACCAAGGCCAAATACGGCCCTTTCGATGTGGCAGTTGCGCTCAACTTCTCCTACTACATCTTCAAGAAGCGACCCCAACTAGTCTCGTACTTCCGGCACCTTCGCAGCGATCTGGGGCCGCGGGGAATCGTCCTGCTCGATGCCTACGGGGGCGCTGACGCGCTTCGGGAAATCTCCGAGGATCGTCGCCTCGATGGCTTCAATTATGTTTGGGAGACTGAGAGCTACAACCCCATCACGGGAGAGGTGATGATGGCGATTCACTTCGAGTTCCCCGATGGCAGCAAGATGCGCCGCGCCTTCACCTACGACTGGAGACTCTGGAGTATTCCCGAAGTGTGCGAGGCTTTGATCGAGGCCGGGTTCCGAGACCCAACCGTCTACTGGGAGGGCAACGATCGCCGCACCGGCGGGGGCAACGGCATTTTCCGCCCCTCCACCAAGGGTGAAGCCTGTGATGGCTGGGTTGCCTACATCGCGGCCCGCATCTGAGCCCTACTATCGAGCCATGCTTCGGTCACTGGCACCACAGAACTCGCTCGCCAACGCCATCCACGATCGTCTCGCGGGGGTTGCCGAGGTTTTTACGCAGCAGCTGACCAGCGATCTGCCGGCGGTGAATGAACTCTGCCGCCATGTCGAGAAGTATCGCGGCAAGATGATGCGCCCCATGCTGGTCTTGGCGAGCGGCGCAGCTGCGGGCGGGGTGAGTTCGCTGGGCAGGCCTCATCTAGTGCTGGCGGCAGTGGTGGAGATGATCCACATGGCGACTCTGGTGCATGATGATGTTCTCGACGAGGCCGAGGTGCGCCGTGGCGGCCGAACAGTCAACAGTCTCCAAGGCAACGAAGCGGCGGTGATGCTGGGTGACTATCTGATCTCCAAGGCGTTTCATCTGTGTTCGACTATCGATGACCCCAGTCTCAATCAGATGCTGGGGAGAGTGACAAACACCCTCTGTGAAGGGGAACTGCTGCAGTTGGCTCATCGGGGTGATGCCGCTCTCCTCGAGGGGACATACTTCGAGATAGTTCGGCGCAAGACGGCGGTGTTAACGGGTGGGTGCTGCGCCATTGGGGCGCGCCTCTCCGGAGCGGATGCTGAGAGGCAGCTGGCGATGCAGTCATTCGGTGAGGACTTGGGAATCGCCTTTCAGATTCAGGATGATGTGCTCGACCTGATGGGAGAAGTCGGAGTCGTGGGCAAGACTGTTGGTCGTGATATTGCCAAAGGGAAGCTCACACTTCCGGTTGTCATTCATCTGGCGAGCTGCAGTCCAGTCGAGCGCGCTCATGCGCTCGCTGAGTTCGCTCGCGCCGATGGATCGGCGCTGCGTGACGCGGTCGTTGCCAGTGGCAGCATTGCTCAGGCGCACAAGCGTGCTGACGCGATTGTTGAGCGAGCAAAGCGCAGATTGACCGGCGTTGCCGAGGGTGAAGCGCTGGACTTGCTGCTGGCCATGGCCGATGCCACGGTCACCCGTCCCGCCTAACTCTTGGAGGTACCCCAGCGAGCGGGTGGGCCACTCTTAGTAGTGGTGGCTCCGCCCCCGGCAGCCTTACTGGCAGCGACGATCTTGCCCAGAGTGTCCGCACTTAGCCCGGTGGGATGGCCCTGCCACCGCACGATGCCATCACTTGAAACTACGACTACCGCCGGAATGCCACGAACGGCAACCGCCTGGGAGAGGCGGCGCTGAGGATCGCTGGCGATGGAGTACTTGAAGTCCGAATCTTTCAGGCGATGCTTGCGCATCCCTTCATCGACGGCGCTATTTGTTTCATCAGTGATGCCGATGCAGACGACATCTCCGGGGTACTGCGCCTGCAGTTCATTCATGTGAGGAATCGAAGCGCGGCATGGAGGACACCAGGTTGCCCAGAAATCTACGACGATCACCTTTCCATCCATCGATGGTTGAGGTGACAACCAACGGTCGACGGCGAAAGTCGGCGCCATCTTGCCGATGAAATCTGTCATGCCATCAGGGGCGGGGCAGGGAGGAAATGCTCCCGCCGCATCCGTGCCTGCTGCTGCCGCGCGGCGGATCACCGGCCCTGCTGTTGGTGATAGTGGTTCGTCGATCAGAGCCTTGGCGGCTTTGCTCAATCCTTCTGCTGTGAGGCCGGCGTAGCGGATGTTGCCATCCTTCCCTATGAGCAGGTTCACCGGAATCTTGTAAACCCCAAGCTTGTCGCACCACTCTCCCTTGGCATCGACTCCTACCGTGATGGGTGCTATGGCATCAGCCATCTGAGGCGTGAATCGATCAGCACCATCGGGAGTGAGCAGGGCCACAAGAATGACATCGTCCTTCACCGGCTCGAGAGCACGCTGGGTCTTCAGAACCGAACTCTTCCAACTCGCACCCTTGGTGGTGAAGGATTGAATCACGACAACTTTGCCCTTCCACTGGGCCGGAGGATTAGCGCCAGTCCAGCTGACGGCTGCGGGCGGTGCCGCGAGTTCCCAGCCCACGCAAGCGTCGAGTGCAGCGCGATCGGGTGCTCGAAGTTTTTCGAGCCAGCCTTTTTCTGCAGGCACGGGCGGCTCTACGGGAGTGTCGGATTCCTTCGCGCCGCTTGAGCTCGCGCTCGGGGCACCAGCACCAGCACCAGCACCAGCACCTGGCTTCATCGGAGCGTTGTCTGGTTCATCTGCGGCGGGAGCCTGCAGAGGACCGCCCTCGCGGCCCTGTCCCGACTTGCTGGCATCGGGATCCTTAGCCGCGGGTGGTGCGGGTGGTGGAGGAGGCTGCACTGCAGGATTATTGCTACCGAAGGAACCACCACCGCCGCCGCCGAAGCCCTGGGGGATAGCGATGCTTGCCGCGATAGTGAGGGTGATGATGCCAATGCTGGAAAAGGCCATGGAATCCTCCGTAGGGAGTGATCCTAGCCGCCGATGGCTCGATCACCGACCTCGCAGTTGTCAATGAGGCGAACTTTTCCCAGTTTGGCGGCGATCAAGAGTCGGACGCGAGACTGATTTCTTGGAGGCAGCAGCGATTCCTGATCGCGTGCCACCGCGTACTCGAGAGAGAGCCCATGCGCGGCTATCACCTCAGCCATCTTTGCCTGCACAGCCTGCAGTTGCTCTCCTGCCTCAAGCAGAGCGGACCCTGCGCGGAGCGCGCGCACCAAGCCAAGCGCGTGCTCCCTTGCCTCCTCAGTGAGATATCGATTTCTGCTGCTCATAGCCAACCCATCTGCATCGCGCACCGTGGGGCATGGAACGATGACTAGCTCGGTCCTGCGTGAACTCTCCACCATCTGACTGATCACCCGAAACTGCTGCCAGTCTTTTTCGCCGAAGTAGGCGCCGCGAGGCGCGGCAAGTTCGAACAGTCTCTTCACGACCTGGCACACCCCGCCAAAGTGAGCAGGGCGGCATGCGTCCTCCAGTCTCGGTTGCGTGGCGGATGGCGGAAGCGGAAGTGAGAGTGCCGCACTCGCCGCCGACTGCGCGCCTTCGGGATAGATGGTGAGGTCATCGGGAACGAACACCGCATCCGCGCCACAATCGCGGCACAGCTGCAGATCAGCCTCCAGCGTGCGGGGGTAACTGGCTAGGTCTTCTTGGGGTCCAAACTGAGTCGGGTTGACGAAGATCGACACTACGACAGAGGTGTTGACCCGATCAGGCGCGCCCCCGCGAGGCCCTCTATCTTGGGTGCCAGCGCCATCAGCCTGCCCTGCGCGATGGTTGCCCCTCCTTGCCGCTCGAATCAGGCTGGCATGGCCCTCATGCAGAGCCCCCATCGTGGGAACGAGCTCGCAGCCGTGGTATCGAGAGAGTTCATCGGCTGTCCGCACAACTTCCATGTTTTTGAGGCTACCGTCAAGAATCAGGTTGAGCCTATACTCTTGAGTCTCAATCTCAGGCATGCGGTTGCCCGCTTCTGGAACCCAGAAAGGTCAGGTTTGGC
>SIAA01000047.1 GCA_009692045.1 Phycisphaerales bacterium | reverse complement strand
CCATGAAGCCGAACCGCAAGGATGTTCAATGGCGTGACATCTGGGAGGCGGTGCGCTTTGGCGTACGCCAACTGCTTCAGACGCAGGCACCTCTGATGGCTGCCGCCCTCGCATTTCGCACGCTGTTTGGCTTTCTGCCCGTTCTGGTAATGGGAACTCTCATCGCCAGAAGTTTCATGGGCGCGGAGTTCCCTGCAGCCGTCGCCGCTCTGGTCAAGCACGCTGGAGTGGACTCTATTCAAGTGGTACTTCCAGACTCGGCCGAATCCGGCGCGCCCCCAGAGGTGATTGGGCTTGGCCCTTGGATTCAGAGTTTGGTCACCTACGCCTCCACCATCGATCTCACCGCCATCGGATGGATTGGCGTGGGAGTAGTGATCTTCTCCGCGATCTGGTTGATGATCTCCATTGAGGAATCATTCAACAGCATCTACCGTGCGCCCAGCGGCCGCACTTGGATGAAGCGACTGCTCATCTATTGGTTTGTGCTGACCGTGGGGCCAGTCGCGGTAAGTGCAGCTCCGCTGGCGATGAAGGCTCTCGCGTGGACGGCCCACTGGGCAGATGGAGTTCCGCTCACGGCAAGACTGGCGGGCTGGCTTCTCTCAACTGGACTGACCTGGGGCCTGCTCCTTGTCGCCTACATGACCGTCCCCAACACGAGAGTCCGATTGCATCCGGCAATGGCGGGTGCATTGGTGGCCGCGGTATTGCTGGACATCGGTAAGCGGTTCCTCGGCGTCTACTTGGAAAACGCCTTTAGTGTGAGTCGCCTGTACGGCTCGCTGGGCTTGGTTCCACTCTTCATGTTCTGGGTCTACTTGATGTGGCTATTCATTCTCTTTGGATTGCAGATCAGCGCCATCCTGCAATCACTGGGAAGTGCGGGGCGGGCGCTGGCATCGCGTAGTCACCTGGGAATGGATGTGTTCGAGCCGGCGAGCGCGCTGGTGGCTCTTGAAGTGATGTCGGAGAAGTTTGCACGGGGAGGCCGAACGCGAGCTCACGATGTGGCAAGCGCCTGTGGAATGCCGCCGATTCTGGCACTGCATCTGCTCGAGCAGTTCGAGTCGATCGGAATCGCTGTGCGCACAGATGATGACCAGCCATGTTTCACTCTGGCACGACCCGCTGCAACCATTGATCCGGCTCTGGCACTCAAAGCTGCGTTCGCCCTGATCGATGGCGGCAGCGAGTTCCCCTCACATGATGCCATCAAGCGTCTGCGCCACGCCCAACTCTCAACTCTTGAAGTCAAGAGCGGTACTCCGCACAGCGGCAGCAGCGGATAATCTGCATGACCCTATGAGCAGTCCCAAGTCAGACGCCCCCAAACTCGTTTCTATCAAGACAAGCAACGGCCATCTGATCATCGAGCTGCACAGCGCGTCCATCGGCCAGCAGGAGGCTCCCAAGATCGTCGAGGAGGTAAGTGCGGCGCTGGCACAACATCCCGGGCAAGGGCACTACTTTGTCCTTGATCTCTCCGCCGTGGGCATGCTGGCAAGCATGGGGCTGGGAATGTGCGTAGACCTGCGCAACCGGGCCGCTGATCGCGGGTTTCGCCCGATCTTGTTCGGACTCAACCAATACCTGGACGATCTGATGCGCATGATGCGTGTTGAGCGTCTATTCAATATCGCGGCAAACAGGGCGGAGTTGGAACGCCTGATTGGCCAGTGATCTAATGAGTCTCACAGCAGTCACTGTGGCAGATAGATGCACTCCCAGCCGTGCAAGAACCATTAGTCCCAGTGGCCGGTGCCCGAGGAACCGTGTGGACTTTCCCCTACTCGCACTTCTTCTGGCGCTAATGGCGATAACTCAGTGCGGCTGTTACCAGAGGATCGTGGGCGCTTCCCAAAACACGGCAGAGGAGCGCTCCGTCGAACTACCTGATCGCAGCGATGATGAACCAGACTGGCTCGATGAACTGATGTGGGGACAGCCGCCCAAGGGGCAGGACGCCAAGGATTACTACCGCAGCAAACGACTGCTGCAGCCGAGCAATCCCTGACCAGTTCAAGCGGGAATTTGCGCCGCCTAGTCTGCTAACATCTCTCTGCTTATGGGCATTGAATCCGCGCTACCTGTTGACAGCATTCTCACCACGCAACTTCAGCGGGTGGTGAACTGGTCGCGCCGCTCCAGCGTCTGGCCGATGCCCTTCGCCACCGCCTGCTGCGGGATCGAGTTGATGGCTACGGCTTGCAGTCGCTTTGACCTGGCCCGTTTTGGTGCTGAGGTGATGCGTTTCAGCCCGCGTCAGGCCGATCTTCTCATAGTCGCGGGGCGGGTTAGTGTGAAGATGCTGCCGGTGCTACAGCGGATTTACATGCAAATGACCGAGCCAAAGTGGGTGATCTCCATGGGTGCCTGCGCCTCCACCGGAGGAGTTTTCGACACCTACGCGGTGGTCCAGGGCGTGGATCAGTTCATCCCAGTTGATGTCTATGTTCCTGGGTGTCCGCCGCGGCCTGAGATGCTGATCGAGGCCATAATGGCCATTCAACGCATCATTGATAACGATGCGATTCCTCGCGACGGCGAAGGCGCGCGTCTGCCACTGAACATCGCCGTACAGCCCAACTTCGAGCCCCGCTCCCAACCCGTGCCTGTCACGGTGGGCACGACCTGACCCAGACCGATCTAGGAGGTGAATCAATGACCGCTACCGCAATGAAGGGGCCGGGAGTTATTCTCGCAGGTGTGCAGATCGCATCGCGCATTGAATCGATGAAGGAGTCGGCAACGCTGGCAGTGAGCGCCAAGGCCGCGGCGCTCAAGGCCAAGGGTGTCGATGTCATCTCCTTCGGTGTGGGCGAACCAGACTTCGACACACCCCAGAACATCAAGCGTGTGGCAATCGAGGCCCTCCTCGCCGGCAAGACCAAGTATCCCCCCACTGCTGGCGACAAGCCCGCGCGGGAGGCTGTAGCCCACAAGCTGCGCCTCGAGAATGGCATCGCATGCAGAGCCGAGGATGTGACCATCACGGTCGGCGCCAAGCATGCGATCTACCTAGCGCTTCAGACCATGATCGATCCCGGGCGCGGCCAAGAGGTGCTGCTGCCAACTCCGGCGTGGGTCAGCTACAAGCCGCTCATCGAGTTGGCTGGCGCAACTTGTGTTGAGGTACCGGGATCTATTGACAATCAGTTTCACATCACGCCCGATCAACTTGCCCGGGCGATCACCCCGCGCACCGTCGCCATCATCCTCAACAGCCCTTCCAATCCCTGCGGAACCGTGTACACGGCTGCGGCGCTCCGTGAACTTGCCGATGTGCTCTCTCGCAACTCGCGCGTCACCATCATCTCCGATGAGATCTACGAAAAACTCATCTATCCCGAGATCGAACCAGGGCTGACACACTGGTCTCCCGGCTCTGATCCTCGGCTTGCGGAGCGCACCATCACCATCAACGGCATGAGCAAGGCCTATGCCATGACTGGGTGGCGCCTCGGGTACCTCGCTGCGCCCGGCCAGAGCGGCGCCTTCGCGCGTGAGGTCATCAAGTTGCAGGGCCAGATGACCAACTCGGTAACCAGTTTCTGTCTGCCCGCGATAGTGGAAGCACTGACCAATGGCGCTGCCGAGGTTGAGTCGATGCGCAATGTGTTCATGACGCGGGCTCGACTGGTGTTCCAGCATCTTGCAGCGATCCCTCGACTTCGAACAGTCGCTCCCACCGGGGCTTTCTACGCATTCCCTGATGTGTCGGCATGCCTAGGCTGTACCACTCCCGCGGGCAGACGAATCGGCAGTGCCCAAGACTTTGCCGAGGCGATCCTCGATGAGGAGGCTGTCGCTCTGGTGCCGGGCGAAGACTTCGGAGAGTGTGCCCGCACCCATGTGCGCATCTCCTTCGCGTGCAGCGAGAAGCAAATTACCGATGGTGTTGCTCGCCTGAGCAGATTCTGCGCGGCGCTTCGCTGACTCTCAGCGCTCCTATACTGTGCCCCATGCACTTCGACGCGCAACAACCAGTGATTGATGAACTCTCGGCGCGGATCTTGACCATCCGCGACTCTCTTTGACTGGCCTAAGAAACTAGCTGACCGTACTGCGCTGGAGGAGGCCATGGGGGCTGGTGACTTGTGGAACAACCCCAAGCAGGCACAGCGCACCATTGACGCGCTCAAGATTGTCCGCGCGCAGTTGGAGCCGCTGGAGGCGGTGATGAGCAAGTTCGATGATGCCCAGGTTGCCTATCAACTCGCGAAAGAGGCTGGTGATAACGAGCTTTTGGTAGAGGCTGATGAACAGTTGTTTCAGTTGCTCAATCGCATGCAACGGGTTGAGTTGCAATCGCTGCTGAGCGAGAAGCATGATCACCGCAACGCATTCGTGACTATTCAGGCGGGGGCCGGTGGCACCGAAGCTCAGGACTGGGCGGAAATCCTCGAGCGCATGTATCTGAAGTATTGGCAAGTGATGGGATTCAAGCCTGAGGAAATGGCACGCAACTATGGCCCAGAGGCGGGAATCACCGATTGCACCTATGCGGTGAGAGGCCCCTTCGCCTACGGTTACCTCTCTTGCGAGCACGGCACCCATCGCCTCGCTCGCGTGTCACCCTACAACGCCGAGGGCAAGCGCCAGACCAGTTTTGCCACTGTTGATGTGACACCTGAGTTTGAGGACTCGACGCTGGAGATTCTCGACAAGGATGTACAGGTAACCGCCTTTGTTCGCGCCGTGGGGCCGGGCGGGCAGAATGTGAACAAGGTGGCATCGGCAATTCGGCTGGTGCACATTCCCACCGGAATCATGGTCGTCGCCAGTACTTTTCGCGACCAACCTCAGAACCGCAAACAGGCCTTCGCCGTGCTTCGATCCAAACTTGAACAGGTCGCCGAGGAGAAGCGTCTGGCGGAAATCGAGGCGGCCAAGGGCGGCAAAGTCGAGCGGGGATGGGGAACCCAGATTCGCTCCTATGTCTTCTACGACAATCGCGTGAAGGATCACCGCTCCGGCTACGAAGAACCCAATCCACTAAATGTTCTGGACGGACGCATCGAAGCATTCGTAGATGCGGAACTCAAACGCAGACGACTGGACCGGGAACGATCGCGCTCTAAGGCTTGAAAGGCGGAAATGACTCTGGGAGCTGGTACTACTCCGGTATTGGCAATCACCCCTCACGCTGGCGACTGCGCAGTGAGCCCGGGGCTTGACCTAGAGTGGCTAGTCACCAACGGAATCGGCGGATATGCCAGCGGAACCGTTGCCGGGGCACTGCGTCGGCGATACCACGGTTGGCTGGTCGCGGCCACGACTCCTCCGGCGGAGCGAACTCTATTCCTCGCCAAGTTGGAAGAGACCCTGTCGGTTGACCGCGGCATTGTTTCACTGGGTACTGGTGGGGCGCAACCGGATCGCGCCTTCAAGAGTGTGCGGCTCGGAGTAGATGAATGGGCCTCGGGAGCCACTGACCCCGACGCCGGCGCTCTGCTTGAATCCTTTTGGCTGGAGGGCGCTATCCCCTGCTGGAGGTTTCGCTGCGGAGACACAGTTCTCGAGCGGCGCATCTGCATGGTGCACGGCGAGAACACAACTTGTGTTCAATACCGCGTCCCCGAGAGTGGTTTACCAGTAACGCTCACCCTTGATGCGCTTGTGAATCGGCGTAATCATCATCATCTGCGAAGTGAGGTCACCGCAGCGGCATCTGCGGGTGGTGACTGGTGTACCGCACCGAGCAGCGGCGGTGATGGGGTGCTCGTCTCTTGGACAGCCTCGCCCACACTGCCAGCGCATCAACTTCGCCTCTGTTGCACCAACGCCCATGCGCAAGCGAGGGGTGAGTGGTGGCGCGACTGGCTCCTCAACTCAGAACGCGCGCGCGGTTATGACTATGTCGACAATCATCTGCACGCGGCCACATTCCGAGTAACCCTGAGTCCCGGTCAGAGTTGCCAGTTCGTTGCTTCGTGCGACGAGCGATCAGAGGATCGCCCTAGGGACTTGCTGGCTCAGGAGTTTTCTCGACAGGAAAAGTTGGTGGCAGGTCACTCGCGCACCACCTCACAGTTGGTACTAGCGGCTGACCAGTTCATTGTCCGGCGCGGAGAGTCCGGCACTTCAGTGATCGCGGGTTACCCTTGGTTTGCCGATTGGGGGCGCGATTCGCTCATATCACTAGGCGGTCTATTCCTGGCCACGGGCCGTACTTCTGAAGCAACTGCCCTGCTCTCCACCTGGGCAGACTTCGTGGAAGATGGCCTGCTTCCCAATCGATTTCCCGATGACCCGTCCCAGTCCCACCAGTTTGGCGCCCAGAGCAGTGCTACTGCCGGCGAGGTAGCACGTTCTCTCGAGCGCAACTCCGTTGATGCTCCTCTCCTCTTCATCGCGGCCGTGCATCGAATGTGGCGTCACACCAGTGATGACTCACTGCTAGCGCGTCTGTTTCCAGCCTGTGAATCGATCGGCGCCGCCTACCTACGGGGAACTCGGCATGGCATCGGTGTCGACCCCGCCGATGGATTGTTGCATGCGGGCGAGCGCGGCCTGCAGGTCACATGGATGGATGCAAGAATTGGAGACCGTGTTGTGACCCCGCGCGCGGGGAAGCCTGTGGAAGTCAATGCGCTCTGGTACCACGCGCTGCGCTGCTTGCAGCGGATGAGCGAGAGACTCAGTAGGAGTTCAGCCTCAGGAGGAGGCTCATCGAATGGCGCACCGACTCCCACTTCGGTGTGGCGGGCCGCCGCTCAACACACCGGTCGACACATGAGTCGCTTCTGGAATCAGGAGTGCGATTGCTGCTTCGATGTGATCGATGGCGCGTTCGGACACGACTACTCGATCAGACCGAACCAGTTGCTGCTGGTCTCGCTGCCGGATTGCGCTCTGCCTGCAGACATGCAGCGGAGCATTGTCGACACCTGCATTGAACTGCTGTGGACTCCAGTGGGAGTGCGCACACTTGCACCTTCCGATCCGGCATATGAGGCTCGTTGTGTGGGAACGCAAGAGGAGAGGGACAATGCCTATCACCAGGGCACAGTCTGGCCGTGGCTCCTGGGACCGATGGCACGGGCGCATCTGCGCGTTCATGGTGATCCGAGAGCAGCGCGCGCTCTGTTGACTCCCTGCCTTGAACAACTCACCAACTTCGGCGTGGGAACACTGGGCGAGATCTTCGATGCCGACCCGCCGCACGCGCCCCGCGGTTGCATTGCGCAGGCATGGAGCGTGGCCGAGGCTCTCGATATCCTCTCCGCTGGTTTCGATAGCGCGATGTTTGAGGACCTTGAGGGTAAGCCGATATGACACCAAGCAAAGCGCCTCCAACCATCAAGGCCGAGGTGGCTAGTCCCCCCACTCACGAACACGCTCGACTCGAGGATGATCGCCTTGCCAAGGTCAACTGGCGCAAGTGGGGAACCTATGTGAGTCTGCGCCAGTGGGGAACCGTGCGGGAGGATTATTCCGCCGATGGGGATGCCTGGAACTACCTCCCCCATGATCACGCTCGCAGCCGGGCATATCGGTGGGGTGAAGACGCTATCGCCGGCTGGTGCGACAATCTGCAGAGTCTCTGCCTGGGCATTTCGCTGTGGAATGGCAAAGACCCGATCCTGAAGGAACGCCTCTTTGGGCTAACCAACACCGAGGGGAATCACGGAGAGGATGTAAAGGAAGTGTGGGAGCACATGGAGGCACTTCCATCGGGCGCCTACGCCAAGTTTCGCTATCGATACCCGCAGTGCGAGTTTCCTTACGCCCAGCTGGTGGAGGAGAATCGCAAGCGGGGACGGGAGCAGGATGAGTATGAACTCACTGACACTAACGCCTTCGCCGAGCAGCGTTACTTCGATGTATTCGTCGAGTACGCCAAGGAGGATGCCGACTCCGTAGTGATGCGCATTGAGGCCCTCAACTGCGGTCCAGATGCTGCCGACCTGTGGCTCATTCCCCAGGCATGGCTTCGCAATACTTGGTCGTGGGACGAGGGAGCACCAAGACCACGGCTGCGCTCCACGGCCGGTGGTGTCGCGGTCTCCCATGAGAATCTCCCTGCCATCACGATTCAGTGTGAGCCCAACACCGAGTTGCTCTTCTGCGAAAACGAGACGAACGCGGTTCGACACTGGGGCGAAGCGCGAGGCGCCCGCACTTTCAAGGACGGGTTCCACGACACCATCATCAAGTCCAATCACGACGCTACCGTTCTTGATGAGGGCAGCAAGTGCGCGTTTGTTCGCCGTACTCGCCTCCCCTCTGGTGGCAAGAGCGTCATGTTTGTTCGACTTGCCCTGACCAAGAACTCTCAACACGCACTCTCCCTTCCCGCGTGCGAAGCTGTGGTGAGCAAACGCCGCACAGAATGCGATGAGTTCTGGCGGCACATCTCCAAGGGCTGCACCGACCCTGACGAAATGCTGGTGCAGCGGCGTGCTGGCGCTGGCCTGCTTTGGTCTCGGCAGTACTACCGCTATGACGTAGCACGCTGGCTTGAGGGTGATCCAACCCAGCCCGCTCCCCCACCGCAACGACGCCACGGCCGCAACTCACATTGGCAGCACTTCGACGCGGAGTGCATCCTCTCCATGCCGGACAAGTGGGAGTACCCGTGGCATGCCGCGTGGGATCTGGCATTCCACTGCATCGCTCTGGCCCACATAGATGTGGAGGATGCCAAGCGCCAGCTGGTCTGGCTCTCGGGTGAGCGCAGCATGCATGCCAGCGGTGCCATGCCGGCATACGAGTGGACCTTTAGCGATGTGAATCCCCCGGTGCATGCCTGGGCCGCCCATAAGGTGTTCACCATAGAGGAGCAACAGAAGGGGGTAGGCGACAACCGCTTCCTTCGCCAAGTGTTTCTTCGACTGCTGATCAACTTCACTTGGTGGGTCAATCGCAAGGATGAATTTGGTCACAACATCTTTGATGGAGGGTTTCTGGGTCTGGACAACATCGGAGTATTCGACCGCAGTGCTCCCCTGCCTGATGGCATCACGCTGCGCCAAGCGGACGCGACCAGTTGGATGGCGATGTATGCATTGAACATGATGCGCATTGCCATCACTCTGGGTCAGAATGATGATGTGTACGAAGACATCGCCTCCAAGTTCTTTGAACACTTCCTGCAGATCGCCGCTGCCATGGCTGATATGGGGGGAACGGGCGATGGACTGTGGGATGAAACTGACGGCGCCTACTACGACCAGCTCCGCATGCCGGATGGCAGCACGGTTCCCTTGCGCATTCCCTCCATAGTGGGATTGATCCCACTCTTTGCCGTGGAAGTGCTCGAGCCAGAGCAGTTGCACAACATGCCACACTTCCAAGCACGAGTAGAGGACTACCTGGCGCGTCACCCCAAGGCGGCATCTCTGGTCTCGCGCTGGCAGGAACCCGGGCGGGGCGAGCGCCGACTCTTTTCGGTGCTGCGCGGTCATCGCATGAAGCGCCTCCTGCGGCGAGCACTCGATGAGCAGTGGTTCCTCTCCAACTTCGGCATCAGATCAATGTCGCGCACCTTGGAAGATCAACCTTTTGTTCTCACTGCCAACGGACACTCCTGGTCGGTCAAGTATGAGCCTGGTGAGAGTCGCACCGACTCCTTCGGCGGCAACAGCAACTGGCGCGGACCGGTATGGTTCCCCTTCAACTTCCTCTTTGTCGAGAGCCTTCTGCGGTTTCACCGCTACTACGGTGACGATTTTCTGGTGGAGTGCCCGGTGGGCAGTGGGCAGATGATCTCGCTTGAGGGAGCTGCAAACCTAGTGGCGGAAAGGCTCCGCTCGCTCTTTACACCAGACTCAACTGGCTCGCGGCCGTGCATGGGTGCGAACTCCACCGTGATGAGTGATCCGAGGTTCAGGGAACTCGTTCTGTTCCATGAGTACTTCCATGGAGACACGGGCAAGGGGTGCGGCGCGCAGGCGCAAACCGGCTGGACTGCCTTGGTGGCAACCATAGGCAATCTGCGCTGGGTTGTGAAGTAGCGGTCCACTCGCCGCAACTGGTGTGAGTGCGTCGCATGTCCTCCGGTACGATGGAATCGTGACCGTCCATGACGCACCACCGAAGCAGCGCACCAGCAGAACTGTGTGGCTGCTGGCTTCGGGCGCAGCAAGTGTGGCGGGGCTAGTTACTGTGCTTGACGCGTCCATCGCGACGCCGAGCGGATCAACTCTTCTGGCCTTGCCGCGATCTGATGAGGCTGTGGCAGGGTTGATCATCCTCGCCGTTTCGGCGCTAGCTCTCTGGCCCACTTTTCTAGGTGGGCGCCTCATGAGTGCCATTGCCCTGCTTCTCGTGCTGGGCAACACAGCCCTGCTCTGCTTTGGGCCCACGACACTGCCGCTGGCGGTTTCGGGCTTCGGAGTCATCGTCGCCGCTGCTGCATATGCGACTCACTCACGACTTTGGAGGGGAGGATGGGCAGCGGGAACCGCCGCCGCGTTGGCTATCGGAATCCCCATCCTCGCACTCTCTCGGCAGCAATCGCCGGTTGATGGCATGATGCCCAGCGCCTTGACCGCGGGATTGACCCGAGGTCTCGCTGCGACATTCCTAACCCTCGGCATTGCCTTCATGGCTCGGGCTTGGTGCGAGTCACCCCGCTGGGCCCTGCACGCGCCCACCTGGTTGGGCGCGGCAAGTACCACGCTGTTGGCAGTGGTGAGCATCGCCTTCTGGCACAGTTTGACAGTGGTGGAGTGGGAGACAATTCTCGATCAGGCGCGCTCTCGTGAGATGGCCGCCGGACAGGTGCTGCGTAGTGATTTGACGGAACGGGTCGGCGAGTTCGAACGCATGGCGCGGCGAATCGGCGAGGATCGCGACAGCACTGATCGCGACTGGACTGCAGAGATTGAAGCATCGAAGGAGACGCTTCCGAGTCTGCAGACCGTGGAAATCGTGGATGAGCGGATGGTTGTCATCGACGCCTATCCGCGCACCGCTGCCCTCACTTCACTCACTGCTCTGCTGCAAACCGACGATGACCGGCTGCGGGCCGCCCGTTCCGCGATGTCAATGGGATCGGTGGAAACCGCAAGTCCAGTTGACTCCCTCGGCGGTGGAAGTTCCATGCTCACCTGTATTCCCATCCACTGTAGGGATGGTGACATGCTTGTGCTTTTCAGCCTCGACTTGGCCGACTTCGTGGAGCACAAGATTGGAGCTCTCGACCATGGCTTCGCCATAGAAGTGTTCAATCAGGGGCAACTGGTATTCGAAAGGAGCAGTGAGCCTGGACCCGATCTCACAACCCCCGGCACGCTCTCGGTAGCACAAAACTCGCGTTGGATTGTCAAGGCAAGTCCGCTTCCGGAGTGGGTTGACATCTCGAAGTCTCTGTTGCCCGCCCTGGTACTGGTAGTGAGCTTGATTGGATCGGCGCTGGTGGGCAGCACCATCTATTTCGCCCAGTCCTCCGCTACCAAGGCCACCGCATCCGAGCGCGCGCACGGACAGTTGCGCCACCTCCTTGATGCAGCTTCCAATGTGGCGATCGTTGTGACCGACACCAATGGCACCATCACCGTTTTCAACGACGGAGCCGAGCACCTGACTGGGTTTGATGCCAGCGAAATCGTGGGCAGCAGGTCACCAGACTGCTTTGTCGAGGTTGAGCAGCTATGGCGTGCCGATGAGGGCTCGCCGCTGCGTAACCACCCTGCCGAGCGGTTCGGGGCGCTGCTATCTCGGCTCTCCGAGGCGACACTGAGCGACTGGACTTGGGTGCGCCGCGACGGAGAGCGCCGCCGGGTGAGCATGAGCGCCACAGCGTGGCGCTCCAATGACGGCACTCTAATTGGGCATCTGTTCATTGCCGTTGATGTCACCGAGCGCGAACTCGCCATGAACCAGTTGGCGCATGCCAAGCGTCAGGCCGAGAGTGCCAACGCCGCCAAGAGCGCCTTTCTGGCCAATATCAGCCACGAAATCCGCACACCCATGGCAGCCATTCTGGGATACAGCGACCTCATGGTTGATGCCGCGACCTCGACGGAGGAGCGGCGCGAGTTTGCCGAAACGATCCGCCGAAATGGTGCACATCTGCTAACTATTCTCAATGATCTGCTGGATCTCTCCAAGATCGAAGCGGGTCGAATGCAGGTTGAGTCGATAGCGGTTCAACCGCACGAGGTGTTGGAAGAGGTCGTGCGCCTTATGAACATCCGCGCCACCGCCAAGCGTCTCGAGTTGCGTTACATCCCCAGCAACGATGAGTACGCGCACACACTCGTGCTGACTGATCCCCTGCGATTGCGGCAGATACTGATGAACCTCATCGGCAATGCCGTGAAGTTCACTGAGAGCGGATGGGTTCGAGCGGCCATGCGGTTTCAAAAGCAGGGTGATCGCTTGCGCATCTGGTTTGACATCGCCGACAGCGGCGTGGGGCTTCGTGAAGAGGAAATAAGGAGGCTCTTTCAAGCTTTCAGCCAGGGAGACACTTCCACCACGCGGAGGCACGGCGGCACTGGGCTGGGCCTGGCAATCAGCAAGAGACTCTCTGAGTTGCTTGGTGGCGGTATTACCGTGCAGAGCCGACTCAACGAAGGCAGCACCTTCACTTTGGAGATCGAGGCAGGACTGGCGCCTCTTGGGGATGGCGATCATCTCGACGCCGTGTCGGGAGCGCTGTCGAGAACAGAGCCGTGGACCGAATCCGGCGTGGTTGAGGCAATGGGTTCGACGGCGGTGGATGCGGGGACAGGACGGACCGCGCCTGCCGCCGACGCATCTGCAATGCCGCAGCCCTTGTTGGGAGTGCGAGTGTTGCTGGTTGACGATGGCGCGGACAACCGCGAGTTGCTGGCAAGAATCTTTGAGCGCGCCGGATCGGTTGTAACCGTGGCACGCGATGGACGCGAGTCGCTCGACCTGGTTGTGCGCGCTGGGGCATCAGGCAAATCATTCGATGTGATTCTCATGGACATGCAGATGCCGGAACTGGATGGGTACTTGACAACCAAGCGACTCCGCTCCATCGGTTACCGCGGTCGGATTGTGGCGCTGACTGGTCACGCCCTCGATGGCGACCGCAATCGCTGCATGGAGGCGGGATGCGATGCCTATGCAGTGAAACCGATCCCGCGTGAAGAGCTCATCAGATTGTGTCTCATCGATCGCAAGCAGGTTGGCCCAGCGGCTGAGCTGCTCGCTAACTCAGACAAGAACAACAGCGGGAAGACGCCCTCGGATCAACCGCGCGGTGCTCAGATATAGCGCGGGGGCAACGGTGGGGGCGGGATTCGAACCCGCGATGCCCTGACGGGCATACCGGTTTTCAAGACCGGCGCGTTCGACCACTCTGCCACCCCACCAATCGAGCTCCGCTGAGGTCGATGGTAACCGCGTCGGCAATGAGCGGCTGTAAGAGTACTTGCCCCTGTCTCTGAAGCCGGTACACTTCTCGGTTCATCGCGGGCGTAGCTCAGTGGTAGAGCGTCACGTTGCCAACGTGAATGTCGAGGGTTCAAGTCCCTTCGCCCGCTTTCAAGTGACCCGGTAACC
>SIAA01000010.1 GCA_009692045.1 Phycisphaerales bacterium | reverse complement strand
AGAGCATGACAACCACAACCTGGATGACCAGAAAAGGTGTACTGAACCGAATGTGACCATCTGGGCCGTGTTATAGTGGCACGGATTTGAAAAGCTGACAGTGTTCCACTTCGAAAAACTGACAATGTTCCACGTGGAACAAATCATGGAGATTGAGCATGGATGCCAATGGAAACGAAGGATCGTCCTCCCCCAAGCATGGCGCCGTTGCGCGACTCGGTCGCGGATTGGGTCGCCTGATTCCTATTGTGAAATCGGCAGGAGCCAGCCCGTCGGTAGTAGTTGTGGGCGCTTCAAGCAACGTTGCAGTTGAAAAACCGCAGCACAAAAACCACCCTAAGGCAGACTTCGGTCCAGGTGAGTTGGATGTGGTGGAAGCCAAAGGTAGAGCTCCAATGAGCCACCTCCCCAAGTCAGATGGCGGAAGGCCTGAGGCGGTCAGTCAGGAGCAGTCTCGGCATCTAGGGGCGTCAATCCAAGAAACCAATGAGCCTGCAACTTCGCAAGGCTCGATCCTGAGCATTCCTTTATCTCAGATCACGCCGAACAGGAACCAGCCTCGAAAACAGTTTGACCAGGAGGGGATCAAGGGGTTGGCCTCAAGTATCGAGGCTACCGGTTTGATCCAGCCCATTACAGTAAGACGGATAGGTTCTGGCTACGAGATCATTGCGGGCGAACGGCGGTTTAGGGCATTTCAAGAGCTAAAAAGAGGCATGATCCCCTGCATCGTTCAGTCAGCCGATGATCGTGACGCTGCTGTCCGATCGCTAGTCGAGAATATCCAGCGAGAAGATCTCAACCCGATGGATAGAGCAGAGGGGATGAAAAGGTTGGCAACGGAGTTTGTCCTCACCCAGCAGGAGGTGGCAAGGCGAGTCGGATTGGACAGAGCGTCGGTCGCAAACCTACTTAGATTGTGTGAACTCGACCCATGGACGGCAGGCTGCGTTCGCAGCGGAAACCTCTCTCAGGGTCACGCCAAGGCTCTACTGGCGATCACAAACCCCAGCATTCGAAAAAAGGTGGGTGAGCAATCAGTCAGTGAGTCTTGGTCGGTACGCCAACTTGAAAGAGAAGTTCAAAGGTTACAATCGTCAATGTCCCCCAACCAGCGCCTGCCGCATGGCCACCTCGGAGTAGTCGCCCACCTTGCTGATCTCGAGCGGCGGATTGGCGCAAAGATCGGAACCAAGGTCACGATCAAGTCGGGGCGCAAACAAGGGACTGGAAGCGTCACCCTGGAGTTCTACTCCAATGAGCAGTTCGAGGGGTTGCTGGGCCTAATGGGCGTTCCTGCAGACGAGTTATAGGACGCAACACCTCTAAGTTGCTATAGAGCGAAACTGAGCGGACGGGGCGGGGGATGTAGCCCCCCATTTAGATTGCCAGCGGTTCTGGCACCATCAGGCAGTTGTCTGGTGACTAGCGCATTTCGAGGAAGCCCGTTTTAGGAGTGTCAAATCAGCGGGGTTTCCAACACTCAGCGGCTGCATCGCCAATCGGCCGAACCATGCCGCTGCTCAGCTAGTGTTACGAGTTTGGCTACGCTGCATGGCTTTGGTAGGTCTTGAAGATTTCTTTGGTATCCGGCAGCAATCCGGTCAGTCCGTGGACTGACTCCATTTTCAGTTCCAACTACAGAGGCAACAATGACATCGTTCACAACTGTTTCATCATCGGCGCTGGCATTAGTTCTCATGTCGGCGACCGCTGCGAACTTGGTCGGTGGCGACACGGTCATCGCAACTCAGTCATCCCCAGCAATCACAAACGGGCAGTCCGCAGCTGTTCCGGCTGCATCGAGTACACCCTCCACCAACTACAAAATCGACGATGTCCACTCGATGGCAATGTTCGGCGTACGACACCTGGGCGCAGGCAGGTTCTGGGGGATGTTCAACAACATCAGTGGAACGGCGAACTACCAGGCAGGAGCCACGCTTGAACTCGATGTGACCATCGATACCAACAGCGTTGACTCGAACAATCCCAAACTCGATGGTCATCTCAAGAGCCCCGACTTCTTCAATGTTGTCGAGTTTCCCACCATGACATTCAAGTCTGTTTCGAGCAAGGCGCTGGCAGACGATCAGTTTGAGGTGACCGGCGACCTAACCATTCGCGGAGTTACCAAGCGAGTTACTGTGAAGATGCAGGCGCTGGGAGAAGCTGACGGCCCCATGGGGAAGCGTGCAGGATTCGAGGCGATGTTCACCATCAAGCGCACTGACTTTGGCGTGAGTTATGGAGCCGACAACGGCGCCGTCAGTGATGAGACACGGGTGGTTGTGGCGCTTGAGGGCGTGAGCAGCTAGCGCGGCCCAGACTCACGGCACAGCACTAGGCGGCGGAACATAGCGGTATTGACCGTTGTTCTTCGCCGCGATTGCTTGTAGCTGCGCTTCACCATCTTGGGAATGAAACGCCACGGCGTGAATCATCACTTCGCGGCTGGAATTGCCACTATTGATTGCCGCATCTACAGCGGCGATATCCTCGAACTCGCCATCAGTCATAAGAAAAATCGCATCTGGTTTCATGGCGAGTGCTTGCGCCATTGCTGCTTCTGGTCTCGTGCCTCCCTGAGGAACTTGCTCCTTGACCCAGGCGATGTACTTGGCCTTGTTGCCCTTATTGGCACGCACCAGTGTTGGGTTGAGCATGGGGTGCGCGCCTGACTCAAACAGAATGATGAAGAACTCGGTATCTGGACCGAGTCGGTCAATCGACCGCTGCAACTCCAACTGTGCATGGATGATTCGGTTGTCTGTGGCCATGCTTCCTGAGATGTCAAATACATAGACGAACTTCTGGCCCTTTGATCGAACTCCCATGAACTCAGCGCCGCCTGCAGCACCACTCACTCCTTCGCGCGTCTTGGCATTGGGATCGGTTCCGAATGGCGCGGTCGAAGCCGTGGTCGGAGGCGTAACTGGAGGCGGCACTTCATCGACATCGAAACCAAACTCCGGGATCACCACCGTGGCTCCCGCCAGTTCATTCAATGGTTGAGTATCACTCTGGGGATCCACGCCATCTGGTGTTCCTCGAAGTACATCTGTGTCTCCATCAGGTACCGCCCCCGGGCCGGTGCCTTTTAGTCCGGCTCCGGGACCTGCGCCCGATATTCCCGTCCCGCCGCCATCCCCAGTCCCAGGGCCGCTGCCACTACCAATGCCTCCACGACCCGTACCACCCGCTCCTGCCACCGGGGCGAGCATGGCCCAAATCAGGATGCCAATCAGAAGTGCGCATGCGACCGCCGCTCCACCAAGCGAACGATCACGAAATGGTTGTGTGCAGGTTGTTAGCACGCCGGTACCGTTGGGTTCGAATAGACGCCTACTACTATATACAGTTGCCTCTGCGAGTAGGCACAAAACCGTGCGGCGACCTCTAATCAACAAACCGCTCTGCCCTCATTGCTGGCATCGTTTCCGGCCGGAGGAAATTCTTTGGATCTCAAGTCACCAAGACCTGCGCGGCGACCAACTTCTCACCAGCGATGATCAGCGCCGGTTTCTTCCCTCGCGCTTCAGCCCCAGCGGGGAGGCGATAGACGAGAAGGGGTCCCGTTGCCAGCGCGTGGCCTGTCCGCGCTGCCATCTCCCTCTCCCCATGGTGCTGCTGGAGTGCCGTCCCAAGATCTTCTCCATGGTCGGATCACCGGCGAGCGGCAAGAGTTACATAATCACCTGCGCCTGCTGGCGCATGCGCCAGACCATGCCATCCAAGTTTGGTCTCTCGTTCACTGACTCTGAGCCTCTGATCAACAGTGTGGTCAATGCCAATGAGGAGCGCCTGTTTCTACGGGAGAATCCCCACGAGTTTGTCCACATCGAGAAGACTGAGATGCAGGGCCTTCAGTACAACTCTGTTCAGTTCGATCCCGGGCAACCAACTCTCCTACCGCACCCATTTCTGTTCACTATGACTCCAACAGACGCCCATCCCAACGGCGCCGCGAAGGACGAGTTGCGCCAGGTGCTCTGTCTGTATGACAACGCGGGAGAGCACTTTCTTCCAGGCGCCGACTCGGCGACCGCGCCGGGGACACAACATCTGGCGCGCTCAAGAGTGATCCTGTTTGTGTTCGATCCCACCCAGGATGTGCGGTTTCGCCGCACGCTCTCCCAGACGGCTCTAGATCCGCAGTTGCGGCCGGGGGAGAGATCAAGCCGACAGGACATCGTTCTCTCCGAGATGATTGATCGAGTGCGTTCCTACTCGGGCATGAGCGCAGGGCAAAAGTTGACCCAGCCACTCCTCGTCATCTTGTCCAAGAGTGATGCTTGGGAGCAGCTGATCCCCGATGAGGATCTGCGCAGCGACCCCTACGCGCCAGGCGCGGCAGGTGGTGTTGCCGTGATGGACACCGCGCGGATTGAACGGGTGAGTGCCAAACTACACACACTCATGAGTGGCACGGTTCCCGAGTTTGTCGCCGCAGCCGAAGCGGCATTCAGTCGAGTCGAGTTCATTCCCGTGAGCGCCTTGGGATGCGCGCCCACGATTGATCCAGCCAACGGCCTGCTGCGCGTGAGACCCCAGCAGGTGCTTCCGCGCTGGATTGATGTTCCATTCACCTATGCGTTTGCGCGTTGGTCTCGATCGCTAGTCGGCACACTGTCAACGAGGGGCCGCGCTGCCGAACCACCTGCCTTGGATGAAGTTGACTCTGGGGAATCACATGGCGATTGAGATGTACTACACATCCGCCACGAGGGGATTGGCCCCCGGGTCCAGCGGATTTTGCACGGTCGCGGCTACGCGTGGATTTCCCACCTCATTGATCAGCAAGCTGGAGCCCCTCAGCGGATACAGATCGCCCGAGGGGATGTGCGAATCTCCGGTCGCCTTCTCGCACTGGATCGTCGAGTTCGCGGGAGTCGAGCGGCACATACTCGCCGCGGTGCGCGGCGCGTCGCCCGATCACACCCAGCGATCAAACAAGCACGCACACTATGTAGTGCTCAAGCCCGATGAGTTGGTGAGCGAGGGAGCCGCCTGGATGATGTTGCAATCGGGGACCATGTCTGACGGGTGGCAGGGGGAGGCGACCCACATCGAGAAAGAGCGAGTCGTGCCGATAACAGGCAACCGCACTTCGGCGAGTTGCGAAACATGGGAGCAGGTTTCAGGTGACGCTGGATGGGCCGGGGTGCTGGTCGGATTCTTCCTGCTCGACGCCACGCGTCCCGTCAATGTGATCTATCCCATGGGGACGCCGGTTCTTGCCCTTGTGGACGAAGCACTTTCGCTATTGCCAGCTGAGGCAAGATGGCGAGTCACCTTCTCTTCCTACTTCATGCAGCCGGTGGCGGGACTGCGATGCTCTTGGCGGTTTTGTTTGGAGGGGAGCGAGGCGGCAAAGGCAGCGCAACGCTCGGCACAGGTGATTGACCTCTGCGCTAAGCATCCTCTCCACCGAACCAATGCCTCCATCAACGCCGCGCGCGCCGGCCATGTGTTCGTGCCCGCAAAGCAGGACGAGGGTCGCGCGGATGGCTCCAGCAGTTTCCTGTTTGGCGGCGGGAACGAAACACGGCAATCGGATAGTGGCTCATACGAAGTCGAGCCAGTGGTAGAGGGCAACGGCGAGAGAACTGCTCATGCGGCTTCTCGCGATACCACCAGAGGCGTGAACACAAGTCGTGAATGTCGCTCGGAGACACCGACCTCCATCGGCAGGATGGCTAGAAAGAGTCAGGCGGTGCTGCTCGCCGGTCTGGTGGTGGTGACAATAGGACTGGTATTGACAGCAGTGCTTTGGCTGATGGCACAATCGGAGATCGCGCTCCTAAAGTCGCGCTTGGCAACAGCGGAGATAGCTGCACAAGTGAAGCAGGAATCGCCATCAGTCGTATCCGAGGTCGCCGCCGCGGTGCCTTTGCCTGTCACTGCCGACACCAGGGATCAGAGGAGAGATATCGAGGAGCTCAAGGGGAAACTGAGCGCGGCTCTGACTCAATCGGACACGCTTCAAGGCGAGATCGACACGCTTAGAGGGCAAGTGGCGGATCTGGAGTCGGAGTCCAAAGAGCTTCAGGAACAGGTGATGGCGGCTACCAAGGCGCGGGTCGCTGCTGAGAGATCGGTTGCCGCCGCCGCGGCGGCGCCGTTGTCGAATGCTCCGCGAGTGTGGGCCAGCATCGAGGTGCCCGCGCTGAGTACTAAGAATTTCAAGTTCGAACCACTGCCCGAACAACTGATCATGGAGGGCAGCAGCGCCGCGATTCTGATTCCCGATACGGCGAAGGTAGAGCTCGTGGTTGACGGTCCCAAGCTGAAGGTGTTTGGGGAGACGCTCGGTGAGTGGGAGACTGAGAGTGACTCTGTTGTCTGGAAGTGGAGCGTCGAGAAGCTCACTCAAGTGTGCCAAGAAAAACTCAAAGAATTATCGCTCAAAGATGGAGAAGGGATCCGCGATCTCGCCAGCCTCATTGGATTTAAGGTTACTGACAAGAGTGGTCAAGCATCTTGGGTGCGGTTCGGATCGCCGAAGAGGGCCAACCTTAGTGGAGCGGCTCAGGTGGTGAAGCCAATCGCAGCCGCGCTCAAGTCGGTAACCGTGAAGATGGGTGAGGGGGAGCCACGGGTGTTGAAGCCTGGTGACTCTCATGAGTTGGTCATTGAGTCTGAAGGATCCGAGATGGGGCAAGTGGTCCTCGGTTTCCAGGCAAGCGGCAAGGCGATTACAGCGAAGTTCACCCCCGCGTCTGCCGCGCAGACGAGCTCATTGCAGACTGAGCTGGCACATCTGAAAGCAACAGTCGGGGGATTGAGCTCGGATGTGGCCATCCTCCAAGCGGAGCAGAGTATTGAAAACGAACTTGCTCGAACCGGCGGGGTCGCACCGAGCGCGCGCGAGAGAGAAATCCTTGAGAACCTGCGTGGGCTGTTGGCCAACTCATCGAAGGCGATAATGACCCGCCGACTTCCCAACCTCGTGAAGGACTTCGGCGGCAATGTGGAACAGCGGCGCGATGCTTTGAATCAGGCGCTGACCGCGCTGAAGTCGGAACTGGAGAAAGAGACGAGCGCGCTCCGACAAGTAGACCAGAAGCTCGCCGACAGTCCTCTTGGTAAATCAGAACTGACAATCCAAGCGCTGACTGCCATCAGCCGCTTTCGAGCAACAGTCTCTACTGATCATGGAGTGCCCTTGTTGGAAATTTACGGCGAGGTGCCAGCAAAGTGAGAATGCCGGTTGTCATAATGACGATTATGTGGGCGTGCCTACTCGGCGCGGCGCATCAGGTCGTAACACCATCAGCGACGGGCGCTGCCAATCAGAATGGCAGTCCCGCTTCCCCGCCTCCCGAGGGGTCTGAAGTAATGGCCAGAAGCCTCACAGCCTTCGCAAGAAAAGTTGATGGCTACGGCAAGGTGCGGCCATCAACCGAACTGATCGCCAGTGCTCCGTCGGCGATCACTGCCGTGAAGTTCCAGCCCGCTCCTAGTAGTGCAGCCTTTCACCTGAAGCAAAAGGCGAATGCCATTTCATTCGTTGTTGACATCCCCAAGGCGAAGCCCATCGAGCTCGGAGAGTTGTCATGGAGCGGCAATGAGTTGCGCTTCAAGTGGGGAACATTCTTTGAGGGCAGCGCCGCGGAGCCACTCCCGGCATTGGACGAGTTCCTCAGTGGCGCTGTCATCGAGCTTGACTGCGGCAAGGGGAGAGTTATTCGAGTGGAACCGCCGTGCGAGATGGTGTCGGCGAGTGTCAAGCCGGGCGAGGTGATGAACCACCCATTTCCCACACTGTCCGACTCGATTATGGTTTCGTCTACTGCGAGCGATCAATGGACAGTCCTAACCAGTTCTCCCACTTCGGTAGTTCTGGTCGATCCGGCGGGATGGCAAGTGGCGGTCTCCTACCTTGGCGCGAGGCGCGGAATGATGGTCAGGGTTCACAGCGAGGCAACGGATGAACTCAAGTCCGTGCGCAGCGATCTGCGCCAGACTGAGCGAATGCTGAAGGGAGCAAGCGAAACCGAGAAGAAAATTCTCGAGTCTGATCTGGCAAGACTGAGTGCTCTCGAGAAGGAGTTGGCCTCACGCGCCTCGCCCCCGCTATTACCTGGATTGGTGGCAAAGATAGACCTCACCGATGAGGCGACCTCCGTCATTCGCGCCTCTATACAGCTATCGGTACAGGAAAACTAATGGGACGAGCGGCAGAACTACTCGACTCGGTGCGCCTTGTCTTAGAGGGCGTGATCAGGGATCGCGAGGAAGTCAACCGAGTGGCAACTTCGGTTGCGGCAACCTCAAGAGAGGTTCACGCCGTGCTCACTCGATGCGTGGAGATGACGCGCCGCGGCCAGAGAGTAGAGGCGGAGTGGGAGATTCAGAGTTTGCGAGACTTTCCCGAATTGGCAGTGGCCCTCTCCAGCGAGCTCTTAGCCAGTTGGGCCAAGTTCTGTGGTGTCAACTCACTGCCAGCCCCAGCACGGCTGGCGCCCGAGGTGGTTTCTGAGCTCAATGCGTCTTTGCAACAGATCGAAGCAATGCGCGCCACACTCACGCGCTATCGAAGACAGAATCTGGCTTTGGCCCCCGCGCGAGTTCGGCTGAAAACCCTGCGTTCATTGGTGGCGCGCGACCCAACCAACGCTGCGTGGCGGCAGGATGTACTGGCGTTCGAGGAGGCTGCTCTGCAGGAGATGGTGGCGGAGTTTGATATCTACATGAAGACAGAGAGCTTCCGTGACGACGCGTGGGCCATTTGCACCGAGCTGGCCGCTGGCGATTGGACTCATCCTGACGCCGCCGCCGTCGCCCACAAAATGGGAAAACGACTGTGGGCGGATGCGGCAGAATCCGCGGCAGCGCGAGCCCAAAAGGTGTCAGAACTTCTCTACGCCGATTACATGGCCGAGGATGTCGCGGCCGCATCGGCTCGCGTGGCAGAGTGGCGCGTGCTGGAGTGGTTCATGTCGGACGCTCCGGTAAAGGTGTCAGCGGCAGCCACGGAAAATGTGAAACTGGTAGTTGACTGGCTGGAGGCGCGCGAGAGAGAGGTGGCGCACCGTCAAAGCGAGCGCGCGCGTGTCGACAATCTCTCCCGCCTGCTGGAGAAGTCAGACTCGAGCATGGAGGCGCTGGTGCAGGGACTTCGTGCTGTCGATGGGAATCGGGATGGATGTCCCCATGATTTACAGGAGTTGGCGCAGGCGCGCATAGGGGAGATTCGCATGGCCAAGCGGCGTCGACGCGTTGCCATAGGAGGCGCGTCGCTGCTGGTGCTGGCGCTGATGGCAGCGGCGGGGTTCGTGGCTGTGCAAAGCGTCCTGCGAACGGCAAAGTCAACAGAGATCGCGGCAGCGGTGACCATGAACATCGCCACTGGGTACCTCGATAGAGCGCAAAGCCTCTTGGATGAGGGAGCTGTATTGGATCCTGGGAGCGAGGTGCTGGCAGTAGCAGAGTCGGCCCTCGTCATGGCGGTAACGGCGGAGACGGAGCGGGCAGCATCCTTCCGCTCCCTCATGGAGTCGGCTGGAACTCCCGATTCAGAGGGGGCGCGAGCCGATCGATTGCGATCCGCTGCCGACATTGCCAGCACCGAAGAGGAGCTGGCAGAAACGGCGGACTGGGAAGCGAAGTACACCGCCGCCCAAGCCACTAGACAAGCCGAGCGCGACTCAAAGTTTGCCGATGCACTCACCATCATTGGCGAAGCCGTGGTCGGATTGAATCAACTCGACCCACTCGGATCGGATGCGATGATGCGCGTCGATGAGGTTGACCTGCAACTGAGCGAGTTGGAGAGGCGCCCCGGTATCTCTTCCGGCGCGCGCGCGGCGGCGGCCAGCCTCACCCAGCGACTGAAGCAGATTCGAGGGGATGTGGAGTTGGCGCGCGAATCGGCTAGCAAGGATCTAGTCCTGAGCGATGATCTGCGCGCCTGCGCCCAAGCGACCGTTGACCCCACGCGCTTCGCGGAGCGACTGCGAGCATTTGCCCAGAAACACGAGGACTCCCTCCTGTCTGCCGACTTCTTGGTAGCAGCGGGAATGCAATCCTGCTGGGAAACCGTGGCACGGTGGTCGGCCCTTGCTGAGCAACTGAGGCTCGAGTCCCGACCGGATTCGTCACGAGATGTGTCACAGCGCCTTGGTCGACTTGACGAATTCTTAAAGACGGCAGCCCTCTCGCCTCTCGTGCTGGGAGTTCAGGCATATCGAACCTCTCTTGTCGAGGGATCGTCGTGGGTCCAAGCCCTGACTTTGACACTGAACCAGTGGCCGCCCATGAGCTTCCATCAGGTGCGGTTGGTGGATGGGCGATCGTTCTACTTCGATCCTCACAGACTCGTTTCAGACTCACTGATTGATGGGGAGCGAATCCGCATTTATGAAGTGTTCACTTCGCCCAATGACCTGAAGACCAGGTTCGAGAGAATCGCCGCCAAGGCTGTCGTGTTTGAGGGGCAGTCCCCTCAGGCGGAGTTGTGCAGCACCTTGTTGCCCCTGGTCAAGGGGCTCTCTGCCGACCCGAGCATCACCAACGCATTGCGCGCGCTACAACTGATTCAGAACGCGAAGCGAGTTGATCCAGCCATTCGAACTTATCTCTTGATCGGACTGTGTGAAGCTATTGCAGCAGATGCGCCTCTCTTGTCGCCCGCCCTCACCCAAGCAGTGGAGCGCTGGCAAACGGCTGAGGCAGAGGGTATCGACTGGGTTGCTGAAAGCGAGTTTGCCAAACGGCCGGGTACCAAAGAGCTGGAAGCAGCTCTGCTCTCGGCACTCGACACTTCGGCGATCGCTCGCGGGCGCGATCGCGGCAACGCTGATGCTGCCAGAGTGCTGCAACTGGCGCTAAAGCCCGTGGGGATGATGCTCGATGGACCTGGCGGCCCCGCTGCGGTGCCCGCTCGGGGTTCGCTTCTATCTGGCGAACTTCTCTGGAGCATTGATCTGGATGCGAGTGGCCAATGCGTATTCCACCAAGTGGGAAAGGTCGGCTCGAGCGGTGCCATCGAGCTAAGCAGCGGCGCCAGTGGGCTGCCTCCGGGAACACCAATCTGGATGGGGCAGGTCCCATGAGTGACAAGGCATCACGCTCGTGGCGGATGAGATTGGGTGCATTAGTTCAGGGGCCATACACTTTGGAGCAGTTGCGTGTGATGGCGAAGCGAGGGGAGTTGTCCCGTATTCACTCTGTCAGTGCCGACGGAGTTTCGTGGGTTGACGCAAGTGCGGTGCGCGAGCTCTGGTCGGACGCAAAAGGCTCAAGAGAGCACAGTGCTCCCAGCAGTGCGCTTCAATCCCCTGACGATCCGCCGCTGGCCGAGTCCGACTTTGAGGCTGCAGTCCCACGGGGCAGTAGGTGGAGCGCCGCCGCGACAGCACGAGCAAACACGATGGTGGTAGGGGGGCTGCGAGTGTCGATCGTCGCTGTGGATATTGCCTGCGTGCTGGTGATTGGTCTCTGTGTTCTCCTTCCCGTGGGCAGAGGCGCGGAGGGAGTGCGTTGGTGGTGGCAGGTTGCAGAGGGCGGTAACGCTCTTCCTTACTCGATCATGTTGTTGCTGATCGCCTGCATGACTTGCACGGTGGCTGTGGCGCTAGCCGTCCACGAGTCTCGTGCTCGTGCCATCACCATTGCCATCGCCGCCACGGCAGCAGTTCAACTCTCCAGCATTGCGGCGGGGCTTGGCCCGGCGCGCGCCTGGCTTGTCATCGGCTCGGGCCTAACGATGCTCGCTGGCGCAGTGGCGATGCTCTGTGCGATCTGGCATCGCACGAACATGGTGCCCCAGTGGTGTACCTATCTGCTGTGCGCTCTAGTTGCGGTGATTGTTCCGATCAGTGCGCTCACGGCTATGAACAGCGGCGTTCTCAGCATCACTTCGGCGTTCGTGGCGGCAACAAGTGCCCTCACCATCGGACTCTGCGTACATCGAGCCGGCAAGGGCCTGATCCAATCAGCCGCCTGGTTCGCCATTGTTGGCGTAGTGTTGGCTCTCGCTGCCGCGCTTCTTGTCGGCAGTCATGAGTGTGCTCTAGGCGGCGACCGCTTTGCCGTGCTGGATGCAACCAAGTGGCAAGTGGCTGGTATCTGCTTCACCATGCTCACGGGCCTGGCACTTCACGAGACTTGGTCAGTGGATTCAGAATCGGAGACCGATCATTCGCCCCAGGAGGAATCGCCATGAGCTCAAAAGCTGTTGGTTCAGAGGAGTTGTCAGGCACCCTTGATTCGGCGACGGGTGACCTTGAATGCATGATGGGGTGTCGCAGTGGCGGATTCACCCGAGCGCGAGGTGGACTGTGGTTCGGCATCTCTGTGATACTCACCGTAGCCACTTTCTTTGTGCTCAGTATCTGGAGTGATGGGTACATGTTCAACATGATGAATCGCTGCTGGACCAACTGGGCCTGTGCCCTACTCACCTACTGGTGCCTGTTCATCCTGCTCGCCAAGTGGACCAAGACCCGCATTCAGATGAAGGCACTCAAAGTGGAGGAGGTGTTTCCTCGGCGCAGCGATTGGGTGCTCTCTCCCGCCACGGCACCAGAAGTACTGGCAGGAATCCGGCGTCTAGTGGCGCGCCCGCGGGAGTTCCTGCTCTTCAATCGCCTGCATCTCGCCCTCTCTAACCTCAAGAACATCGGAGAGGTGAAGGATGTGGGAGCGGTAATCGACTCCCAGGCTTCCTCGGACACCAGCGCCATTGACAGTTCCTACACCGGTATCCGCGCCCTCATCTGGACCATTCCCGTTCTCGGTTTCATTGGCACCGTTGTTGGACTAGGTCATGCCATCGGCAACTTTGAGGGAGTTCTCATGGCCAATCCCGATACGACGGGGGTCGTCGCGGCGGCAGAAGCTGTTACAGACATCAGGGAGAAACTCACCCCCGTTATTGCCGGACTTGCCACAGCATTCGAGACAACACTAGTGGCGCTCGTCGCTGCTGTGGGCGTTCAGTTGTTGATGACCATGGTGTATCAAGGCGAGGAAGCGCTGCTCGATGGCATGTCTGACTTCTGCAACGACCATGTCATCAGCCGTCTCAAGCTGACCGACTGGTAAATCACCCCGCACGAGTCGCAGATCCTCGCAGGCAGATAAAGTCATGGCGCGCAGGAAACCAACCGATAGTCCGATGTCCTTCTTCTCGTTTCAGGACATCATTGCCTGCGTGACGGGCATCATGATTCTTGTGACCCTGCTTCTCGCTCTCGATCCACTCTCCAGCAAGATTGAAGAGATTACGAATCGCGTCGTCGCTGCAACTCCGGATCAATCACAGATCGACGCCATTGCTGAGTCGCGCCGGCGAGCGGAGGATGCCTCGGCTCGCCTCACCCAGATGATGGAGGAGGTCGAGAGGCGCAAGTCGCAGCCCAGCATCTCTGTCGAAGAGGTCGACCGTGTCGAGGCCAGAGTTGCCCGAGAGAGCACCGAGTTGGCCGCCATAGAGAAGCGGTTGCAGACTCTTGAGTCAGAGACGGCGCAGGTCAAGGCTGCTACTAAGGAGGCGAAAGCACTTACGGAGGTGACGATCACCCAGTGGAGTGATGTCACCAAGCGGCACACCGAATCGCAGTTGAAGTCGCGCGTGCGCCGGCACCAGGGCGAGACCGATCCGCTCGAAGCGGTCATGATCGAGATCGACCACTTGCGAGTTGTCTGGGGCAGTGTCGACGCCGGCGGTGTGCCCAGGCAGAGAGGTGAGTCTGCCACCGCGGACGCACTGAAAGGCCTAGGGGAAGCGTTCAAGAGCCGCACCGCCGCCGACTCCTATGCATTGTTCATAGTTCACGACGATGCGGTCGCGCAGTTCGATGACCTGCGTAGAGCGGTGGCATCGCGCGGTTTTGCGGTCGGTTGGCAGTTGTGGGTGGGCAACGACTCCTTCTTTGAGGTGTCGCCGTGAGACGAAGAGTCAGCGGTGGTCGCAAGCGCGTTCTCAATCCCAGCGAGGCGCTGGAGTTATTCCTGGATGCTCTGTGCAACACCCTGGGAGTGATCATGTTTCTGATGTTGGTGATCGTGGTGTTTGCCAAGCCGCCGCAAACTTCCACCGAGACAACTAACGAACACACCATCAATGAGGTGGAGCGCCTCGCCCGAGAAGCACTGGCGCTTGAGCGGCAAGTTGAGGAGTTAGCCAAAGTGTTGGCGGCCATGCCTCCAGTGGGCGATGCGTCACTCGTGAAGAGATGGAGTGATGCCTGGGCGCAGATGGCCCAACAGCAAGCGCAGCGAGTCAAAGTATTGGAGGAGCTACGAAACAGGCAGCAGGAACTGCTGGTGGCGAAAGCTGCGGCGACTGAAGTAAAGCTCAAGCTGGAGCAGGAGCAAACAGCACTTCAAGAGGCCCAGTTGCGGCTGAGCCATCTTCCTCCCGCTTCCCAGTTTGTAAGGCTTAGCAGACTGCAGCCTGATACCAAAGGTCGCAAGCCCGTCCTGCTTCTTCTGTCTGGCGGCAGATTGTCCCGCCCGATCATTGACTCGACATCCGAGCAGGTATCACCACCACCCGGAAAGGGAATGGTCGTAGGCGACGCACGGACAGCGGAACTCGCCTTCAAGGCGCTAGTTCCTGATGCCGATCCGCGCGCCATCAGGCTGAACATTGGAGTATGGCAGGACTCATTCGGGGAGTACAAGCATCTGGAGACGCTGCTAAGCGATCTTGGATATGCACTCAACCCGCTTCCGGTCGCCAGCGGAGCAGCGCTCAAGAAGGGGACCGGCGGGATTCAGTGAGTGGCTGAGTTTGCACCAAGATCGCGCCTCCGAGCATGAGGGCGCTGCCGATCAGTTGCATGACACCAAGGTGCTCGTCGAGGCAGGCCCAGCCCGAAGCAGCAGCGAATACGCTTTCGAGACTCATCAAGATGGCAGCGTGCGCTGGTGGTGCTGCAGCTTGTCCCACCACCTGCAGGGTGAAGGCAATGGCCACGGCAAACACAGCACTGAAGAGGATGCTCCCCGGTGCAGCCAGAGCAGCCTCCAAAGTGACGGGTTCCAACGCGAATGCGAAGATGAGTCCGAGTACCCCGGTGATCACCATCTGAATCAGCGCCAGCTCAAGAGGATTGACACGAGGTGCTGCCCAGCCGATGACAATCACATGAGCGGACCAGACAACGGCGCACGCAAGAACCCAGATGTCACCGGTATTGATATGAGGTTTGCCCACCACACTGAGCAGATAGAGCCCAATCAGGGCAGCACTCGCGGCAACCCACACATGCCATCCGAGACGCTGTCCCAATAGCGCGCATAAGAAGGGCACGAAGATGACATAGAGGCCAGTGATGAAACCGGCGTTTCCAGCAGTCGTGGTGACGAGTCCAATCTGCTGGAGAGCACTTCCTAGAAACATGATCGACCCTGCAGCCAGTCCCCCGATCCACAGTATCCGCCGTGAGTTTGTCGGCGGTGGGCTGGAGTTTGGTTCGCGCGGCGTAACTCGCTTCTCCCTTGCCTTCATCAGGAGCAAGAGCGCGCCCACCAACATGGCCCCCAAACTGTAGCGAATGCCGGTGAACAGAAGCGGCAGTGCCACCTTGGCTCCAGTCTCGGCCATGGAGTCCATCGCCACCCGCTGCGCCACGAATCCGACGCCCCAGATGAATGCCGCGAGCAGCAGCAGCGCGTCGGCGGAATACCTGCTCAGTCGCATGGTTCAAGACTAGCGGCATGACGGGACTCGGGGGACGCGCCCTACAGAGTCTCATCATGCCTCGGCGGCGATGAGTATCAGGGCAAGCAGATAAGTATTCAGCACACTCGGCACAATGGCAACGGTATCCTGAGCGAATGCAGGTTGCGTCGGTCATCGTGGCCATCATGTGCGCGGGCACGGCATCTACGCCGCTGGCGGACAGCACCACAGATCACTATCAGCGCGCCTTCGATCTCCTCTCTTTGAATGGGGCGGCGGGGCTACTCACGCCCGAGGAGCAGATTGCTTTGGGTGAGTTGGCCGACCCGAACATGCCCAGAGGTATGCGGGGACAGCGGTTTGCAGGCGCAGAGCAGCTGGTGACCCGCCTTGCTCCGGTATGGGACAGCCTGCTGCAAGCGGCCGAGCAGGAGAAGTGTGACTGGAGTCTGGATCGCTCTAAGGGAATGATCATGGAGATGCGGCATCTTGGTGACATTCGCGTAGCAGCGAGAGCACTGGAGGCGCGGGCGCGCCTGGCGCTGGATGATGGTGATACCGAGACAGCAGCCGAGTCAGCGCGCATTTGTTTGAAGATGACATCACACCTGAGTCAGGACAGAACATCCATTTCTTCGGCGTTAGCCATGGCAGTTTCCGGGAGGGCGATCAATGTTGCGGACTCTGTGTTAGATAGCGGCAACCTGAGTGTGGCGGATCTGACACGGCTGAAAGATGCGACAAGTTCTCTTGCAGGGGATGACCCATTTCGATGCGCTGAGGCCATCTCCGGAGAGGTAGAACTGCTCGTCAACTCTCTTTCGACGCCGGAGGGCTACGCCGAGGCTCTGAAGTTAGTGGAACCAGTCCAGCAGCCAGCGGTCGCCAGCGGTGAGGACGCTGGTGATGCAGATGCGGGCGACGCGCCAACCATCTCAGAGGATGATCTGAAGTCGTCAGTGGACGAGGTGTCTGGCTGGTACGCCCGCGGTGCCAAGACCATGACCATGAAAGATCCGGCTCAGGCCCAAGCAGCTATGGCGGCAATAGAGAGTGAGATCCAGAGGTCGGACAATGTCCTTAAGGCGTTCCTCCCCTCCATGGAAAAGCTTCTGGAGCGCAAACAGAGGAGCGAGGTGGCTCTCAAGGCTTTCGTGACCCGACTCGATTCGGCGCTGGCAATCGCGGCATCGACCAAGGATCAGAATGCGGCCGAGCTGTACTTTCGCATCGGCAGGGTGGCGGCCTCATTGGATGGGGATCGCCAGACCACGCTTGAACTCGTCCGAGTTCTCGGATCCAACTCGCCCGAGGAAGAGTTGGCCTCAGCGCGCAAGATCACAACACGCTACGAACGGTCGGTGCTTGTCGCTTTGGAGGAAGCCGCCGCTGTTCGGCGCGTCTCCTTTGATCCTGGTGTTGCCGGAGCCGGTCCCAACATGGGAATGAGCGTCTTGCCGCAGGTGCGCGCGGCGGTGAGAATGGTCCTCGCCGATGCGGCTGCCGAGTGTGCCAAGCTTCCCACCAAGGGCGCGGGCGAGAGGGAGCAGCGCAGCGCGTTCGTTGCTCGGCGGATCGCCATTGCATTTCGAGTGGCAGCGCACATCGCCTCTGATCCAAGCCTCAGCCACTCGGTGTGGGCGATGTCCATTTGTGATGAGGCGGCGATGGCGCTTGTGTCCGCGCTGGAGCGCGAGGCGCTGGATGCGGAAGGGCGCACTCGCGTCGCAGTCGCGGCCGAGGTGTTGGCGCGTGCTGATCCATTCCAGATTCAGGCTGCCAGCGAGGCTGATAGGGAGAAACTTGCGAGGCGGCGCGGGAGTTCGATCCCAGAAGCTGATGCTCGAGTCAAGAGCCGCAGGATGGAGCAACTGCTTTCGCTCACACCGACACAACTGTTGGCATTGGCGTGTGGCCGAGATGGATTGCTCAGCGCCGTAACGGATGAGGTTGTTGGCATCGGCTCACCTGACGCTTTGGGAATTATGGTGCGACCGACGGACATCTTTGATCTGGGGCTATGCCTGCAGCTGAATCGAGAGGCTCGCCTCGCGCTGGATCAGCCATTCTTTACATCAGGCATCGCCGAAGAGGTGTCGGCGAGTTCTCCCACACTGGGGCTGACAGGAACCCATCTGCTTGATGTGCACCAGCGCGACTCCGAGGCGCAGGAGCGACTGGTCAACGCCAAGAAAGCCCTGGCAACCGCCGCGGCTAACGAATAAAGCGCAGGCGCCCAAAGTCGGGAATGATGGTGGCACCGCCGGGCCAGATAGGCAGCGGCGCCGGGAAGTAAACACTCCACGCCTTGCCGATTATCAGTTCGCTCGGCACGAGGAAGGGCTTCTCGAAGTTGAGTTCATCCTTCAGTAGCAGATGAGGACGCCCCCACAAGCGTGAGTCTCGACTTGCCCCCGAGTTGTCACCGCACATCACATGATCTCGCTGATCCAGTTGAGCTGGATCGGTCACATTCATCCCGAATGCCAAACCGGTTAGTGGTGCTCCGTTACCGACGAACTGCTCCTGAGGGCTGGGATTTAGAAACGCGGGTCGGTAGTAGAGATCGCGGTCGACTCGCACATGGCGAAGGCGAACAGGAGTTCCGCTGAAGCTCCAATCAAGCTGGGGCGGCGTAGGTCGCTGCGTGACAGGGTTTGCTAGGTACTGCTCGAGGGTGCGACCGTAGTGGGCCGCCTGAATACGCGCACCGGGGCCACCGAGGTCATACTCGAGCGCGGCAACTTCACGGCCATTCACCCAGGCACTGAGGCGCTGATCCACATGCCAGAACTCCAGTGACACCGGACCGTCACCGGGAAGCGTGAGTGCCACTTCGACCTCCTGCTCCAGAACATTCGTCTCCTGCTGCGCGATGGCGAGACGAAGTTGCCCATCGCCGATGGTGAATGAGAACTTTCTGCTCCGCGCTTGCAACTCGAGCGAGGTGCGCAGCTCGCTCGGCTCATTGGCCTCGACGCTGGCAGCAACACGGAGGTCGCTCACCGGGAACAGCACCGAGTCGGCGCGGTAAATGTTGTAGCTGCAAAAATCATCTATGGGGATTATGGAATTGTCCCAAACCAGATGGGTGGTGGCAGAGGAATCGTGCGACCAGACGCGCTTGCCGCGCATGTCCCAGTCGGCACCCTTCCAGGGCGCACCCTCCCACGGACGCCTCGTAGCCTCTTCCAGACGCGTCACTTCTATGGGCTGAAAGTCGCTGTCATAGACACTCTGCCATACCGCGTTCTGGACATACAGCGGCTTGCGCTGCACCGTCATCTGCGAGGGGCTTGCGCCCAGCGCACCCGTGAACACATCACCATCGGCAAAGGCGAATGACTCGCTGGGCATGCCCACCAGACGCTTGATGTAGTAAAGCGAATCCCCGATGGGATCAGTGGGATTGCGAAACACCACCACATCCCAGCGCTGGGGGGAGGTGATGGGCCAGAGATACTTGAGCACCAGCACTCGATCTCCGAGCCGGATCTGCGAGGCCAGAGCGAGAGCACTCTCAGCCACGATCGGCATGGACTGATTGATCATCGGATCAATCACAGGTCGCGGCATGTCGCGTGCTTGCCGCATCGATATTCGGTTGGCAAGTTCCATGAGTGGCTGAGCATCGGCGGGATACTCGTAATCGGTAGCCTTGCTGTGGATTCGTAGGTGCCGACCCATGAGTGTGGGCCCCATCGATCCAGTAGGAATCTCAAACCCCTCCAGCACGAATCCCCGGAAAGCCATCGCCATCACAAATGCGACGATTAGCGATTGAATCGTCTCGCGCAGCGATGAGTCTTGGTGCGCAGGCGATGAGGAGTCGGGCATGGGCGGGCAGTCTACGCGCGATGTTCACCGCCGCCGGGCGCTTCACCCAGAGTTGCGCTTGGTGATGAGAGGCGAGCCATCGACCTCCGTGAGTTCCTCGACAGGGATGGCAACATCGCGACCATCAGCGTCGAGGCGAACCAGCGACAGTTGCACCAGGATCTTGCTGTCCTGCACAATCCCCGGCCCCAGCGGCGTGCCTACATGAGCCTTGCGTCGAGGTAAACGCGCGGATAGCTCCTCGTAAGTCTCGTCCTCGTAGCGCAGGCAACACATGAGGCGACCGCATCGACCGCTGATCTTGAGCGGATCGAGCGTGGCCTTCTGCACCTTGGCGCTCTTCATGGAGACCGGTTTGAGAACCTTCAAGAAGTTTTTGCAGCAGCAGTGCTGCCCACACCGTTCATAGTCAGCCACAATCCTGGCCTCGTCGCGGGCGCCAACTTGGTGCATCTCAATCCGTGCACCGAATCGGCTCGCGAGAACCTGCACCATCTCTCGGAAATCAACACGCTCTTCCGAGGTGTAATGCACCGTCACCGACTCGCCACCAAGTACCGGCTCGACTTCGACGATACGCATGGCCAGCTGCAGGGAGCCAGCCAGTTCGGCTACCTCCAGGCGGCGGGTGGAAGCGAGTGATTGTGCCTGACTCCAGATAGCCATGTCTTCAGAGGTAGCCAGACGCAGAACGCGGCCGTTGGTGTGAAAGGGGAACTCCTCGCCGCCGGACTGCTCGATGTAGCGCATCATTTCTTGACGCGACACACTCTTGCCGCAGCCGGAGTTGCTGCAGGTAGTTGTGAGCATCTCCGTGATCTCTGTGCCCCGATGAGTGAGCGCGACCAGTTTTGATCCGCACCCGGGGCGGACTCCAGAGTCTGAGGGATACTCCGCCACCATTTTCATCGAACCGAAGCGCACTACCAGCGTGGTTGGCGCCTTGACGCGGGCGTACTCCTCCTCCAAGGTCATCGATCCCCGCTCTGACGGATCGGCATCTCGCTCGAAGATGGGCAGGGGGAGGATCGGCATTGAGACAAGGTTAGATAAATTCGACCAGAGATGCGATCCGGTGTTTACTCTAGGATTGACCCCCCGTGCTTCCACTAGTAGCCATCATCGGGCGCCCCAATGTGGGCAAATCCAGCCTTTTCAATCGCATGATTGGCAAGCGGGTTTCCATCGTTGACCCAACGCCTGGCGTCACCCGTGACCGCATTACCACCCTACTGGAAGTGCGTCCCCCCGAGGACGCACCAGAGGGATCGATCACCAGACTGGTCGATCTGGCTGATACCGGCGGGTATGGCATCTATACGGCGGAGGGTGGCAGTCTTGACGATGCTGGCTGCGACCTCTCGCGGCTTTCCAGTGAAGTTGAGTCGCAGATTCACGCGGCATTGCGCGAAGCAACCGTCATCCTCTTCGTGATTGATGCGCAGGTCGGGCTGGTGGCGCTAGACCGCGCGGTGGCCGGCATCATTCGCAAGGGAGGCTTTGCCGGACGAACCATCATGGTTGCCAACAAGGTTGATGATCACAGTTGGGCTGCGGCGGCGAGCGAGGCTGGCAAGTTTGGATTGGGTGAAGTGCATTGTGTCAGTGCGACCAGTGGTCTTGGTGTGCGCGGTCTGAAAGAGCTCATCTGGGTGGGCGTGGGAGAGCCGACACCGGAAGCTCCCCGAACAGAAATGAATCTGGCGATCGTGGGTCGGCGCAATGCGGGCAAGAGCAGCTTGGTGAATGCGATGGCGGGGCAGCCTCGGGTCATCGTCAGCGAGATTGCCGGCACAACAAGAGACTCCATCGATGTGCGCTTCGAAGCAGATGGCCGCATCTTCGTGGCGATCGACACCGCCGGTGTGCGCAAGCAGCGATCGTGGGCCGATGATGTGGAGTTTTACTCGCACACCCGCACAGGAACCGCCATAAAGCGTGCCGATGTCTGCATCCTGCTGCTCGATGCCACAGAAAAAGTTTCACAGGTGGAGAAGAAGCTGGCGATGGATCTGATGGAGCAGTACAAGCCCACGGTGGTCGTCCTCAACAAGTGGGACTTGGTCGACAAGAACCTCGAGGCCGACTCCTATCTGAAGTATCTCACCCAAGAGTTGCCGGAGTTGTCCTTTGCACCCATTGTCTGCGTGAGCGCCAAGACGGGCGAGGGGGTAGAGGACGCGGTACGCATGGCGTTCAACCTGCACACCCAAGCCGGACATCGCGAGACCACCGGCAAACTGAACGCCGTTGTTCAGGAGATTCTGACAGCGCGTGGACCAAGCTCCAAACTGGGAACGATTGCCAAGATTTATTACATCACCCAGATTGCAATCCGTCCTCCCACCATCGCGATGGTCGTGAACAAGCCCAAGTTGTTCGAGGGACAGTACGAGCGATACTTGCTGAATCGATTGCGCGACGAGTTGCCCTTCAGTGAGGTGCCGGTGCGACTCACATTTAGTGCGCGCAAGGCGAGGCCCCATCACTCTCGCCCCGAGTGAGCAGAGACTGAGAGGGTGGAGCAACTCCGAGGCGTATCGATCTCCCTGATCAGTCGCAGATAAGGGTGCTGCCTGACATCGCCGCAGGTTTGCTTAGCCCCATCATGGCGAGCAGAGTTGGGGCAATGTCGGCGAGGCGTCCATCTTCGCGCAGGCGCTTGGAGCGAAACTCTGCCCCGACAACCGTCAGCGGAACGGGGTAGTTGGTGTGGGCGGTGTGCGGGGCTCCCGTCAGCGGGTCCTTCATCTGCTCAGCATTTCCGTGGTCGGCGGTAACGATGAGGCTGCCACCGCGGGTGAGAGTCGCTTCCACGATGGCGCCAACACAGCCGTCGACACATTCACACGCAGCGATGGCAGCTCGCAGATTTCCCGTGTGTCCCACCATGTCACCGTTGGCGAAGTTGACGATGATGACATCTTCGCAGTCCTCTGTATGCAGTCGAGCAATGACAGCATCGCGGACACCCGCGGCGCTCATCTGGGGCTTTAGGTCATAGGTCGCAACATCCTGCGGGCTTTGAATCAGCGTGCGCACCTCGCCCTCGAAGGGAGGCTCGCGGTAATCGTTGAAGAAAAACGTGACATGGGGAAACTTTTCTGTCTCGGCGCAGCGCAGCTGTCGTAGTGATTTTTGCGCCAGCCAGTCGCCGAGAATGTCGGGCATCTTGGGTGGGCGCGCAAACGCCACATGCACTGGAAGCCCGTGCTCATAGTCAGACATGGTGCAGAAGTACAGATCCTGGGGGCGCCACGTTCGCGCAAAGCCACCGCCCTTCAATGCCGCGAAAGGCGCGTCCTCGTACAGCAGCGACTTCACCAACTCGCGGGGGCGGTCTCCGCGAAAGTTGAAGAACACGACAGAGTCGCCGCTTTGCAACACCCCTTCATCCGCCAAGATGCGGGTCGGTTGCACAAACTCATCGCCCTTGCGGTTCTCATCAATGGGATTGTCGTAAGCGAAACGGAGGGCATCGGCAGCACTGTTGGAGGCGAGGCTCGACCCCACTCCCGTCAGGCAGTCATAGGCTCGCTTTACCCGATCCCAACGATAGTCACGGTCCATCGCCCAGAAGCGGCCCATCACGGTCGCTATTCGTCCCCGACCAGAGAGATGGGTCTCGACCTCCTCGATGAAACCAAGTCCGGCTCGAGTGGGGGTGTCGCGCCCGTCCGTGAAGGCGTGCACAAAGAGTCGATCAGCCGGGAAACCAAGCCGCTCCGCCATTTTGATCAGTGCCCATAAATGGTCCAAATCACTGTGAACCTGTCCGTTGCTAACCAGCCCCATCAGGTGCAGGGCGCGCCCGCTGGCCTTAGCCCTGATGAATGCGGCGGTCAGTTGTGGCGCTTCGAAAAAAGCGCCGCTGCGAATGGCTCTGGTGATCCGCATCAGTTCCTGATCGACGATGCGCCCAGCGCCGATGTTCTGGTGGCCAACTTCGCTGTTACCCATGACCGCCCCGGCGGCAGTCACAGGCAATCCAACATCCTCGCCGCTGGTGCGAATGAGTGCCGTGGGCCACTGCGACTCAAGCCCCTCAGCGACAGGTGTGCGCGCCAACTTGATGGCGTTGAAAGAATCGTGCTGCGGATGGGGATTTCGCCCCCAGCCATCGCGAATGATGAGAACACAGGGAGTGTTGCGCGTGGTTATTGACACGACATGTCAAGGATACGGCGGCGCAGAAGTGGCTGCTCCCTCGGCGCGCTGTATTGTGCAAGAGAGCAGGCTCATATACTGTCCACCTAGGAGGCGTCATGGACTCGACGGCACACCTTTCTAGTGACGGATCTGCAACGGGAGAGTGTCTTAGGCAGCGGCTGGAAGAGGTCCGAGGCCGCATCGCTACAGCCGCCATCAAGTCGGGGCGAAGAGCCGATCAAGTGCTCTTAGTGGTGGTGAGCAAGACGGCAAGTCTGGAACAGATGCGCGAGCTATCGGGGATGGGGCAAACTGATTTTGGCGAGAACCGCATTCAGCAACTTACGCAGCGCGCCGCCCAGATGGATGAATTTCTGGCGCGTCGCCGCCAGATGCAGGGGATCGAAGGCGAAATCAGATGGCACATGATCGGCTCGTTGCAGCGCAACAAGGTCAGCAAGGCTGTGGAGTTGTCCCGGTTGATTCACTCGGTTGACAGTCTGCGCCTGGCCGAGGAAATCGAGTCGTGTGCGGGAAAGAGGGAGAAGCCTGTTGATGTACTCATTGAGGTGAACATTTCTAGCGAGGAGAGCAAGCACGGCATCTCCGCGCCAGCGGTGCGCCACGTCGTAGACCAGATCGACACCATGGCAAATGTTCGTCCGCGGGGGCTAATGTGCATGGCACCCATCGATGCCGACGATAGCACTAGGCGTAGTCTGTTCACGCGCTGCCGCGAGATTCTCGAAGATGTCCGCAAGGCCGGAGCAGGCGGCGCCCGATTTGATCTGCTCTCCATGGGAATGTCGGGTGACTTTGAAACTGCCATCGAGTGCGGTGCCAACATTGTGCGTATTGGATCCGCCGTGCTCGGGTCGCCCGCCGTCAGCGAAACCCCCGAGGGTCAGTGAAAGTCGGTCAAGCAGTCAGGCGGGCGCGCAATCCTGATATCAGCGCGGCGAACACCTCATCAGGACCGCCCGAAGCGTCAATCACCAGATGGGAGTCTGGATGGCGCGAAGCCTGTTCCAGATATCCATCACGGACCTTGCGGTGGAACTGCACTCCCTTGCCCTCCATCCGATCAAGTTGGGGCGGCAGCCGTGACATCGCGGTGTCGGTGTCCACATCAAAGATCACGACCAACTTGGGATTGCGACCCGCGAGGGCGACTCGAGCAACCGCCTCGATCGCCGCAGTGTCGAGCCCTCCCGCCGATCCCTGGTAGGCGAGCGTCGAACTGACGAATCGATCCGCCAGAACAAACGCGCCGCGCTTGAGGGCGGGTTCTATGCGCTCTTCAACCAACTGGGCTCGGCTCGCCATGTAGAGAAGCATCTCGGCCCGCAGTGTCATCTCGTTGTGAATGGGATCAAGCAGGATCCCCCGGATGCGTTCCCCAACGGCGGTGCCGCCGGGCTCGCGTACCTCTTCAATGTCGAGGCCGGCGCTGCGGCAATACTCGGCGAATCGTCTGAACTGCGTGCTCTTGCCGCTGCCATCGGGCCCATCAAACACAATCATGCAGCCTAGCAGCGAGCGGGTCCAGGAGGTGTCGGCGGGCGCAGTCACGGTGTTGCCAGCATCGATGGTGGTCGTCACTGCCGCATGGTAATGCGCGGGGCGATGAGAGCGGCAATCTCCTCGATCACCCGCGGCAGGTTGTCATTTATGGCGAAGGCATCGTAAGCACCGCAGTGCCGGGCCCGTTCCGTTTCGCGCTGTGACGAGGCGAAACGGCGCTCGATCGCGGCGTTGTCCTCCCGTCCCCTTTGGCGCAGCCGCCGGAGCAACTCCTGATCAGACGGGGCGAGGATGAACACCGCATACGCGTCAGGAAAGTTCCTCTTCACCAGCTCGGCGCCCTGAACATCAATGTCGAGAACCGCCAGCTGCCCGCGATTGACCGTCTGCTCAACAGGTTCTCGCGGCGTTCCATATAGGTCGCAACCATAGACCAGAGCGTGTTCAAGAAACCTGCCTTGCGCGATCCATCTCTCAAAGGTCTTGTGATCGACGAACTGGTAATCAACACCATCCTTCTCAGTCGCCGAGGGTGCGCGCGTGGTGGCTGAAACACTGAAGTGCCCCCCGAACCGTTCGATCAAGGCCCGGGCAATCGATGTCTTGCCCACGCCACTGGGGCCAGAGAGAACTAGCAGGAGTCCTTTGGGGGCTGGACTTGGGCTCGCCGCATTCGCGGGGTTCGCCTCTGGAGCCCCGGTGCTCTTGAAATCTGCTTCCCGCTCTGCCATGGCTCGAGTCTATCCACCATGCACCCGAAGTCAGCAGGGGAGAGATTTCCATAAATCTTCGAGACCAGTGAAAGTAACGGCAGTGCCGCTGCCTCTCACTAGTGCCTCCACCGTTGGCTCAGTGTGACAAAGCAGAAAGGCAGATAGATCATGAGCGACACAAGCGTTCAGAGAGACCGGCTGCGAAAAATCGTTCACCTTGCCCAGGTTTACCGAGGCTGGACTCGAGCTGAAGCCTCCAAGGGACTCGGCCGAGAGTTCAACAAGCTCATTCCCGACAGCGGAAATCCCAAGCTCGACCTAGTTGTTGCACTCGCTGACGCCCTTGATTGGACGATCGGAGATGTTGCCGAGTCGGTATGCACCAACGATGGCGGGTGCATCCAGCAGCAATCAACCGAGACAGGGGACGTCGGGGTGTTTGCTTCCCTTGACGAAGCAGCTCGCGCCTGTCACCGCTGTGGTGACTACACGGGAATGGTGGCCAAGGCACTGCAGATGGCAGCCGCCGCCACAAAGGCGAGTGAACGCGCCCTCGCCGCCAATCGGCTTGCCGGCGGATGGGATGGCCTCGGTCGCTACACCAAGGCATTGGCTTCGGTGCAGACCGGATTGGCGGAGCCAGGGATCCCTCGCAAAACCCGCTTGATGTTGCAGGCGAACTTGGCGAATGCCCACTATGCGCTCTGGCATCTTGTTGAAGCCCGTGCAACCGCCGACGACCTTGTGATGCGGTTCGCCAACGCACCGCCCGATGATCGATTCGGTCGCGTTGGCGAAGCCTTCGCGTTCTATGTGCGCGGCAACAGCGAGCGGCGCCTGATTGATGTCGACCCCGAGGATTCCCGCCTGCATGCATCCCGCGCTCGCGAGGACCTGTGTGCATCAGCGGCCGCCTACCGCAGCCTCGCGGACCAGTTTAGTGATGAGTCATATTCTGGCATTGCCAACAGTTGCGCGGGCGCTCTAATCGAAGTTGAGTCAGTGCTCGGCATTCGCGACCCTCTTGATGCGCTTGACGAAATCGCTGCTGGTCTGGACACCGTCGTTGATGTGGCGCAGGCGGAGCGGGGCGACTGGCTGGAGAGCTGGGGCTGGTGGGCCATCTTTGGATGCAACATCGCCTCGCGTTGCCCAGACTCGCCGGAGGTGCAGCGTCACTTGGCGATCTTCACCAACAAGGCATCGGAGATTGCCGAACGCCTGATGAACTGGTCACTGCGTGAGCGGGCATTCACATTCGAGCACATGCGCCGCCGCATCGCTGACCGAGCCGATGCCAACGAACCCTGGACCCTCGATCGTGAGGAGGTCCGCACTATCGCCGGCACCATGGGTCGATTCCCAGCCTTCCGAGATGTCGGTTGGATGATCCTTGAAAAGGCCACGGTTGTTGACGACTAAGAGAAACCACAATGCAAACCAATAAATGTGTAACTCAACTTGGTCGACTGGCCCGTGCTGCCGCAGCTGTGGGATTCGCGTTCGCGCTGGCACAGGGTGTTGCAGCGGCTGGTGACGCGGGTGGCCCTGGTGGCACAGGTGATTCGCAGCCCAAGTATTCCGAGTCGTCTTGGTGGCTGTGGCCGAAGGGCCACTCCATGCAGGAGCAGGCGTTCTGCACCTGGATGACGGCGCGATTCGGGCAGCAGTGGACGCACACCATGCAGGAAGAGGTGGTCCTGCGGTGGTTCACCTTCTGGGATCACAATGTCTGGCAACGAACTCATCGATGAATCAGGCAAGTGAAGCGCGCGCGGCGTCAGTGGGTCGAACTCAGCCGTGAATCACGCGGCCCTCGGTCGCCAGCGCGGCTTCGTGTAGAGCCTCATGCATGGTCGGATGAGCATGCACCGTGCTGATGATGTCCTCGGCTGTTGCTTCAAGTCGCTTCGCTAGTCCCATTTCTGCAATCAACTCGCTGGCATCCTCACCGATGATGTGTGCCCCGAGGATTTCGCCGTAGGGCTCGCTGGTAATGAGCTTCACGAAACCATCGGTCGCGCCGACCGCGATGGCTTTTCCGTGTGACCTGAAGGGGTACTTGCCAACCTTGTATTTGAGCCCCTTAGTCTTGGCATCGCGCTCGGTCATGCCGATAGAGGCGATCTGTGGATTGCAATAGGTGCATCCAGGAAAGGCGTCATAGTCGACGCCGAGAGTGTGGTGCCCCTTCATCCGCTCGACGCAGGCCACAGCTTCTTCGCTGGCGACATGAGCAAGCCAAGGCGGACCGATCACATCACCGATGGCGTAAATCCCGGCAACACTTGTGGAATAGGTAGGCTCGGGCTTGGAGCGGTAGTCGGTCCAGATGTGGCCCTTCTCAATACGGATTCCCAGGCTGAGGTCGAAGAGACCATCGAATCGACCAGCGACGCCGATGGCTGTCAACACCACATCGACATCTATCGTCTCTGTCTTGCTCGGATCCTTGGTGTCAGCGAGAGTCGCCGTCGCCCCCTTGGCTGACTTGGTTACCGTTTTCACCGTCACACCGGTGCGGAACTGCATTCCCTGCGCCGAGAAGATCTTTAGCGCAGCGGCGCTCACATCATCATCCTCCACAGGCAGGATGCGGTCGAGCATCTCGACAACTGTCACCTTGGTTCCGAAGGCATTATAGAAGTAGGCGAACTCCATACCAATGGCGCCTGAACCGACAATCAGCATGGAGTCGGGGCGCTTGGCGAGGTTCATGGCCTCGTAGCTGGAGATGATGGTCTTGCCGTCTTTGGGGCATCCGGGCAGATCGCGGGGAGCCGCTCCGGTGGCAATGAGAATGCGATCAGCCGTCACAGTGCTGGTGGCACCCTCTCCGGAGCCTCGGTAATAGTCACCGCTGGAGGTACTTACCTGGACCTTGCAGGGGCCCGCCGCAGTTTTACCGGCAACGATCTTGGCGTGTCCGGCAATGTGGGTGATCCTGTTCTTCTTGAACAGGAAGCCGATGCCAGCATTCAACTGAGTGGTTACGCCTCTACTTCGGCCGATCACCTTTTCCCAGTTCACCCGAACGCCATCATCTTTGATCTCGAATCCCCACTGAGCGCCATGGCGAATCGCTTCCATATATAGCTCGGCGTTGTGCAGAAGCGCCTTGGTGGGGATGCAACCCCAGTTGAGGCATACGCCACCCAGTTTGTCGCGCTCGATCACGCCCACACTCATTCCCAGTTGGGCAGCGCGAATCGCACCTACATAGCCGCCTGGGCCTGATCCGATTACGAGAAGGTCGAAATGCCGTGTTTCTGCCATAGGGCTCCTGCCTGTTGAAGGGCGGCTATTCTAGGGAACTCCGGTACCTCCGGGGCGCTTGTTAGCATTTGCCACCCTTACGGAGCCCCGATTGCGAACTGCGATCATCAGTGATGTCCACTCGAATCTCTCAGCACTGGAAACAGTGCTCTCTCATATTGATGGGCAGAGGGTTGACAGAATTATTAGCCTCGGCGACATCGTTGGATACGGCCCCGATCCCGTGGAGTGCGTCGATCTCGTGGCCTCGCGCTGCGAGTGGAGTCTGATGGGTAATCACGACTTCGGGGTTCTGTACGAGCCGACCAACTTCAATGCCGCCGCAGAGCAGTCGGCTTATTGGACCCGTCGCCAACTTGATGGTGAGACCAATCGAGCGACGGCTGAGAAGCGCTGGAACTTCCTGGGAAGGCTGCGCGTCCGCGTGGCGTTTGGTTCATATCTGTGCGTACACGGCACTCCGCGCCGTCCCATCAACGAATACCTCTTTCCCGAGGACGTGGTCAACAGCGTCATCAAGATGAGGCAGATATTCGAGCGTATCGATCTTTACTGCTTGGTGGGGCATACCCATGTCCCCGGCATCTTCACTGACGAGCCCGACTTCTATTGCCCGAGTGACTTTGAGAATGTTTACACCATGCGCCTTGGTGAAAAGGTAATCATCAACCCAGGTTCGGTGGGACAGCCGCGGGATTCAGATCCGCGCGCGTCATACGCGATTCTCGAGGCAGAGGTTGATGGCCAAGCGGACAAAGTCGAGTTCTTCAGGCTCGATTACGACATTGAACGCACCGTGAAGCGGATTCACAACACGCCCGAACTACATGACTGGCTGGGAGATCGTCTCCGGCAGGGGCGGTAGCAAATGAGATCAACGGCGCGCCGCTGCGCCTCAGTCCCTAGGAAATCAGGAATATGGACCCCGCTGTTCGTAAGTCAATAATCACTTTCGGAGTTGTAGCTCTAGCCGCTGGGGTATTTGCAGCCGTGGTGTTTGGCAAGGGCCCGAAGCGACCACCTGTGCCAGTCGAGCAGCCCGTTGCGGCTGCCGCAACAGGAAGCGCGGCTGGAAGTGCAGCGGGAACCGCGCCAGCTCCGGTTGGCAATGAGTCAGCGGAAGCAGTCGCAGGCGCGGCCTCGATGAACGCACCGCTTGTTGTCTTGCGAGCCTCACCGGCTGATCCTGCCCAGCTAGCGACAGCTGACTCGATTGCCGGCACCGTCGATCCTCTTCACGGACGATTTGCCATTCACTTTGCAGCGCATGCTGCCGGGATCACTCGTATCGAGTTCAGCGATTTCTGGCAGACGGCACAGGCTCGGCAAGAGGCGATCACCCACGCCACCGCGGCAACCATCGGCGCCTCAAACATCCCGCCTCTGCCAGCAGAGGGAGAGCGATTCAACCTGCGTGCCTACGGAGTACTCGGAAATCCCGGTATCGATGTTCCCATGCTGGCGATGCACAGCGTGGAGGTTGACGGAGTACTGATCAGTCTCTTTGGCGCCGTGTGGTCCTCGGAGCGTCCGGGCTCGTTTGCCACTCTGATTGGTGCCGAGGGCGACTCACCCATTCTCAGAATTGAGCGCAACTTCGAAATCACCAAGATGGGTGCGGGCTACGACATCGCGCAGGTCCTCTCAGCAGCAAATCTAGATGACAGGCAGCACGAGGTTCGCTTCATCTCCTATGGCCCGGGCGATCTGACTCTGGAGGCAGGAGCTTTCATTGATGCGAGGCGACTCCAGACTGGTTACCTGCTGAGTGAGGATCGTGATGCCGGCGGCAACACGGTTCTATGGCACGACGGCACCATGGAGCGTGCCGATGTCATCAAGAAGGTGAGCGCCAGCGAGTTCACCATTTGGCCTACCGAGATTGGGCTGCGCGACAAGTTGCGCTTGGCATGGATCGGCAGTGCCAGCAGGTATTTCGCCTTGGCGATACACGCGCCCTATTCGCCACCACAGAGAGACTCGAAAGTCTTGGGTAGTGCGGTGGAGACCATCAAGGCCACGATGGGTAAGGATGCATCGGGTGTGGATGTGGTGTTCAGCGAGTTGCACTCGGCATCGGTGCCAGTAGCTGCAGGAACTACCTATTCGTTCCTGTCTGAGGTCTACGCGGGGCCACTGGATCGCAACGTCTTGGGCGCAGCCGAGCCGCTCTCCTCATTGGGCATGACAGGACTCATTCGCTACTCGCTGGGTGGCATGTGCGCCTGCTGCACATTTGCATGGCTTGCCGATGGCCTCGCGGCATTCTTGGATTTCCTCCACGACTATGTGGTGTTTGACTGGGCGCTCGCCATCATCGTGCTGGTGATAGTGGTTCGCACCCTTCTGCACCCTCTCACCAAGAAGTCACAGGTTCAGATGGCGCGCTTTGGCAAGGGCATGTCAGAGCTGAAGCCCGAACTCGAGGCGCTGCAGAAGCGGTACTCGACAGATGCCAAGAAACTTCAGGCGGAGACGATGCGCCTGTACAAAGAGAAGGGGGTCAATCCTCTGGGCTGTGCGGGCGGAATGCTTCCGACCTTCCTGCAAATGCCCATCTGGATGGCTCTGTATGCCGTGCTCTATCTGGCATTCGAGTTGCGGCAGCAACCGGCCTTCTTCGGCATCTTTCAGCAGATCAACGGGTGGTCATTTCTCTCCGACCTGAGCGCGGCCGACAGCTTTATCCGCCTTCCCAACTCCATCAATCTCTGGCTGTTCAGTCTGCACTCAATCAACCTCATTCCGCTGCTGATGGGAGTGGTGTTCTGGGTTCAGCAGAAGTACATGGCGCCTCCCCAGGCGGCGAATCAGACCCCCGAACAGGAGCAGCAGCAGAAACTGATGCGCGTGATGATGGTGGTCATGTTTCCGCTGATGCTGTATGCCGCGCCCAGCGGACTCACGCTGTACATCCTCACTTCAACCTGCATCGGCATCATGGAGAGCAAGTTGATCCGCGAGGGAATGGCGCGCGAGGATAAACTTCCCAAGCCTCCTCCTGGTAGCAAGCCTAAGGGTGCGGTGGGCCGAGCGTTCGCAGCAGCACTGGAGCGCGCCCAGCAGAAGAGCCAGGACAAGCTCAACAAGCCCTCGAAGTTCAAGAATAGATAGCAGCTGCGTGCATGGACACGCTCAGCACCATTTTCGCGGTCAGCAGTCCACCAGGGGTATCGCTGCGAGGGATCGTGCGCTTTGCTGGCCCCGCGGCGTGGCGAGCGTTCGTGAGTGCGAGCAAGGACTTCGGCGCAGAGTGCCCGGCGATGCCCACTTCTCCCACAGTCCGCCTAGTGCGACTGTCTCTGGCAAACATGAGTGTGCCTTCGATCGCGCTCTTGTTTCCTGCGCAGCGCAGCGCCTGCGGGCAGGACACGGTTGAGCTCCTGCTTCCGGGCAATCCAGCGCTGCTCGAGATGGTTCTACAGGGTGTGATGGAGCTAGCCCGCGCCTTGCCGGGCGGCGATGGAGTGCTGGCGCGGCGGGCGGATCCGGGTGAGTTCTTGGCGCGTTCATGGTTGAGTGGTCGCATCGGTCTGAGTGAAGCCGAGGGAATTGCTGCCAGCATCTCGGCTCAGTCAGCGGGGCAGCTAGCGGCCGCGGTCTCCCTTCGTGACGGCGGTCTGGCTCGACTGGCTGCTCGTGAGTCGGAGGAGGTGGGCGCACTGCTGGCGTTAGTCGAAGTCGGGATTGACTTCATAGATGAGTCGGATGCGTCACCCGCATCGCCCGCCTATGTGGTCGAAACAGCAACGGCATCAGTTGCACGAATCGAGCGAGTGCTCGGCAGTGCTGGCACGATGCCGATTGAGCAAGCGTTGCCTCGGGTCGTGCTGCGCGGCGCGCCCAACGCCGGCAAGAGTGCACTCTTCAATGCCATGCTCGGAAGGGCCCGCACAGTTGTCTCTGGTCAGCCTGGCTCGACCCGTGATGCAGTGGAGGAATCGGTGAACTTGGGAATCGAGGTGCTGTTGGTTGATACCGCAGGGGTAGAGGAGGGAGCAATCGGTCTGGGGCAGAAGGCGCAGCAGGTGGGAGATCAGGCCCAAAGCACCGCTGATCTAGTGCTGTGGTGTGTCGATGCGTCGCGGTGGGGACAGAGGCCCGCTGAGATTCCGCCCAACGGAATGCTCGTCATGACAAAGTGTGATCTCGCTGGTAATGAGCAGACGCAGTCAAGCATTTTGCATACCAGCGCAGTCACCGGGACGGGGCTGGAACGCCTGAGGGATTGCATCAGGGAGAGAGTTTGCCTGATGCCGGTGATCAGAGGCGGCGAAGGGCTCTCTCTTGCACCTCGACACGCCGAAGCGCTCCGCTGTGCAGTAACCGCGCTGCAGAGCGCAGTTGCCCTGGCCCAAGCCGATCTCGATCAGCGGCACTCGCGCGCACCTGAACTACTGGCGTTGCGATTGCGAGAGGCGCTTGACTCAATAGGGCTCATTGCAGGCCGGACTGATCCCGACGCCATTCTCGGGCTCGTGTTTTCCCGATTCTGCATCGGCAAGTAGCCGATCGGTGACTTGGAGATGCGGTCATCACACCGCGCCGATGCGAGTGCGCACGCGCAACAGTTTTCCGGCAGTCGCCTGGCGCAGGGCGGTCTCAAGTCCAGAGCGAAGCGCGCGGTCGAGCACGAATGCGGTCGATGAGTCCGCCACGATCAAATGCAGGACTCCGCCTACGAAGGACTCGACCCGGACGCAACTGCGGAGACCCACCGGCGCGAGGTCTTCCCAGCAGTCAACGGTGTTACCTAACTGGCGTTGTTTCCCCTTCAGTTCTCGAGCAAGAGCTGCAAAGTCGGGAGACACACTGGCACGAGCCGCAATATCGCGGCGAGTACCTCTAGCAGCTACTAGCGCCATTGCCCGACTTACCTCAGCCTCGGTGCGCACCTCGCCGGAAGCGGATTGTGAACCATTGCGCCGTTGGGGCATTGCTCCATGGTAATGCTCACCCCCCGTATCCTGCGCGGGTGATCCCCATTCGCCTTGGAAACCTCAGTAAGCATTACGGTGAAACCAAGGCTGTCGATGCGGTTGATCTCACGATTCCCGCGGGGTCACTCTTCTTTCTGCTCGGGTCATCAGGTTGTGGCAAGACCACAATTCTGCGCATGATCGCCGGATTCATCGAACCCACTGCGGGGACCATCCATCTTGGTGAGCGCGAGGTGTCGAGCGTGCGCGCGGAGAAACGCGAGTGCGGAATGGTGTTTCAGTCATATGCGCTGTGGCCACATATGACGGTTGCTGAAAATGTTGCCTTCGGTCTGGAAGTGCGCAAGGTGTCCGCCGACGATAAGCGGAGGCGCGTCGGGGAAGCACTGGAGATGGTGCGCATGTCAGCCTACGCCCAGCGCAAGCCGGTAGAACTCTCGGGTGGTCAGCAGCAACGAGTTGCCCTGGCTCGGGCCATCGTCTTTCGCCCCAAGGTATTGCTACTGGATGAGCCGCTTAGCAATCTTGACGCCAAGCTGCGTTTGCAGATGCGGAGCGAGATCAAGCGCATCTGCAACTCGGTGGGTTTGACCACCGTGTATGTGACCCACGATCAGGATGAGGCCCTCTCGATGGCAGATCAAATGGTGGTGATGGACCAGGGACGCATAGTGCAGCAGGGGACACCGCGGGATCTGTACGAGCGACCCCGAACCAGATTCATCGCCGACTTTCTGGGCGAAACCAATCTGGTTGAGGGCGTTGTGACAAGTGTCGAGGGGATCGGCGCAGTCTTGCAGACTTCAGCGGGCGCGCTTCGCTGTGCTGACGGGCGCGGTGCGGTCCTAGGATCCAAGCGAGTGGTCAGCATCCGCAATGAAGCGTGGAGCGTCTGCGACAAATCGACGCCGGGAGCGTTTTTCGCCAAGTGCGCTGGTACCGTGTATCTGGGCGCAACGGCTCAACACCTGCTCGAAGTGGGATCAATGCAACTGAAGGTTCTCGAACACAATCCGCGCCTTTCGACGCGTGAGGGTCAGTCTCTAAGTATCTGCTGTGCCAGCGATCAGGTGATCATGCTGGACGATGGCGCCTGACCGACTAAGGCTTGGCGGCCGGTGTCATCAGCTCGTTGATCTTGGGCACGATGGCGTCGGCCCAAGTCTGGTAGGCCTGCGGCGAGAGATGGAGCAAGTCCGGCATTATGCCGCGATCAAGTTTGCCACCGGGCATGAGCAGAAGCGGCCCGATGTCGATGAACACAACGCGCCCACCATCGGCGAGTGGCTTTATCAAACCATTCACCTTGTCGTTGGCCAGTCGCAGAGGATCATCAGCGGTCTCGCCTCTGGGAAAGACAGCCATCAGCAGAATGCTGGTGTCTGGGCATCGCGTCTTGATCTCGTTGAGGATCGCTTGTACCCCCGCCGCAGTGACCTCGGGGCTGACACCGGATCCGGTGTTGTTGGTGCCGATCATCAACACCGCGACTCTAGGACTGATGTCTTTCAGATTTCCATTCTGAAGTCGCCACAGCACATGCTGGGTCTGATCGCCGCCGATCCCCAGATTCACGGCGCCAAACTTGGCAAAGTTCGCAGCCCAAGCATCCTTGCCTTGATTATCCCAGCCCTCCGTTATGGAGTCCCCGATGAACACCAAGCCCACATTTCCCGCGGCCACCTGTTTGTTCATTGACTCGTACCTTTGTTTCCACCAACCGTCATTGCGCGGTTCGCTATTCACTTGGGGAGCCGGTGGTGACGCCTCCTTCGTGGCTTCCTGACCTGTCGAGGCGCGCGAGAAAAACAGAGTCTGCTGCCTCTGTAAATCGTGAGCGCCGCCCACTATGAAGAACATGAGGATGCATCGGGTGGCCCACTTCATAGGTGCAGCGTACCGCTACTAGGTAGGGCGATTGGTGCGCCTGAGCCCAACTATCCGTTGCGATTGAAAGATTGAGATGTACCCCCTTGACTTGGGAGGCGACTACGCCCACTCTGGTGTTCATGATCATGACGACTGCCCTGGCGACCATTCTGATCTGTACAACGCCACCCGCGGGATTCAAAGCACTCTTCAACGGCGTCGACCTTTCGGGGTGGCAGGGGATCGTTGATGACCCCATCAAGCGCCAGGCCATGCCGGCGGAGGAGCTTGCGCGTCGTCAGGCCGCCGCCGACATCAGCATGCGCCAACACTGGAGCGCCAAGGATGGCATCCTGCACTTCGACGGCAAGGGGGAAAGCCTGTGTACAACCGAGGACTTCGGTTCCGTTGATCTCTGGTGCGACTGGCGCATCGAGAAAGGCGGAGACAGCGGCATCTATCTGCGCGGTGCGCCCCAAGTGCAAATTTGGGACGACGCCTCTGGTTCTGGTGGCCTGTTCAACAACAAGATCGGTGCGGCAACGCCTCTCGAGCGAGCCGACCTTCCCGTGGGCGAGTGGAATCGTTTTCACATCATTGTTCGGCTCGACAGAGTCACGGTGTGGCTCAATGACCGCTTGGTCGTTGATGATGTCCCGCTGGAGAACTACTGGGATCGCGCTCTGCCGCTTTTCGCCAGCGGCGCCATCGAACTACAGAGCCACGGCACCCCCTTGGGATTCAAGGACATCTTCGTGCGCCGGCTTGGTCAGGCGCAGAGCGGCGAGTCTGCCGCCAGTCTCAAGGAGCAGGAACGAGACGAGCGCATGGAATGGTTCCGCGGGGCCCGCTTCGGAATGTTCATTCACTGGGGGTTGTACTCGGTGGCTGCGGGGGAGTGGCAAGGCTCTCAAGTGGGCGGGGCGGGAGAGTGGATCATGCTCAGCGGACAAATCCAGCCCGCGGACTATTCCACCCTGCTTAGCAAGTTCAATCCGGTGCGCTTCGACGCGGATGAATGGGTGCGACTCGCCAAGTGCGCGGGTCAGCAGTACATCGTGATCACCAGCAAGCATCATGACGGCTTCTGCTTGTGGGACACAAAGGAAACCCAATGGAGCGTGATGCACACTCCGTTCGCCCGCGACATCCTCAAGGAGTTGGCAGCCGCGTGTGCAAGGCAGGGAATGCGTCTGTGCTTCTACCACTCCATCATGGATTGGACTCATCCCGACTACCTACCCAGGCGAGAGTGGGATGCGCGTCCCGTAGGCGATGCCAGTATGGAGCGTTACTCGCGGCACATGAAGGCGCAGTTGAGCGAGCTGCTCGGCGGGGGCTACGGCGACATCGGCATTGCTTGGTTCGATGGTGAGTGGGAGGGAACATGGACGCATGAACTCGGGCTTGACCTCGCGGCGCATGTTCGCTCTGTGGCTCCCAACATCATCATCAACAATCGCGTTGACAAGGGGCGCTCCGGTATGCAGGGATTGGACGCAACCGGCGAGTGGGCTGGGGACTACGGCACACCCGAGCAGGAGGTGCCAGCTAGTGGAATCCCAGGCATTGACTGGGAGACCTGCATGACTATGAATGGCACTTGGGGGTACAAGACATCAGACACCAACTGGAAGAACGCACCGGCGCTCATTCAGGGGCTTGCTGACATTGCGAGCAAGGGCGGAAACTTTCTGCTCAATGTTGGTCCCCAAGGCGATGGCCTCATTCCCAGAGCGAGCGTGGATCGGCTGATGGAAATCGGTAGGTGGATGGAAACTAACGGAGAGTCCATTCATGGCACTAGTGCCAGTCCATTAGGGCAACTGGAGTTTGGTCGTTGCACGAGCAAGGAACTGCCTCAGGGCAACACGCGCCTGTATCTGCACATCTTTGACTGGCCGACCGACTCCAATCACCAACTGATTCTGCCCTCACTGCGCAATGAGGTGATCGGCGCACGCCTCCTCGGGGAGACTGCGTTCGCCGTAAAGGTGGCACGAACTGATGACTGCCACGGTTGGACCTTCAGCCTGCCCGAGCAGGCACCTGATGATGTGGACAGCGTGCTGATGGTGGACATCGCGGGCACACCTGCAACCGATTCCGTCTCCGCCGGCGCGCCCACCGGGTGACCGGATGCCGTGGCTAGAGCTGAGCCCTAGGGATGTCCGAACCGTAGTAGGCTGAACCGTTCGCATGGCACGTGTAAAAATCAACGATGTCGAAGTTCACCTAGTCACTCAGACGCAAGAACAGTTCGCGAAACTGGGAGCGGCGGTGATCGCACGCTTTCACGAGGGACTGGCCCTCCCAGCTCTCATCTGCGCTGCCTATGCCGAGGGGATGAAGGTCGATGCGACCAATGACAATCCCATGTCGCAAGCCTGCCTGTGGTGTCTGCACGAGATGGGGATTCGCAGCCTGACCATCGATGCCACTGCGGGCACGGCAGACATCGTGGAGACGGTAGCGGCTGGTGATCGAACTGCGGTGGTCGGCGACCCGTATTCGAAGGGCAACATTGCCACAGGCCGAGCGTTGGTCACAGCGTTGGCTAACTTTCAGAAACGATCATTCCGTCTCAATGGCGAAGAGCTCCCGGTGCGCTTGCAATCACGCGAGATGCTGGGGCAGGCGATGGCAGCCATCACCAATGAGCGCAGAGTGAATGAGGCCATTCATCTCACTTCGGCTCGCATGTTCGGATCTCTCATTCGTGGGGGTGTAGCCAGAGATGACCCCAAGTTTCTTGCGGTCATGGAACTGCTCTCTGATTTGGGAGTGCGTGCAGTGCATATAGAAACCGATAAGGGCGTGTTGGTCTTTGAGGAACTGTCGGAGTCAGATGCGCAGAGCGCGGCGTATCTGCAGGGGATGGACTCTGCGGGGATTCACGCCTCTCGCGACAGAATCAGGTTCATAGTTGCCCAAGCGAACGCGCAGGCGGCCGCCGCGCAAAGGGCAGGCCCTCTGGCTAACGCCGGATCGACCAGCGCGGCCACGGTTGCTGCGAAACCCACCATGATGCGCACCACCATCAAACGACGGCGCCGCGATTGAGTCCGCCGCTCCAGTGACTGATATTATCGCTACCGATTGAGAGAAGTCGGTACTTCACGATTGAACTAAGGCTCTGCTGGGCTATTCTTCTACACCATATGTTCATTCGTACCGCATGCGCTAGCGCTATCTGCTGTGCCGTCAGCAGTCTGACGTCCGCCCAGATCGTGTTTCAAGATCAGACCTCCACCCGATTTCCGGTGCAGGCCGAGTACACCAACCAGCTTTCGTTTTGTGACATTGATGGAGATGGTGATCTCGACATTGTGTTCGCCAATGGGCAGGGCTACTCGTCGGCTGGTGCCGCTCTGAAGCCCCGTATCTACATAAACGATGGAGCCGCCGTTTTCGCGGATCAGACTGATGCGCGTGCCGCCGGTATCACCGGATGGTTCCGCGGCGTGGAGTTCGGCGATTGCGATCAGGACGGTGACTGGGACATGATCTTGGCACAGGACTACAACAAGCAGCCCAAGCTTCTCATCAATAACGGCGCCGGGGTGTTTACCGATCAGTCGGCAGCGCGGCTTCCCGCGGCAACTCTCTCCAGCGCCCGCGCCCAGTTCGGCGACACCGACAACGACGGCGATCTTGACATTATTCTCAACAACTCGGGCACCGCCAGCCGATTCGGCGCCGGGCAGCCCAAGCTGTACCTCAATAACGGGCTGGGAATCTACACCGATGGCACTGCCGCGGGGTTTCCGACGGGCACCATCTCGGAGCAGATGGACATCATCTTTATGGATGCCGATGGAGACTTCGATCTCGACATTCATGTGGGTACGCGCGCTACCGGCACCAACTCCAGCAAACTCTGGGCCAATAGTGGTGCGGGCGTGTTTACCAACATCGTCATGCCCACCGATGCCACCGCATACTCCTATGACGCGGGCGACATTGAGGGGGACGGCGACTTGGATCTGATCGGCGTGAACGCCGGCCCCTCCTCCGCCGAGCTGCTGCTTCGCAACGCCAATGGCCTGGGAACTTCGTGGACCAATATCTCCACGCAGATCACGCCCAATCCCACCGCCGACGACAACGACAGTCGATTCTTCGACTACGACAATGACGGCGATCTCGATCTGATCATCGGCGCCCTTGGTGCTCCCGAGCGAGTATTCCGTAACGGCGGTACCGGAACATTTTCGCAAGTGTCTGGCATCATCACCAGCGTCAGCGACTCATCTCTCGATGTGAAGGTGGGAGATCTCAACGCTGATGGCAAACTGGATGTGGTGACCGCCCAGGGCGAGAGTGGTTCCTTTCAGAATCGCATTTATATGAATGTGGGAACTTCGGTAGACACGCGAGCGCCGACGGTGCTTCGCACAGAGCAGGTTGTAGTAAGCGGCTCTGCCCCGAGCTCGCACGCGGTTCGGACTGAGGTATTCGACAGTCACACCAGTGATCGTGGATTCCACGATCGCGGCGTGTTTCTCAACTTCACTGTCAATGGCGGTGCGCTTCAGCAGGTGGCGATGCTCTGGTCGGGCAACAATCTCTGGCGCGGTGTGATTCCGGCTCAGGCGCCAGCGGCGGCGGTCTCATACTTTGTCACTGCTAAGGACTGGGTCAATAATCTCGGGACCGGTGGCACTCGCACTTACACCGAGGCGGGCACGCCGGTGAATCCTGCCGACATCAATGGCGACGGAGCCGTCAATGGCGCTGATCTGGCCGTGCTTCTCGCCGCCTTCAGCACCGCGGACGCCGCGGCAGACATTGATGGCAACGGGGTCGTGGACGGCATCGATCTGGCAATTCTTCTCGCTTCGTTCGGAACTTGAGACCAGCAGTACAGTTACCCGTGGACCCAAACATGACACCGCACCATCAATCGTTCGCTACGCTTGCCTCCGCATTCATTCTCGCCTGCACAGCTTCTGCAGACTGGTCCACCAGCGCGACAGCCCCCACCACATTGGCGGGAGGCGTGGGTGAGCAGTCGCAACCCAAGATTCTTCCCATCCCTAGCGGTGGCTTTTACATGTCTTTCTATTCCAGCACCGGGCTGGGATATGACATGATGCTGGCTCGCTTTGACTCGGCGGGCAATGCCGTGTGGGGGGCCCCGGTGATGGTTGCCGATCTCAGCCAGTCATCGACTCAGGACTACGGATTCGCCGTCGACGAGTTCGGTAACGCTGGCTTGGCATTCCGAGATGATCGGACGCCGGTCGTGCAGATCACGGCCGCGAAAATCACCCTAGCTGGGTCAGCCAGTTGGGGTCCAGGCGGAGCGCAGATGACTGCCAACACTGCCGACTCATCCAACTCCCCCAAAATGTGCTCTCTGGTTGGCGGCAAGTTCGGCGTGGGTTGGACACAGGGCAACAAGGCAACTGTGCAGCGCGTGTCAGCAACGGGCGGCAAGGAGTGGCTGATTCCCTACACCATGTCAGACGGCACCACCGCCGGATTCACCTGCTCTGATGTGAAAGATGACGGCGCAGGAAACATCATCGTCGCCGCAGTGCGCGCGGTTGGATTCAGCGGCGCCAAGGTGCTGCACGCGCAAAAGTTGAGCCCGCTCGGCGTGGCCATGTGGACTTCCCCAACAGCGCCTGTGTTCTCTACCGGCAGTCTGCAGTTTGGCAACTCCCCTCCCTTCATCGCTGATGGTTCGGGCGGCGCGATCTTCTGCTACTACCTCACCGGCCCGCTTCAGAGTTGGGTGCAGCGGCTCGGTGGAGCTACCGGCGCCCGGATGTTCGGCACCAACGGTTCGAGCGTCACCAGCACTACAACTAATGAGCGCGTCTCGCCTACTGCAGTTTGGGATCAATCTGCAAACCGCATCTACGCCTCGTGGAGCGAGCATGTTGCCAGCACCTCCATGTTCGGCATCGGCGTACAGTCCTTCGACGGGACGACCGGGGCGCGGCAGTGGGGAAATCTCGGAGTCATGGCAGCTGAAATGGAAACTGTCTACTCGTACACCTGGGCCGCTACCGGACTCACACCTTCCGGACCCGTGGTGTTCTTCAATCGCTCGACAGCGGCTGTTAACAGCGACGTGCGGGCTCAGCGCTTCAACGCCCAGGGCGTAGCGCAGTGGTCAACCCCAACCACGCTGGCGCAGAACACAGCTAGCGCATATCGGCTCGTTACTAGTCGAGTTGACGGCGAAGGCAGCGTCCTGCTCTGGGAGGGCGGAGACACCGGCACTAATGACCTGCTCGGCGCCCGCGTCGGTGACGATGGTGTACTGGGGCCTGCCCCGGTATCCAATCCTGCTGATCGCAACGGTGACAATCTGGTCGATGGCGTCGACCTCGGTCTGGTGCTGGCGGCATTCGCATCGAGTGATCCGGTGGGGGACGCCGACCAGAGTGGCCTGGTAGATGGCAGCGATCTGGCGATTGTCTTGGCAGGATGGGGTGGCTGAAGCAGCGAACCAGCTCCTAGCGGGATAAACAGGACAATAGAACTGATCAGTCCTGGGTTGTACTGCCGTTGCAACACTGCAGGAACGATGTGCCCGATGGAGTTCAGCAGGGGAAGGTAGATGGCTACCAGTCCGAGCCCAAAGAGAGGAGATCAACCCACAAGGGGAACAGACACAGGAGGAAAAGTCCGCAAAACAAGGATGCTTGGGGTCATTGCCACCGGGTTACTAACCAGTCAAGTACGAGTGTTCTTGGTTGCACGAGAGTATTTCCTGCGCCACGCACAGCGAATACAGGGGGGAAACTAACACAGCGCAGATGTTGCTCGTTTTCTTATAGGCTCTGCCGCCTATGCAGCGGTCTCCATTTCCATATTCGCAGTTGAGTTCTGGGGTCCGTCTTGGAGTAGCGCGTGTGTTCCGCTGTGCGGTACTGGCCACAGCTGTTGTCGCAGGCTGTCAATCTGGACCAGCGAGATTTGAAGGCGCTTCCACCCACACGGCTGATAGAACCGCCGCGCCATCGCAGGGAAGCAACTCGCCGCAAGGGCGCTTCAGTGGCGGATTCATGACAGAGTCTGAGACATCTGGCGGACAGGCGCGGCTGATTGTTGCGGCGGATGGCGCGGTGTCTGGCAGCGTCGTCGATGAGGTGTGGGCACGGACCAACGCCGCGCCGAGAACGGGAGAACTCAGGGGCGAGTTTGGCATTAGTTCCAGCGTGCGCTTGGACATTCACTGGAGCAACGGCCCAGTTGATGCCTACGAGGGATCATGGACATCTCATGGTGCCAACTGCCTCGGCCTGACTGCGTCCAAGCATAAAGACGGCAATCCCGAACCAGGCACCAAGATCACCTTCTATCTATCTGAGCAAGGGAGTGCCGCGCGTCCGCCCTACGGTGTGGCGCCGGACAGGAGCGCCCCCGACTTTCTGGCACAATTCGCGGGGCGGTGGAGCATGAACTGGTACGACAGCGCAGGTGACTGGGGAACTGGGGTGTTTACGATCACAGCGGATGGCAAGTTGACGGGATCACTTGCCAATGATTCGTACAGCGATGGCACCGAGCCAGCTCCAATGCGCAGCGGCACCGCGGCAGGCGCTGTGGATGCGCAGGGGTTTCTGGGTCTGACTATTACATGGGACGACGGGTCGAGTGAGTCGCTCGGTGGCGCTGGATACTTTGAGGGTCCGGAGGAAATGACCTTCACGGTCGGGCGCGACCCTCGTGAGTTGGCCAAGGGCGGCCCACGATTGGTATTCAATCTGGATCGCCGATGATGGATCCATCGACTACCTAGCAGCCGCGACCACGAGACTCTTCGCTCCGAAACTGGCGGTGTGCATTCAGACTCGGGACGGGGGCGGCGAGTCAAGAGTGCTGCCGCCAGTAGTGGCGCGTTCCTCGGAATGTCCCTCTGGTACTTGCAACTTCACGGCAAGCACGCTCTGGTGATCGCCATTGCATCGATCGGCGTGCTGGTTGGAACACTGGGTACTGTGTTCTTAGTGCGGCATCACGGGCCATTCGGAGCTCTTTGGGGATTCGCCCTCATCAATGCGGCGGTTCTGCTACCCATGCAGGCGGCGGCGTGGCGATTGCAAAAACGCCTGAGGCGTTCCGATCCGCAATGGATGGGCCCTTCCTGCGGTCTACTCTGCCCTGATGTTGCCTGACGAGGTAGCCACGGTGACGGAGGCCGTTCGCCGAGTGGGCGAGTTGATTCAGCCTGAGCTGCTGCCTCACCCTGAACTCACCAAACGAAACGCATTCGCCCACATATGGCTGGGAATCAAAACGGTGTTTGGCGACAGTTGGAGAGACCGTGCAGGGTTGGCTGGAGTACTGGCATTCGTGGAGTGGATCGGCGCTCACCCCAATGCCGACTATCAGGATTACCGCGGGCCAGTTGAACTGGCGTGCCCCAAGACTGCCGAGTTGCCCAAGCCAGAGCCGACACTGTTCGACTAGCGCGAGCGCTACATCCCCCGCGACTCAGTGCGCGGTGTCATTGATCGTGTCCGACTGACTCAGGCAGCGAGTGCCCGGCATCGCGCAGAGTCTTTTCGCGGCTCGCCAACTCCAGATCAGTCTCAACCATCATGTGTGCCAGTTGCTCCACCGTGGTGGTGGGTTTCCAACCCAACTTGGAGGCTGCCTTGCGAGGATCACCCAGCAGTTGTTCAACTTCCGCGGGTCGGAAGTAGCGCGGGTCGATCTCTACGAAGTCGTTGTAGTCGAGTCCAACCTGTCCGAATGCCAGCTCGCAGAAGCGTCGCACGGGGATCATTACCCCCGTGGCCACGACATAGTCGTCACCTGCGGATTGCTGCAGCATGCGCCACATGGCATCGACATAGTCGCCGGCAAATCCCCAGTCACGCTGGGCATCCAAGTTGCCTAGGAAGAGCTTTTTCTGCATCCCAAGTTTGATCCGGCCGACCGCGCGAGTGATCTTGCGGGTTACGAAAGTTTCGCCGCGACGCGGGCTCTCGTGGTTGAAGAGAATGCCGCAACTGGCGTGAAGGCCGTAACTCTCGCGGTAGTTGACAGTAGCCCAGTGCCCGAACACTTTGGCACAACCATAGGGCGAGCGAGGCCAGAATGGCGTGGTCTCCTTCTGAGGAACTTCCTGCACCTTTCCGAACATTTCGCTGGAACTTGCTTGGTAAAAGCGAACATCCTGCTTGGTTCGATCGCGGAAGCCACGAACGGCCTCCAGCAGCTTGATGGTGCCGATCGCCACCACATCAGCGGTAAAAATCGGTTGGTCGAAACTGACTCGCACGTGACTTTGGGCGCCAAGGTTGTAAACCTCTTGAGGCTGAACCTGTTCCAGAATGTGCTCCAGAGCACTGCCATCGGTCAGGTCGCCATAGTGCAGTTTGAGCCGGGCGCCACGGTTGTGAGGATCCTGATAGATGTGGTCGAGGCGCTCGGTGTTGAAGGAACTAGCGCGTCTGATGATGCCGTGAACCTCATAGCCTTTGGCTAGCAACAGTTCGGCAAGATAACTGCCATCTTGTCCAGTGATTCCCGTGATTAGTGCGCGTTTCATGCGTTCTGGAGAATACGCGCGAATCCATTGCTGCGAGTTGTTCCGAATCCTCTGCCCCTGATTACTTTGGACTAATCTGCAAGTATGGATCTGGCGACGAAGAGAGTGGTGGTGACCGGAGGTGCTGGTTTTTTGGGTCGGCATCTGATTGACCGTCTATACGCCCGTGGTTGCACTCAGGTAGTTGTCCCGCGCCGCACGCAGTACGACCTCACGACTGAGGATGGAGTACATCGCCTGTATCAAGAGCACCGACCGCAGGTGGTGATTCATCTTGCTGCGGAGGTCGGAGGGATCGGCGCCAACATGGCCAATCCTGGGCGCTACTTCTTTGCCAACATGGCCATGGCCTTGCATCTGATCGAGCAGGCTCGCATCAGTGGGGTAGAGAAGTTTGTTCAGACCGGCACCATCTGCGCCTACCCCAAGTTCACTCCGGTCCCATTCCGTGAGGAAGAACTCTGGAACGGGTATCCCGAAGAGACCAACGCCCCCTATGGCATCGCCAAGAAGGCGGCGATGGTCATGCTCGACGGTTACCGTCGGCAGTACGGCATGAAGGGCGCTTTCATCCTGCCGGTGAATCTTTACGGGCCGTGGGACAACTTTGATCTGAACACCTCCCATGTGATTCCTGCGCTGATTCGCAAGTGCGTCGAGGCGCAATCCCGTGGCGATCGGAGCATGGTCTGCTGGGGTACAGGCTCACCCAGCCGCGAGTTCCTCTATGTTGATGACGCAGCCGAGGGGATTATCCGCAGCGCTGAGGTGATGGACGAGCCAACTCCTATCAATCTCGGTACCGGAATGGAGATCACCATCAAGAATCTGGTTGAACTCGTGGTGAAGCTCACCGGGTTCAACGGCACGGTTCAGTGGGACAGCACCAAACCAGATGGGCAGCCGCGTCGATGCCTAGACACAGGACGAGCCCAAGAACTTCTCGGTTGGAAGGCGCATGTTGGATTCGAGGAGGGGTTGCGCCGCACCATTGCCTGGTATCGAGCGCACCAAACCGCGTCCGATTCTCCCCGGAACTAGCGGGATGCAACTCGAATGACACCGCAGAGTTCATCATCGGCTGAAGTCGCCCGCGTCTCTGAGCAGTGTGAGTTGGTCATCCTCAATCAGTACTACTTCCCTGATGTTGCCTCCACGGGGCATCTGCTCCACGAACTCGCGACCGAGGTCGCGTCGCGCGGTCGAGCGGTGAGCGTCGCTACCAGCTTCCCCTGTTACGGCCCTCGCTCCACCTGGCAGGCGTGCGCGGGTCATGAGATGTCAGAGGGCGTAGCCGTGCATCGCATGCGCACCACCCGACTGGGGAAGGATCGCCTCCTGGGTCGCCTGCTCAACTCCGTTACATTCCTTATGCCGCTGTTTGTGCGCCAGTTGCTGCGTAGAAGCGAGGGTCGTGTGTTCATGTACACGACGAATCCTCCGTTTCTCGGCATCATCGGTGGCATCGTCTCCTGGATGCGCCGCCACGATTATGTTGTGCTGCTCCATGACTCCTATCCGCAACTCGCCGTGTGGGTCGGCAAGATTCGCCCTAGTGGCCCGGTGGAACGCGTCTGGCATTTAGTGAACCGCGTCATGTATAGGCGCGCACGCGAAACAATTGTGCTGTGCGACCGCGCCAAGGACCTGGTGTGCTCGGCCTATGGGGTCGATCCGGATCATGTTCATGTGATTCACAACTGGGCTGATCCCAAGCAGCTGCTACCTTTGCCCAAGGAGGAGACAGAGTTCGCCAAGCAGCACGGACTCGACTCGCGCTTTACCCTGCTTTACTCGGGAAATCTTGGGTTGTATTACGAGTTCGCTTCGCTCTTGGAACTTGCCGAGCGGTTCAAGATTGACGATGACTTCCGCCTGGTATTCGTGGGCGCTGGAGGCAAACGCGACTGGATTGCCGCCGAGGTGATGAGGCGCGGGCTCTCCAATGTGATCATGCTGCCCTATCAGCCCTTCAGTTCCCTCAATGACTCACTCAATGCCTGTGATGTATCTCTGGTATCGATCGCCAAGGGTATTGAAGGCATCTCTTTTCCGAGCAAGCTCTATTCGTCACTTGCGGTGGGCAAGGCGGTAATCGCCATAAGCGAGATTGGCTCCGAGTTGCAACGCATGGTTGAGGGGACAGGTTCGGGTATCTGGGTGCCACTTGGGGACTTGGAGGCGCTTGAAGCCGCGGTGCGCTACCTGCGAAGCAATCGAGCCGAGCGCGCGGCGATGGGAGTGCGGGCTCGTGCCGCTATGTTGCAGGAGTTCACCATTGAAGCCGCGACGACGAGTTACCTCGAAGTCATCGATCGCGCCTCTAGAAGGCACCGACGGTGATGGCAGTCTCGGGCAACCTAGGAGAGAGCAGCGCGCGCCGACCGCTTCGGGTCATGATCATCACCGAAGACGATCCTCTTTATGTGGTGAAGTTCTTTGAGGTGTTCTTGGCGCAGGTGCCGAGTTCGATCGACATCGTCGGAATCACTGTGTCGCGTGCCTTTCATGAACCGATGCACAAGACGGCTCGGCGCATCCTGCGGTTCTACGGCATGGTCGACTTCTCGCGCCTGCTGTGGCGGTGGGGTGTGGCCAAACTGCTGGGCAGAGGTATTGGCGCGAGCGCCCGGACAGCCAATGTGCAGTTGATTGAAGCGGCAAGTGTGAATGATGCCTCTTATCTGGAGCGCCTCCAGGCTCTCAAGATAGATGTTCTCGTCTCGGTGGCGGCGCCAGAGATATTTCGAGCGCCTCTGCTCTCAGTGCCCGCTCTCGGATGCCTCAACATTCACTCGGGCCGATTGCCGCAGTACCGCGGCATGATGCCCACATTCTGGCAACTGAAGAATGGCGAGAGCGTGGCAACGATCACCATTCACGAGATGGCTGAGAAACTCGATGCGGGCGGGGTCATCGCCACTCGGGAGTTTCCCGTGGCGCAGGCGGACAGGCTCGATCGCGTGATCACCGGTACCAAGCGGGAGGGTGCGCGGCTGATGTTGCAGACCCTCACTGATATCGCCACTTCGGGGAAGTTCCCAGAGGGACAGCCGCTCGATATGACGCAGGCTCGGTACTACAGATTCCCTGCGTCCGAGGATGTTCGCGCTTTCCGCGCGCGTGGTCACAAACTGCTCTGATCATGCCGCCGTCCGCCCTCCAACTTGCCCCACTTGCCGTGATGTCCATTGATGTCGAGGACTGGTTTCAGGTAGAGAATTTGAAAGCCGGAGTGCCTCGCGACTCGTGGGAGACGCGGGAGCGGCGCGTCGAGCGCAATACCCGGCGCATGCTGGAGCTCATGGCCAAGCATGGGGTCAAGTCGACCTGTTTCATATTGGGTTGGGTGGCCGAGCGACATCCGCAGCTGATACGAGACATCGCCGCGGCCGGTCACGAGATAGCCAGCCACGGTTACGGCCATGAACTCATCTATGAGATCGGCCCAGAGAGATTTCGCGAGGACATTCGCCGGAGCAAGGGCCTCCTCGAAGAGATTTCCGGCAGGCGCGTAGAGGGGTACCGCGCGCCCAACTTCTCCATAACGGATTGGGCGATCGACATTTTGCGGGATGAGGGATTCACCTACGACTCGTCGAGTTTCCCCTCGCTCGGGCATGATCGCTACGGCAGACTCAGCGGCATGCCCGTGGGCGCACCCGGAGCGCAAATCAGCGCTGGATTCCGCGAGGTGTGCGTCTCTTGCCTACCCCTATTCGGCCGCAACATTCCTTGGGGTGGAGGCGGTTACTTTCGCATGATTCCCTACGGCATCTTCGCGCGGGGGGTGGGGGCGATTTTGAGAAAGAACACTCCCTATGTCTTCTACATTCATCCCTGGGAGATCGACCCAGATCAGCCTCGGATCAGCGGCATCAAGCGCTCCTACGCATTTCGTCACTATGTGAATCTTGCCAGATGCGAATCGCGGTGGGAGGCCCTGCTGGCCTCTCGCAAATGGACCTCAGTTGAAGCTCTGCTCGCCGCGCGCGCGCCTTGACAGAGCACTCTTAGAACCGCTGCGTTTCCCGGGGAGGCTGGCGCCACTTGACTTGGCTGCGGCGACCTTCGCGTGAGTACCAATCCACCATGCGGCGGATGCCCTCTTGAGTGGTGATCGTTGGAACAACTCCGGCATCACGAGCCTTCGCCGATTCAAATCGCGTCTCCTCCAGAAACAGTTTGCGAACCCGCATGCCGCTCACGGGAAGATTCATTCCAGTTACAGCGATCACGAGATCGAACGGTAGAGCGAACGCGCGCACCAGCCAGAAGGGAAGGCGAACACCCGCTCGTTTCTTGCCCAGAGCATCCGCCACGGTCTGGGAAATCTGAGCACTGCTCAGATCCGGTTTCTCAACCCAGTTGAAAGTGTTCATTCCCTCACCTTGCCGCGACCAGAGAAACTGCGTGGCGCTCACCAGGTTTTCTACATAGGAAAGGCTCTTGACATTTGCGCCTGCCCCAGCAACTACGAATCGGCCGCTGGCGACCTGGCGGATCAGTGAGTACATATTGGCCCAGTTGCGCGGGCCGAAGGTGATGGTGGGGCGAATGCACAGGCAAGAGCGACCGCCACCCTTCCCAACCCACGCTGCAAAGACTCTCTCTCCCGCCAACTTGGATGCACCGTAAGGACTCAGTGGCTGTGGCGTGCTTGTCTCGTTGCGTGGCGCGGGGCAGGATCCATACACCGCGCAGGAGCTGAACCAGCAGACGCGTTTGATGCCTCGCTCGTCACACAGGTCGCAAAGCAGTTGTGATGCGGTCTCGTTGACAGCGAAGTAAGTCTCGCGATCGATGCCAAAGTCATGGTGCGCCGCCGCCAGACCTAGGACGCAGTCACAGCCCTCGAGCGCCGACGCCATGGCAGACCTGTCACGCACATCACCTTGGACGAATCTGTTCATGGGCGCACCAGAGGCGGGCGACACAAGATCGACACCGATCACTTCATTGCCAGCCGCAGATAACTGCTCGCAGAAGTACTGTCCGATGAATCCCGTTGCACCAGTAACGCAAATTCTCATGGGGACAGAAGCCTACTAGGGATGCTTCACCCCGTGACCCCCAAATGCCGATATCTGAGAGTGCCCTCACCGTTACCAGTATCCATTGTCATATTGACGCTGAATGAGCAGGGCAGCCTTCCTGGTTGCTTGCGATCATGTTCCGTCAGTGACGATGTCCATGTGCTTGATTCCGGCTCGACTGATCAGACATGCAGCATCGCGCGTGATCACGGCAAACAGGTGTGGACCAATCCGTTCCGCAGTTTCGGGGCGCAGCGCAACTGGGCCATCGACAATATTCCCACCCGCTACGACTGGCAGCTGCAGCTGGATGCCGACGAGGAACTGACTCCGGCGCTGATTCGGGAGATCGCCAGCGTCATTGTCTCGAACCCGCAGCACGCTGGCTACTTCATCCCCAACAAGTTGATGTTTCTCGGGCAGTGGCTGCGGCGATCGAGTGGCTATCCCGTTTATCAGATGCGCCTCTTCCACAAGCAGCGGATGCGCTACCAAGACCATGGTCACGGGCAGCGAGAACTCACCGAGGGCACATTAGGAAAGCTGCGCGAACCCTATCTGCACTTTGCCTTCGCCAAGGGGCTCGATGACTGGTTTGCCAAGCACAATCGCTACTCGACTCAGGAGGTCGAGCAGTACCTCTGCCAGTCGGCGGAGTCCGACTGGTCCGGCCTGTTCTCGCAAGATCGGCTTAGGCGGCGCCGCGCTATCAAGGCCGCGGCGTTTCGCCTCCCTTGCCGAAGTCTCCTACGATCTCTGTGGGTTCTCATCGGCCAGGGCGGACTGCTGGATGGTCGTGCGGGCTGGAACTATGTGCGAATGATGCATTGCTATGAGTCAATGATCGATTTGAAGTTGAAGGCCGCGCGGCACGCGGCCTCGGCCTCTTCGGTGCGCCCATGAGTGACGCCCGCGGAGTCAGCCCGTACCCATTTCGTGAAAAGATGGCGCGCGTGCTGTGGGCATGCGTGCAGGGCACCGCGTTCCGATTCAGTCTCCATAACTTCTATGGATGGCGTCGCATGCTTCTGCGCTCGTTCGGAGCACGCATCGCTGACACCGTTCGCATTCGGCGCTCGGTAAAGGTGGAGTGTCCCTGGAATCTCGCTGTGGGCAGCGATAGCGCCATCGGTGACAACGCCATCCTTTACTGTCTTGGCCCCATCACGATCGGCCATCGGGTTACCCTGAGCCAGGGGGCGCACCTCTGTGCTGGAACGCATGATTACAACGATCCTGGCATGCAACTGCTACGGGAACCCATCGAAGTTGGCAACGATGTGTGGATATGTGCCGATGCTTTCGTAGGTCCCAGTGTGCATGTGGGCGAGGGAGCAATCCTTGGAGCCCGAGGGGTTGCGATGCGCGACCTGGAGCCGTGGACCATTTACTTCGGCAACCCCGCGCAGCGCGCTAAGCCTCGGCCTAGGCTTCCGCCTCCATGAAGGTTCGACTCACCAATACTCTCACGCGCAGTTGCGAAATCATTGAGCCGCTAGCGGGGCCGGGGCAACCGATCCGATTTTACTCCTGCGGGCCAACCGTCTATGACGACGCTCACATCGGCAACTTTCGGTCTTTCTTGAATGCCGACATTCTGCGGCGCACCCTGGAGCTCGTCGGTCACGAGGTGCACCATGTGATGAACATCACCGATGTTGGTCACATGACCGATGACACCAACGCCGATGGCGGGGGCGAGGACAAAATGGCCGTGGCGGGGCGGCGGCTGCTCGAAGCAAAGAAGGCGGGGCAGTTGCCGCTGGGAACGGAGATTGACGCTAGGAATCCCTACGCCATTGCCGAGTTTTATGCTCATAGATTCCTCGAGGATGCGCGGCACCTTGGTCTAAAGGTCGCAATCGAGGAGCAGACGAATCCCCAGATAATGCCGCGGCCATCGCGGTGCATTGATCGCATGATCGAGCTGGTGCAGAAGCTCATCGCGGGAGGGAATGCCTACCAAGCGTCTGACGGTGCGGTTTACTTTGATGTGCTCAGCTTCCCCAAGTATGGCCAGCTTTCGGGCAACACGCTGCAGAACCTTCGCGAGGGTGCGGGCGAGCGCATCAACGCGGCCCACCAGGCGGTGAAGCGTCACCCCGCTGATTTCATGCTGTGGAAGCCCGATCCCAACCACATCATGCGCTGGCCCAGTCCCTGGGGCGAGGGATATCCCGGCTGGCATCTCGAATGCAGTGCCATGGCTGCGATGCTGTTGGGTGACGAGATCGACATTCACTCGGGTGGGGAGGACAACATCTTTCCCCATCACGAGTGCGAAATCGCTCAGAGTTGCTCTGCCCACCATAGCGAGAGTTTTTCCAGGAACTGGTTTCACACGCGCCACCTGCTGGTGGAGGGCGAGAAGATGGCAAAGAGCAAGGGCAACTTCTTCACTGTGCGCGATCTATTCGCCAAGGGGATTACACCCGCTGCCATCCGATTGGAACTCGTGCGTACCCACTACCGGGTAAACAGCAACTTCACTCTGCAAGGGGTGCGCGATTGCCAGCGGCAGGTTGACCGCTGGTGTCGCGTGCGCGAGATGCTCGCAAAGTCAGCCAGCGCTGCGGGGAGCCCAGCGCCTAGGGGCAGCGCAGCGGACCGCAGCGCCGCAGACGCGGACATCGGCCCCATTGCCTCTGCCTTCGAGCAGTTCGCCGAGGCACTCTGTGATGACCTCAATGTTGCCAAGGCGATAGGCATTCTCAACGAGGCGTGTGCGCGGGTGAGTGAGACCACGAGCTCTAGTGCTGTCGACCTTGCGGCGCTGAATCGCATGGACTCCGTTCTAGGCGTGTTGGATCGCAATACAGCCTTGACCTCAATCGCCGCTGATGACCTCTCGGCTCAAGTCGATGCGTTGCTGGTTCTGCGCCAGACAGCACGCGCTGCCAAAAACTTTGCCGAGAGCGATCGCATCCGCGATCAACTTGCTGCGATGGGCGTGCAAATCAAGGATGGCCCCCAAGGAACCACTTGGAACCGGGCTTGAGTGGCGCTCTGGGAAACCCCGAGTAAGCCCACCTCTGATCGACCTCAGGGGATTGAGCGTTCTGGGGACGGCACTCCGCTGCTATCTTCCTCTGGTGAGCATTCCCGTGATAGGTCTGGTTGGCGGCATCGGTGCCGGTAAGTCGCTTGTCGCCGAGATGCTGCGGGGCGAAGGCTGCCTGGTGGCTGATTCGGACAAGATGGCGCGTGAGGCGCTGCGTGATCCGGCAGTTAGGCAACAGTTGGAGAGTTGGTGGGGTCGTCGCGTGGTGTCGCCTGATGGAACCCTCGACCGGGCTCAGATCGCGCGCATTGTCTTTGCGGACCCTCGAGAGCGCGGTCGCCTCGAGGGAATAACCCATCCGTGGATCAACGAGCGCCGTCGGCGGTTGTTCGAACATCCGCCTTTGGGTACCAAGGCCCTGATCGTGGATGCGGCGCTGCTGCTGGAGTCGGGCGCGCACTCCACGTGCGATGCCATTGTTTTCGTTGAATCGCCACGCGAAGTGCGTCTGAAGCGGGTTTTGGAGACCCGCGGCTGGATCGAAGATGACCTAAATCGCCGGGAGGCGGCCCAGTGGCCACTTGACCGAAAGCGCAGTTTATCCCATCATGTACTTGGTAACGAGGTCGATCAGATCGCGTTACTGGCGCAAGTTCGCGCCTTGCTCGCTCAGATTATCACCAAGTGTGAATCGCAAGCGGGTTAACCAGAGTCCTGCCATGCAGGGAGATCAAGAGCACAAAGTGGAATCGCCAGAAACACAGTCATCGGTCGTAGCACCCTTAAGCGATGGTGGATCATCAGAGCAACGCAGCCAACAGCGTCCCCAACAACATCAGGCTGCTCAGCAGTCTCATGGCCAGCAACGCCAACAGAACCAACAAAATATGGGTAGCAGATCACGTCGTCGTCGTCGCGGAGGCAGTGGTGGTGGTGGTGGTGGCGGTGGTGGCGGCGGGGAGAGCAGGGCGTTTCAGCCCCGAGCAGCCGTAGCCGTAACACCAGGATCTCTCCCTACCGACGAGCAGTTGGAGGCCGAGGCTGTAGAGATCTTCGAGCGCCTCAAGGGCAAGTCCATCGCCAACAAGTCAGACCTGGACATGCTGAGCCTGCAATCGCTACCCGGCGAGAAGGTAGTGAAACTCGCCAAACAGGAGGGTCTCGATGACAAGATCGGGCTGCCAAAGCAGCGGCTTGTGTTCGAAATTCTTAAGGCTCGAGCTCAGCAGCACGGTGTCCTCAACGCCGAGGGCACTCTTGAACTGATGCCAGATGGCTACGGATTCTTACGCAGTGCCGCCTACTCGTACATGGCCAGCGAAGACGATGTTTTTGTGTGTGAAACCATGATTCGTCGCTGGGGTTTGCGCCGCGGCCATGTGGTGAAGGGAGTCGTGCGCCCGCCCAAAGAGGGCGAGACTTACTTCGCCATGCTCCGCATCGATGAGGTGAACGGGCGTGACCCAGAGATCATTCATGATCTGACCACCTTTGAAAACTTGACGCCGCTGCACCCGGACAAGCGCATTCATATGGAAGTGCTAGGGCAGCCCGGCAAGTTGGAGCCGCGCATCATCGACATGGTGACACCGCTGGGATTCGGTCAGCGCGGGCTGATCGTGGCGCCACCACGCACAGGCAAGACGGTGATCCTGCAGCAGATAACCAACGCCATTAGTACCAACCACCCCGATGTGCATGTGATCGTGCTACTTGTTGACGAGCGTCCTGAGGAAGTGACAGACTTCCGGCGCAATACAGCGGACTCCGTCGAGGTTGTCGCTAGCACCTTCGACGAAGAAGCATCCAGGCACATTCAGGTCGCCGAGATGGTGATCGAGAAGTCGCGCCGCATGGTGGAGTTTGGCGAGCATGTGGTAATCCTGCTCGACTCCATCACTCGTCTGGCACGCGGCTATAACAACGCCATGCCTACATCAGGCAAGATCGGCTCGGGCGGCGTTGATAATGCGGCGCTCATCAAGCCCAAGAAGTTCTTCGGTAGTGCCCGCAATATCGAGAATGGCGGCAGCCTCACTATTCTCGCCACTGCTTTGGTCGATACCGGCAGTCGAGCCGACGAGGTGATCTTTGAGGAGTTCAAGGGCACGGGCAACAGCGAGTTGCACCTTGACCGCAAGTTGGTGGAGAAGCGCATCTGGCCCGCTATCAACATCGGCGCCAGCGGCACCCGCCGCGAAGAGCTGCTTCTGGATCCCAAGGAGCTCGATCTCATCGTGCGCCTGCGCAAAGTGGTGAGCGACATGAATGTCATCGAAGCAATGGAGCTGCTGCGTAGCCGGCTGGGCAAGACCAAGTCGAACGCCGAGTTCCTGATGACCCTCAATATGGGCTGATTCTGGCTCGGTGGTGCTGAGCGGAGTATCCTTGTAGTGGAGAGTCCACTCGACTACGTCCGCAAGTATGCCCATTCGAATCCCAATGTGCCCGCCGACTCGCCCCTGCCCGCAGGGTTTCACTCTGGTGGAGATGCTTACGGTGATCGGCATCATCGGACTGTTGCTGGCGATCCTGCTACCTGCTCTGCAGGCAGTTGGGCGGAACGCCGACTGGGCATCCAGTCAGAACAACATGCGCCAGACATTTGCTCTGCTGACCGGCTATTCCTCCGACAACCGGGAGCACATCGTTCCCAGTCGCTTCGACTACACCAACGCGGGGTATCCCGGCAAAGTGCGCACCTCGACGGCCGCCGAGGGGCAACCACGGCTAGGCGTACAAAACATCGGCACTTGGACGGACATTCTCTGGACCCATGCCAAACTGGGCCCGCTCAATCTGCTCGACGGCACGACCTATCCCTATGTGTTCGATTCACCCGACCGCTGGGTCTATGACGCGTTGCCGGGTTTCGACAGCAATCCTCTGCGATCTTCGGTGAATCTCTCCAAGACCTACAACCGGCTCAATACCAACAACGAGATGTATCCCTTCGGCACGGGTGCTGCCGATTTCGAGATCGGCCACCGCGGCTACTTCGCGGCCAACAACTTCTTTGACGCGCGGCCATCCGCAGGCGGCAAGTGGTATACGAATGGCCAGATTCGTCGACCATCGGATGCGATGTATCTGGTGGATAGTTTGCGCGGCGAGGTGATCGAGGACTCATCGATCCCCTACGACTCCTTGAATCCGGCAACATTTGAGCCCGATCTGCGCTACACCGGCAATACCTGCCTGTTTCTGCTCTTGGACGGTCACGTGGCAACTGAAGCCAAGTGGGACGACATCGTGGAACTTCAGGGGCCATTCTCGGGATCACCCACGAACGGCACGCCCAATGGAAGAGGGATCAGGGTCACCAATCTGGATAGACCCGATAACCCCAACCCGGGTCCGTGAATTGTCGCTTGAGCCCCTTGCGGCTTGATCGAAGATGATTACAATCGCTGCCATGCCGCCCCCATAAAGGGCGGTTTTTCATCGGACGCCACCGTAGCTCAGTGGTAGAGCACACCCTTGGTAAGGGTGAGGTCGAGGGTTCAAGCCCCTTCGGTGGCTTCCGCGGACGGTGCGTTGCCGATCCGCAGTAATCGCGGCGCAGAGACTTGGAGATCAACAATGGCAAAAGAAAATTTCAACCGTACCAAGCCGCATGTCAATGTCGGCACCATCGGGCATGTCGACCACGGGAAGACCACACTAACTGCGGCAATCACCGCCGTGCAGTCCGCACGCGGGTTCTGCAAGGCTAAGAGTTACGACGAGATCGCCAAGGCTTCCGAGTCGGAAGGTCGCCGCGATCCAACCAAAATCGTCACCATTGCCACCAGCCATGTTGAATACGAAACCGCCCTGCGCCACTACGCCCATGTCGACTGTCCAGGCCATGCCGATTATGTCAAGAACATGATCACGGGCGCGGCGCAGATGGATGGCGCCATTCTCGTCGTCAGCGGAACCGATGGCGTAATGCCCCAGACTCGCGAGCACATCCTGCTGGCGCGCCAGGTCGGCGTTCCCCAGCTGGTTGTCTTCCTCAACAAGTGCGACATCGCTGATCCTGAGTTGCTCGAGCTCATCGAGATGGAAGTGCGCGAACTTCTGACCAAGTACGGCTTCGACGGTGACAACATCCCCATCGTTCGTGGCGCGGCATTCCCCGCCCTCCAGAACCCCGGTGATGCCAAGCTCAACGAGTGCATCGGCAAGTTGATGGACGCCATTGATTCCTATATCCCCGAGCCGGTTCGCGAGACCGACAAGCCATTCCTCATGAGCGTGGAAGATGTCTTCTCGATCAAGGGCCGCGGCACGGTGTGCACTGGTCGTATCGAGCGCGGCGTAATCAAGGTCGGCGATGAGGTGGAGATCGTGGGACTGCGTCCCGACATCCGCAAGTCGATCGTGACTGGCGTTGAGATGTTCCAGAAGACTCTCGATCGGGGTCAGGCCGGCGACAATGTGGGTTGCCTCCTACG
>SIAA01000046.1 GCA_009692045.1 Phycisphaerales bacterium | reverse complement strand
CTTTACTCTTTTCTATCTTCCATTTTCTCGGTTTCCGTTTTCATCTGAGGCTCTCGCTGCTGCCGCTTGGGGCAGCAGCGAAACCCAAAACAAAACCATTTTGAAAATGGTAAATGCGCAACCCTCTGAACCGGCGGCTGTGATCTTGGCGCGCGAAGCGAATCTGACACTCGGCGGCAGGCTGCGTATCTATCTATGAGAATGGCGATGGGCGGACTTGAACCGCCGACCTAGGGTTTATGAATCCCTCGCTCTAGCCACCTGAGCTACATCGCCGAGCGGAAGAATGATAACGCATCCAAGTGGGCTGGGGCGCCATCAGGTGCGTTCGGTTGGGTGCGAGTGCGCAGAGCCGTTTTGCTCAGGCACTGACAGCGGTGGCCTTACCGCTGTTGGCCTGACGCACCCAGCGCCGACCCGCTTCACTCTGCGCGAAGTCGGGTTCCTGCTGGGCGATCGCCGCGGCAACGAGCCCCATGAATAGCGGCTGCGGTGTGAGCGGTCTGCTGGTGAGTTCGGGATGGAACTGTGCGGCGATGAAGTAAGGATGCGCTGAGAGGGGCAGTTCGAGAACCTGCATGATCGGATGCAGGGGATGCTTGCCACTGAAGATCATGCCCGCGCGGGTGATGTCGGCTATGAACTTGGGATCGACTTCGTAGCGGTGGCGGAATCGCTCGCGGATGGCCGATTTGCCGTTCCACAAGAATGACGCGAGAGTTCCGCCTTCGATGAGAACATCCTGGGCGCCGAGGCGCATAGTTCCACCCATGATTCCTTCGAGCGACTTCTGGTCGGGCAGCTCGCTGATGACGGCGTGGCTGGAGTTAGCGCTGAACTCGGTGGAGTTGGCGTCACTCCAGTTGCCCACATTGCGGGCGTACTCGATGACTGCCATCTGGAACCCGAGACAGATGCCGAGGAAGGGAATGCGCTTGGTGCGCGCATGTTCGACGCAGCGAAGTTTGCCCTCGACACCGCGAGTTCCGAAGCCGCCGGGAACGATCACGGCATCGGCGCCTGCCAGCAGAGTCTCGGCCTGCGAGACAGTCGAAATGTCGCTGGTGTCCATCCACTTGAGATTGATCTCGGTGCCCAGGCTGATGGCGCAGTGCTCGAGAGCCTTGTCTATGGAGGCGTAAGCATCGCGCAGCGCGGCATACTTGCCCATGATGCCGATGGTGACGCGGTGCTTGCGGGGTGCTGCGAGGCGGGAACTGAATGCTGCCCATGCGGCGCGCGACCGGTCCTCTTGACCGGTATCCACGCGATCGTGCAGCGAGAGGATCGAGAGAATCTCTCGATCGAGTCCGGCAGAGCGCATGGCATCAGGGATGGTGTAGATGGAGTCGCGGTCGTGCATGGAGAAGACTCGCTTCATCGGCACATTGGAGAACATCGACATCTTCTCCATCACCTTGTTGGTGACGGGATTCTTGGCGCGGCATGCCACCAAGTGAGGTTGGACGCCGGCTTCCATGAGGCGCTTGATTCCCAGCTGGGCCGCCTTGGATTTCTGCTCACCGAGAATGCTGGGCTCGAGGATGTAGGTGAGGGCGACAAAGCAGGCTGAGCCCGGGCCCTCCTCGAAGGCCAGTTCGCGCAGTGCCTCGATGTAGAAACCGTTTTCGTAATCGCCCGCTGTGCCGCCGACTTCAACAAACACCACATCCGCGGGGCGACCCTTGTTGCCGGTCATCGCCAACTCGCGCAGTCGCATCTTCACATGACCGGTGACATGGGGAATCATCTGCACATCGCGGCCGAGGAATCCGCCGCGCCGTTCGCGCTCGAGAATCTCGGTGTACACCTGCCCAGCGGTGATGAAGTTTCGGCGCAGCAGATCCTGACCGAGGATGCGCTCGTAGGTGCCGAGGTCCATGTCGGTTTCCGTACCGTCATCGAGAACGAATACTTCGCCGTGGCGATAGGGATTCAGAGTGCCCGAGTCGATATTGAGGTAGCCCTCCATCTTGATGGGTGCTACTGAGAGCCCTTTGTCCTGCATGAGCTTGGCCAGGCTCGATGCAAAGATGCCCTTGCCGAGGCCGCTCATCACGGTACCGATCACCACCACAAACTTGGTTTTTCCCGGTTGATATCCCTCGGGCGCGGGCGAGAATGCCTCGCTCATCTCTTCGCTGCTAGAAAACTTCGCCAGGAAATTCCCGTCGGATTCTGGATCGTTCGCCGAAGTTCGCTCCGATGGGTGCATGGTTGATCGTAATCTAACCATCCTCCTTACGGCAAAGGTATTTCCTGATGAAATTGACACGGACCAGCCTAGGCCTTCTCGCACTCGTCTCTGTCAGCGCCGCAGCGCCGACGCGCGAGGCGCTTGCCACGCCAGCGCCCCAGGCGGCATCCACTCTGGCACCTGAGGCGAATGCAACCACGGGTGAATGGCTGCGTAAGTTTCCCTCCGACCGCGATGCGGATATCGACCACACCCGGCTGGTGATGCGCTTTGAAGACCTCGGCGACCGCAGTTTCACGGCTCAGGAGTCGATTCGGTTTCATGCGACGAATCCACCCTTGGCGAAGATGGAACTCGACGCGGAAGCACTGCAGATCAGCTCGATCCGTCTCGGTGGGGTTCTCGAAGCTCAGAAAAATGCCGCTGGTTTGCAAGTAACGCAACTGAAATGGTCGCTGCAGGGGAGTAAGTTGAAACTCGAGTTCAGTCCGCCACTGGGCGCGGGCAGCCATGAGTTACTCATTGACTACCGCTGCAGCAATCCAGCGGAGGGGATGCTCTTTGCCCCGGCCTCTCCGGGGGTGGCGCCGCAGATGCATACCCAGGGCGAGGCCGATTCGAACCATCACTGGTTCGTCTGTCACGACTTTCCCAATGACCGAATGACCACCGAGGTCATTGCCAATGTTCCCGCAGGAGTTTCACTTTCGAGCAACGGAGAGTTGATCGAGCACTCGGTCGCGGGGGGGCGCGAGGTATGGCATTGGCGTCAAGACAAGCCCCATGTTGCTTACCTAGTGTCGATCGTCGCCGGAGAGTTCTCGCGCGTTCCTCTGCCCAACGCCATCAGCGGAGTTCCCATGGAAGTGTGGGTCACCCCGGGTCAGGAAGCACTGGCCGCGCGCACCTATGAGCGCACCGATCAGATGATTGCGGTTCTCGCCAAGGCGTTCGGCTCGCCCTATCCGTGGGCGCGCTACGACCAACTGCTAGTGCGCGACTTCGGCGCAGGTGGCATGGAGAACACCTCGGCAACGACCATGATGAGCAGTGCTCTCATTCAGGATGCCGCCATCGGTGATCGGGACTTCGACAGCCTCATCGCTCACGAGCTGTGTCATCAGTGGACGGGTGATCTGATCACTTGCGAGACCTGGGAACATCTCTGGCTCAACGAGGGTTGGGCTACATATGGATCAGGCCTTTGGTTCGAGGCTCGCGATGGGAAAGAGGCCTACCTCGATGAAGTGCTGGGGTACTTCGCAGTCGCGGAGAATGACAGTGTTGACGGTCCCGCGCCCATGACCAGCAATCTGTATTCCGATCCCGGGGAGTGTTTCGGGCGCGCGGCCAACCCTTATGGCAAGGGGGCATCGATTCTGCACATGCTGCGCGTGCAGCTCGGTGAGGAAACTTTCTTTGCTGGGGTACGCGCCTACTTTGCCCGTCACGCCCTCGAGACCGTCGAGACTGATGACTTTCGCCACTGCTTGGAGGAGGTTTCGGGGAAGTCGCTGGAAAAGTTCTTCGATCAGTGGTGTCTGCGGCCCGGTACGCCTCGCCTCGCGATGAAGGCGGCGGTCGAACAGGATGGCCGCTTGCTCAGGCTCTCGCTCGATCAGAGTCAGCGCATTGACGCAGCTACACCCGCGTTCGCGTTCACGCTGCCCATCGAGATCACCACCAAGACCGGAGTGGTGCGCACCAGCATGGATGTGTCGGAGCGCACCAGCATGGTGGAGGTGCCGGTGGACTCGCCGATTCTGTCGGTGAGTGTTGACCCCGACTGCGCGGTATTGAAGACCATCACTACTGATTTTCCCACGGCATGGTTGACTGCTGCCGCGGGCAGTGGTTCAACGCGCGCGGCGAAGCGAGTGGCTCTTAGAGAACTCGGTTCCCGAGATGACGAAGCATCGCGCGCGGCACTCGCGGCAACAGTGCGCGACACAACTCTCTGGCATTCACTACGCACCGAAGCGGTGGCGGCGCTCGCATCGCACGCGTCGGTCGAGTCCAAGGCCATGATGGCCACGCTCGCAAGCGAGCCTCAGGAAACAAACCGCGTGCGCCGAGCGTTGGTGAGCGCAGTGGGGAGGTCAAAGTGCGAAGGAGCCCCGAAGTTGGTAGTAGCGGCCACGGCTGATCCCAGCCAAGGCGTGCGCGAAGCCGCATGTGAGGCACTTGCGGCTCTGAGACCTGACCTTGCTGTGCAACCCGAAGTCACGGCGGCGTTGATTGAGGTGATGCGTTCGCCGACATCAGGAGACCGCGCTCGCGGGGCAGCCATGCAAACATGCAGCGCACTCTTGGCAGTCGGTGCGCTTGATGCGGTGATTGAGTTGACACAACTGGGAGTGTTCGACCGGACGCGTGCCTCTGCAATCTCGACTTTGAAAGAGTTGGCCAAGGCCGACCCGGCAGTGCGGCAGCAGGTGGTGCCGGTGCTCATCCAACTGCTAGATGATGGTGAGTGGCGTGTATATGCAAGTGCCGGCGATTCGCTCGCCGATCTGGGTGCGCTGGAAGCATTGGAGCGGCTTGCGAGCATTCAGAGTTCGTCGCCGAGTGCCAAGAGAATCCAGATGGCAGCGGGATGGGTGAACCGGATCAACGAAGAGCAGAAGAAGGTAGCGGCGGCGGCGGCGCAGGCTGAGCAAACTGCGAAGGACGCGGCGGCGCAGGCTGAATCGGCAACGGCTGAACAAGCGGCGAAAGACGCAGCAGCGCAAGCTGCACCTGCCCCAGTCGGTGGCGGCTAGTGCTCGATTCTGCCCGCGTGCCAGGCGTTCACAAACGCTTCGTATTGCTCGGGTGTGTCGATGCCGCAGTGATCGCAGGTGCGAACTGCCACGGCGATCTTGTAGCCATGCTCAATGATGCGAAGCTGCTCAAGGCACTCACTCAGTTCTAGAGGTGAGGGTTGCAGGCGCACATACTCCGCGAGAAACTCGCGCCGGTAGGCATACAGCCCCACATGCTTCAGAGGCGCCGCGCCCGCAGCAGCCGCACCATCCCGATTGAAGGGAATGAGCGAGCGCGAAAAGTAAAGCGCCCGCTGCTGCTGATCGAGTACGACTTTGACGATGTGGGGGCTGCAGGCATCTTCACCCACTGCCAGCGGCGATGCAACAGTGCTCACCGCGGCCCCGTGGTCGCCTGCCAGCGCCTGCACCGCGGCATCGATGAGACTGGGCTCGATCGTGGGCTCATCGCCCTGGACATTTACAACGATGCCGTCACTGATCCCCAACAACCGAACCGCCTCTTCGATGCGGCAGGTTCCATTGAGATGGGATGCGCTCGTCATCACCACTTCGGCGCCAAAGGCGCGCGCCGCCTCCATGATGCGTTCGTCATCGGTGGCGATAACCGCGCGCGAGATTGATTGCGCGCGCAAAGTTCGCTCCCATGCGTGTTGCAGAAGCGGCCGACCCGTGCGGTTCGCCAGAGGTTTGCCGGGGAATCTGCTGGAGGCGAAGCGGGCCGGCAGAATCGCTGTTGCTCCCGAAGCCGCAGTGGTCACGAGAGGTCTCGGACGAGCGTATCGACCTCTTTGCGCTTGGCGCGGATGTCGCGGAAGGAGATGTCCTTGCGCAGGATCGAGCTGCAGATGTCGCCGGCCTCGCGGGCGAGCTGGCTGCTCTTCTCCGCCTTGGCCGATTCAATGAGACTGCTCATCAGGTCGTAGCGGATGTCCTGCTCGCGGTCGGCCTGTGACGAATCGATCCCTTGCAGAGCCTCGCGGAACTCGCTGATCGCTTCACTGTGCCAACCTTCAATGGCGAAGCAGCGCCCCAGCATCTGCGTGGCTTGCACCCGGAATCGCGCCTCCTCTTTGGCGGCTTGAAAGCAGGCCATAGCCTCATCAAACTTACTCATGCTGAAGAGCACTCGGCCCAGCTCGAACTTGATGGCGCGATCAGTGGGGTACCGCTCGATGCGCTCGGTGTATTCGCGCCTTTCGAGATCGAGCAACTCGCCGCGCGCCACATCCGCCGCCGACTTCACTACTGCATCTGCGGGATGAGCCTTCTCTGACTCTTGGGCGGCGCTGACCTTGCGCCGAGCCTGAGCCAGTTGAATGTCTCCGGCCGCCATGCGCAGCCGATATTCAGTCATGCGTTCGAAGCCATCCAAGTACAACTGGATGGCCAGCGCTTCATCGGCCGGAGTCTGACGCCGCCGCAATAGCAGGCCGTATCGATTGAGAGCATCAGGCGAGTTGGGATTGGCTTCGTACTCGGTCTTGGCTCGCTCGATGTTGCGCGCTTCCACATCGCTTGTTGTGACGATCGCCTCAGCTTCTTCCAGTTCGCGCTGCTTATCGAGGTCCTTGATGTTGGCGCGGAACCCGCCCTCCTGATTGGCGTTGTCCTTGTACCCACCCTGCTGGATGGCGTGGGCAGCGCTGAGCTGATTGAGCTCGCTCATGAGTTCGCCATCGGAGGGGTCCAGCTTGTAAGCCTCTTGGCCGCAGGCGAGCGCCTGCTCCCAGGCATCGACTGCCGAGAAACCTGCCTTGGCTTTCAACCACTTCTTCTTGTTGGGCTTCTTGGCCATCACGGTGCGAAGGATGTTCATCACCCGAACCGCCACGGACTGGCCGTAACTTCCCAACTCGGCATTTCCTGCGCAGGTGAGGCAGGCCAGAGCCAAATCAAGATTATTGATGTCGCGCATCCACTGAAACTGGGAGATGGCGAACTTGTCGGCGGGGGTGTTGCCTTCGAGATTCTTGAGATCAGCGCTGGTAGCGGGTTTGCCTCCACGCTTGAGGTGAGACACGGCTGCCTCCCAGATGGCATCGTGGGTGGTCAGTTCGCCGGGATCGAGGCGCACTCCCATGGCGAAGTAAAGCAGCGCGAGGTCAGTATTGCCCTGAGCGGCGATGCCCCGCGCCCGCGTGATCCACTCCCGTGCCTTTCCAGGCTGAGGAACGAAGGGGTTAGAGCCCGAAGGTGAAGAGTCGCCAGATTTTTTCCAGCCGAAAATCAAACTGCGCTCCGAATCGATGGTTGTGACAAGTGAAGGAGAGTACGGCCGCCGGCAAAGGCGGTCAACGATCTCTAAAGGATACGATGGATCGATGGCTGAGAGTGGCGTCCCCAAGTTGATCCTTCATCCTGACCGCGTGCTGCGCCAGCGGGCTCACGAGGTGGGATCTGTAACGGGCGCGGTTCGCGACTTGGCAGCACATATGTTGCGAATCATGCGGGAGGAAGAGGGTATTGGCTTGGCCGCCCCGCAGGTTGGGCATCTCATCCGGTTGTTTGTGACCGAGGCGCGCCCGGAAGAGGGTGAACGAGAGCGGGTGTTCATTGATCCGATAGTTGAGATCCTCGATGGCGAGCTCATGCCTAGGGAGGAAGGCTGTCTGAGTTTGCCCGAAATTCGTGGGCTGATTCGACGCCCGTCTCACTGCATTATCAGAGCAAAGGGTCTCGATGGCGCGGAGTTTCGCGTCGAGGGATGCGGGCTGATGGCGCGTTGCTGGCAGCATGAAATGGATCACCTCGAAGGTGTGTTGATCATCGATCGGATGTCGCCCATTGATCGACTTGCCAATCGCAAGCGCATCAAACTGCTCGAGGCTGATGCCACTTGATTGCGCTGAGCGTGAGTCGCGCCGAGGCGGGCTCTGAGTGAGTCGTGAGCGCCTAGTACTTCTGGGGTCGGGTTCATTCGGCATCCCGGCCTTCGAGCAACTTCTTGAGTCGTTCGATTGCCGACTCGTGGTGTCGCAACCCGATCGAGCCGCTGGGCGAGGACAATCCAGCACGCCGACTCCCGTCTCAAAGTGGGCCTTGAGCAGAGGATTGCCACTTCTACGAACTGCCGATGTGAATGCGCCTGAGGCCGTGGCAGCCGTGGCGGAGCATGATCCCGCGGCTCTCGCGGTAGTTGCCTTCGGACAGAAGCTGGGGGCTGCCCTTCTCGGCGGCCACTTCGCCATCAATCTGCATGGCTCGCTCCTGCCTCGCTGGCGCGGAGCAGCGCCGGTGCAAAGAGCACTCATGTCGGGAGACGGCGAGGTCGGAGTGTGCGTCATCGCCGTGGCGGATCGAATGGATGCCGGTGCCGTGTTTGCCGGGAGGACGACAAAGGCTCTCGAGGCGGAGACCGCGGGAGAGTTGCATGATCGACTCTCACTACTGGGAGCACCACTGCTGCTTGAGGTATTGCAGAGGCACTTCTGCGGCGGATGCGCGGGGATCAGTCAGGATGAATCACTGGTGACTCGCGCCAAAAAACTCTCGCGCAGCGAGGCGTGGGTGAACTTTGGCGAGTCGGCGCGCATGGTGGCAGCTCGCATCAACGGTCTGAATCCGTGGCCTGGCTGCGATGGCGAGATTGCCGGTCATCCGCTGCGGCTTCTGCGGGCGAAGATGCGGGTGCAAATGGATGCCGACCCAGCGGTGTTCGCAGGCAACATCGGGATTGACGGCGGTGTCAGGTGCGGCGGTGGTGGAGTAGTGGATTTGCTCGAAGTTCAAGCAGCGGGGGGAAGACCGATGGACTTAGGCGCGTTCCTGCGCGGCAAGCGAGTGGTACTCCCATGCTCCATCAAATCGGGAGTGACCACACTTTGAGCGGTGAGGCCTACCCCTCAGACCGGAGTCCAGGATGAGCGGCACAAGACTCTCAGACCTCGAGTACACGCTCGATGCTGCCTGCATTGCCCGCCATCCCGTCTCCCCGCGCGACTCTGCTCGGATGATGGTTCTGCACCGCAAAGAAGATCGGGTGGAGCATCGCTTCGTGCGCGATCTGGCCGAGTACCTGACTCCTATGGACACCCTCGTTCTCAATCGCACTCGAGTGGTACCCGCACGGATTGACGGACTTCGCTTCGGCGATTCTCGGGTGGCGGATGGGCTGTTCATTCGAGCATGCGCTCGGCGCGGCGATCGAGAGGTGTGGCTAGCGGCGCTCCGATACAGCAAGCGATTTCGGGTGGGTGACTTCATTCAGTTGGGAGTGGACAGACTGGAACTGCTCGCGCGGGATGGTGAGTACTGGGAGGTTGGCTTCGCTGCTGGGGAGCCGGCACTGGTGGTTCTGAATCGCTCGGGGAGAACTCCGATTCCGCCATACATTCGTCAGGCTCGCTGCGATGACGATGGCGTGGAGACCACAGATCGCTGCGACTACCAAACCGTGTTCGCCGCGGAGAGTGATCTAGCTTCCATTGCCGCCCCTACAGCCGGGTTGCACTTTACGCCTCAATTGCTGCAATGCATTGCCCAGAAAGGGGTTGCGAGGGTGGAGGTGGAACTGGAAGTAGGCCCCGGCACCTTCAAGCCCGTCGAGTGCGCAGTTATCGCCGACCACCCCATGCACACTGAGAGATTCGTGATTCCACCGGAAGCTGCCGAGGTGCTCTCGAGGCTGCCAGCGCGTTCCGCGGGGGAGGCTGGGGGCGCGGGGAAAGCGGGTCGCCTAGTGGCGGTTGGCACCACCACCGTTCGTCTGTTGGAGAGCATGCCGCGGCCGCTACCGCCCGCCACTGCGGGCACCCGTTCCCAGACAAGCATCCTGATCGAGCCGGGCTTTCAGTTCCAGTGGACCGATGCTCTGATGACGAACTTCCACCTGCCTCGCTCGACGCTGCTGGCTCTGGTGGGGGCGTTTGCCGGACTCGATCGAGTGAAGAATCTATACGGTCTGGCACAGCGCGAGGGCTACCGGTTTTTCAGTTTCGGGGACGCCATGCTTATCCTTGAGTGAGCTGCCGAGGAAAGCCCGTTTCCCTCTGGACGAAGTGCCCGCCTAGAGACGATACTTACCACTGCGGCATTTCGCGCTCCAGCCAAGGATGGCAATCAGATGCAACTTAGTTCCCTGCTCGCACAAGTTCATGTTGTTCACAAGCGCACGCAGGGCACAGCGGATCCCTATGTCACTCAAGTGGTGGACGACTCGCGCCTGGTGAGTCCGGGCAGTCTCTTCGTAGCGCGCCGCGGGGAAGCGGTTAGCGGCGCATCATTCATTCAGGCAGCCGTGGAGCGAGGCGCCGTTGCGGTGATGGTGGAGGAGGGGACGGTTGTTGACCAGAAGTCTCTCGGTACCGCGGTGCTGATCGAAGCTCCGCAGGTCTCTCGGGCTCTGGCGAGTCTTGCCGAGGCAGCGCTGGGAAAGCCCGCCTCGCAGTTGCAGCTGGTGGGGATCACCGGAACCAATGGCAAGACCACGACCGCAACCATATATAGACACATTCTCCGCGAGTCCGCACGGCGGTGCGGATTGCTGGGTACGGTAGAGGTTGATGATGGCGTCGAGAGTCGGCCGGCTCGCCTGACAACTCCCGGGAGCGTGGAACTCAGCGCGGCGCTGGCGCGCATGGTGAAGAACGGTTGCGTTAGCGCAGTGATGGAGGTCAGCAGTCACGCTTTGGTTCAGGACAGGGTGAGTGCTCTGGAGTTTGCCTGCGCAGTGTTCACCAATCTTTCGGGAGATCATCTCGACTTTCACGGTGACATGGCGGCCTACGCCGATGCCAAGGCGATGCTGTTCGCCACACTGGCCCACGGCGCCACCGCGGTCGTCAATGCCGACGACCCTGCGAGCGACCGCATGCTGCGCGATTGTCAGGCTCGCAGAATGCTCTGCCGCATTGAGGGTGCGAAGACCGCAACTGGCGCCGATGCATCTAGCCACCGCGCAACTGCTGGTGCCGAAGCCGAGGGCACCGTTTGCAGCGCGAGAATCATCTCTACCGAACTCGGGTCGATGCGCTGTTTGCTACAGGGCCCCTGGGGAGAGATGGAAGTTCGGCTTCCCATGGTGGGAGCGCACAACGCCATGAATGTGCTGCAGGCAGCGGCGGCGGCCTTCAGCACGGGGGTTTCGCCGGCATCCATCGCGGCGGCCTTGCAGAGTTGCGCAGCACCTCCGGGGCGTCTCGAGCCGGTCACCAAGAGTGGTGATTCCTTCTGCATCCTCGTGGACTATGCGCACACCGATGACGCTCTGCGCAATGTCTTGCAGGCGCTCCGTCCGGTAGTGGGGCCGTGCGGCCGATTGAGCGTGCTCTTTGGCTGTGGCGGCGATCGTGACAAGACCAAGCGCCCGCGCATGGCTCGCGCTGCATGTGATCTCGCCGACGCGGTGTGGGTCACGAGTGACAATCCCCGCACCGAGGATGCGCGCGTCATCATCGAAGAAATACTCTCTGGTGTTAGCGATCAATGGTCGCCCAAGGTGCGGGTGGAGGTTGATCGTGCTCGCGCCATCGGAGCTGCTGTTGCCGATGCCAGAGAGGGAGACATCCTGCTCATCGCAGGCAAGGGTCACGAGGACTATCAGATCATCGGCACCCAGAAGTTTCCCTTCGATGATCGCAAACATGCAGCCGAGGCGCTGGCTCTCCGAAGTTTGGAGGCAGTGCGATGATGAAGGCTGCCCTGATCGAGCGGGCGGTGGCGGCTTGAACTTTTTCAGCGCCGAGTCGCTGGCGGCTGCCGCAGAGGGCACGCTTCAGGGGGGCGCGGCCCCCGCAGGCGAGTTGACGGGAGTATCCATCGACACGCGCGGCGATCTACGGGGCCAGGCCTTCGTGGCTCTCAAAGGCGCGAGTTTCGACGGACACGATTTCCTGGATGCGGCGTGTAAGAACGGCGCGGCAGTACTGGTGATCGAAGCGGCTCATGCCGCTCGCGTACCCCGCGGTGCCGCGGCGATCATCGTTCGCGACACTCGGCTGGCATTGCAACGCATGGCGCTGGTTTGGCGCGGTCAGTTTCACGGGAAAGTCGTGGCGATCACAGGTTCGGTGGGCAAGACCACGACGAGGCGGCTGCTCGCCGGTGCCATCGCTGATTCCTCGACCGTGTGTGCCAGCCCCAAGAGTTTCAACAACGACATCGGAGTTCCGCTGACGATTATGAGTGCCCGGCACACTCATCAATACCTGCTGATTGAGATCGGTACCAATCATCCGGGCGAGGTGGCAGCTCTCGGCGCCATGGCGCAGGCGCAGATCGCGATCCTGACGATGGCGGGTCGATCTCATCTGCTCGGGCTGGGCTCGATCGAAGCTGTTGCTCGCGAGAAGGCGAGTCTTGTTGCCACCATGAGCCCTGCTGCGGTGGTACTGGTAAACGGAGATTGCGAACCGCTGATGAGAGCGGTGGTGAGCGAACTGGCGCTGCGAAGCGACATTCGGCTGGTTACCTTTGGGTTGGGAGCGAACTGCGACTGGCGACTGCTGGGGCGAGAGGCGCACGGGCATGCTGTCCAGTTGGTGCGAGTAGGCACTGGCGCAGGAACAGTGCAGTTCAGGCTGGCACTCCCGGGCGAGCACAACGCGCTGAACGCCACGGCCGCTCTCGCCGCCGCAGATGAACTCGGCGTAAGCCAAGCGCACGCGGTGGCAGGCCTAGCCCAGGTTCAGCCCGCCGATATGCGCTTTACTCCCACGCAAGTCAACGGCATCACTGTCTACAACGACGCCTACAACGCCAATCCCGAATCGATGCTGGCAGCTATTCGCACATTCGCGGAGGTCACGCGTGGCGGTTCGCGCCGGATTGTGTGCCTAGGCGACATGCTGGAGCTAGGGGACTCGGCCCGGCAACTGCACGGTGAAGTGGGCCGCGTGCTAGCGACAGCTTTCGATGGCTCACCGCCCGACTTGGTGTTTCTGGTCGGTTCTCTCTCGGCGGGAACTGCGCAGGCACTGCGAGAGGCGGCGCCGCACGCTGCGGTGGTGCACCACGCAATGATGAGCTCACGCGCTAGCGATGATCTCTTGGCTCTGCTTCAGCCTGGGGACGGGCTGCTTCTCAAAGGATCGCGTGGCTCCGAGATGGAGCGAATTCTCCAGTCATTGCACAACTGCGGCAACTCCAGCAAACGAAGTGATACATGCTCTACAACCTGACAGAACTGCTGCAACGATGGCTCGATGAGGCGGGACTGTATCCGCTGGTGATGGTGATGTTTCAGCTGGAGTTCCGGGCATTCTGCGCCGCGCTGCTCTCATTCGCGCTGGTACTGGCATTCGCTCGCCGCGTGATCGGTTGGCTGCGCCGCCAGAAAATCGGCGACACGCCTGAGTTTCATCATGCCGAACTGAATCAACTGATGAGTTCACGGGCGGGTACTCCCACCATGGGAGGAATCCTGATCTGCGGATCGATCCTAGTAACGGTGCTGCTGCTTGGGGATGTGTTGCACAGCCGGTACATCCAGCTGTCAATAATTATCTTGCTCTGGCTGGTGGCCGTGGGCAGCGTGGATGATTGGCTCAAGCTCACCGCGAGCCGCCGAGCACCAGGCTCACGAGATGGACTGCTGCCCTGGGAAAAACTCCTGTTCCAGGTGGGAATCGGCCTGATCGCCGGGTTCTTTCTCTATCACGCCGATGCTTCTCCGGACGCGCATGTTCTGAACCTACCGCTACAGCGCACCTATCCGCCAACTCCGGCTCTCGATTCCATCGTGCAGCCGCCATCGATCACACCCACTGTGATCATTTTTGGTGTCTTCGCCTTCACTGTGCTCACCTGCTTCTTCATCACCGCCACCAGCAATGCCATGAACATCACCGATGGCATGGATGGTCTGGCGTGCGGAACGCTGCTGGTGGCGGCGATAGTGTTCATGGTGTTCACCTGGATTTCGGGGAGTCCGCGGGCCGCCTACTTTCTGCTGGTTCCCCATGTGCCCGGTGCCGGAGAGTTGATGGTGGTGACCGGAGCGATGGCGGGAGCCTGCCTGGGATTTTTATGGTTCAACGCCAGCCCTGCCAGCGTGTTCATGGGTGACACCGGCGCCCTGCCATTGGGCGGACTTCTGGCATTTGTGGCCGTGGCCATTCGCCAAGAGGTGCTGCTGGTTCTGGTGGGAGGAGTGTTCTTCGCGGAACTGGGTTCAGTCGCACTCCAGACCGGCTGGTACAAATGGACGAGGATGCGCACCGGGACGCCGCGCCGCATCTTCCGCTGTGCGCCGCTGCATCATCACTTCCATTTGGGTGGCTGGAGCGAGGTTCAGGTGGTGACGCGGGCGTGGATAGTCGCCATCGTTCTGGCCATGGCGGCACTGGTTTCTCTGAAACTGCGCTGAGGCGGCCGCTAATCGTGGTGCATCTGTCGCAGCCGCGGGGAGAGCCGCAGCATCAAAGCGACGCGTTCGTGCTCGTCGATCCAATCCTGCAAAGTGTTGGCTGAGTCTGCTGCGGGCGCCGAGGGAAGATCGCACGAGGCGGCGAGAGATCGCGCGGCGATGGCGCGGTAGCGGTGCAGCGTGCGATCACCCAGAAGCGAGCAGAACTCAAAGTCCTCGGCGAGAAAGAGAGTGGTGGGAACGCGGCGGCCGCCGCAGATGCGTACTGAGTCCGAGAGATCGAGGTGGTCATCGCGATCGAGAAACCGCAACTTGATGCGGGGATTACTCTCGGAGATGCGCTGCAGCATTGGTACCTGCACCGAACAATCGCCGCACCACATCCCACTCAGGCACAGAACATTCATCGTTCTCGTGAAGCTGGCGATTAGGGCGCGCTGGGTCGGAGAAAGCGAAACAGCCTCATAGCTGCGCCGCCACGCCTCAACATGGGAAGGACTCCTCTCCAGATAGGCATTCCAGTCGAGTCCTGCCTCAAACTTTGTTCGCAGGAAACTGGCATTCAGTTCGGGCATCGAGGCAAGCCTACTCGCCGCGGATCCGTTGCCGGCGCTGCGGATCTGCCGGTTGTGCCGCGGTTCAACTGCTGCCACCGCAGTGCTGCGCGGGCGAACAACTAATATCTTGGCATGCG
>SIAA01000045.1 GCA_009692045.1 Phycisphaerales bacterium | reverse complement strand
CGATGTGAATGATGGTAAGCGGCGGCGTGCCTCGGTACATTTGCATCGAGACGAATGTAGGACTCGAGACCGATCCTGGTTCAACGCCAAGCGCGGTTGCCATGGCGCGGATGAGAGTTGTCTTTCCGGCACCGAGTTCACCCTCCAGGGTGATCAGATCTCCAGGACGCAGACGCAAAGCCAGGAGTTCCCCGAAGGCCTCGGTATCTGCTGCGCCGTGAAGTTCTGTGGCGTCATCGATCATGCGTGCTCAAACCCCAACTGCTCAATCGACTCTTCTCCATCATTGACTCGCAGGATCAGGGGCCGATCATCTCCCGTTGGTGGTGCGCGCAGGAATCCCACGCGGGTAATGGCGGTTCCGCACACCTGGGAAGGAATAGCGCCGCCAACTTCTCCCAGGGAAAAGAGCAACTCGTAGTCCTCCCCATCACTAATCGCCCGACTCCAGCCGCATTGGTCACGGCATGGCAGAGACTCTGACTCGATTACGGCCTGCAAGCCGCTGGCTCTTGCCAGCCGGGTGCCATCGCGAGCGAGGCCATCAGAGAGATCAATCATTGCGTGCAGACGCGCCCCGAAGAGCCGCGACAGTTCATGGGCTTCGGCGAGACGAGGTGTGAATGAGAGGTGGTGTCCACTTCCGTTCGCTTGCAGACTCCCGCCGATCAATCCTGTGACGAACAGTGAGTCGCCTGCCTGCGCCGCGCTTCGCAAAGGAGTGTGTGCGCCCTCGCGCGCCAGCACCGTGATGGAAATGACCAACGGCGAGTGGGCCTCGGCACTGGTTCCGTAATCGCCTCCGACCAAGGGGCAGTTCATTCTCAGACCGGCGGCATGAAGGGCATCAAAGAGCGCGTGCGTCTGGGTAAACCCCGCGGGCGCCGCCACCGTGGCGATGCAGGCGATGGGGTGCCCGATCATCGCCGCAACATCGGAGAGATTGCGGGCAACTGCCTTGTGAGCCACCTGCACCCACGGAGTCCCCGCGACGAAGTGTTTGCCCTCGATGACTTGATCCGCGGCGATCATGATCGATCCGCTGGGGAGATCGAGGACTGCCATGTCATCACCAGGAGGAACCCGTACCCAGGCAGGCAGGTCTCCAGAAGCCCGGCGGATGTGAGCATGCAGAGCCTCTTCACTCATGGGCGCATGCCTTGCAGTCACGCGAGGGTTTGCCCGCCCCTGCCAACAGAGATTGAATGATCTGGCAGTTGCGCCCCGTTGCGCCCTGATGGTCACGAATGACCTTGCGGCCCGCACCTGCCAGCGCTCGCCGTTCATCAGGTGAGCCGAGCAGGCGTTTGATTACCTCGGAGAGTTCGCAGGCCGTGGTGCGAATCAGCCCGCCGCCTCTCTCCAGCGCCTCGGCAGCTGAGGCGAAGTCGGAACAGTTCGGTCCCACCACTGTGGCCTTTCCCAAGGCGATCGGCTCCATCATGTCTGATCCATGCATGGGGGCGAATGATCTGCCAATCACTACTACGTCCGCCAATGAATAGGCACGCCTCAGTTCACCGATGGTGTCCAGCAGGAATCGGCCCGCGCATTGATCCGACTCCGCCCCGGATTGGCGCGCTTCCCGCGGAGACGCGGGCACCTTCCCAACTTGCGCCACCCCCGCCGTTCGCCTGCTGCATCCGGGAAGGGCGCGTGCAGCCTCGGCGAATCGTTCCGGCTTTCTTGGAGCACACAGCAGCTGCACCGCAGAACCGCATGCCTGATGGAGAAGCGCTTCCTCACCAGGACCCGTTGATCCTGCTACGACCAAGGGGAGACTCCGATCAACTCCCATCTCTCGAGCCAGATCATCGGCGCCGGGAACCTCATCAGATATCTGCGCGGTGTCCCACTTCATGTTGCCCGTCACTCGCACCCGGTCCGTGTGGGCGCCCATCAACCGGAATCTCTGGGCGTAATCCTCATCCTGTACTGCGGCGACACGCAGAGCGGCAAATGTGGGAAACAGAAGAAGTCGCGCCCATCGGTATCGGCGAAAGCTGCGGGCGCTGAGTCGGCCATTCACGACGCAAACGGGAACTCCCCTCTGGCCACAGGCGCGCATGAAGTTGGGCCACAGTTCCAGTTCAGCCAGAGCCACGCAGTCGGGACGCATGCGATCAAGAAAACGGTTCACACAAACGGACAGGTCGAGCGGGTAGCGCACCACCAATACCCCCGTCGTGCCATCCCACAGGTGAGAGGCGCGCGCGAATCCGGTATCAGTGGTGGTGCAGACAACGACTTCGGCACCCCCATCCCTCAGCATCCCCACCAAGAGCCGAACGGCATTGACCTCCCCCACTGAAACCGCATGGATCAACACTCGGTTACCAGCACTGGGACCTAGGGCATTTCCACGGCCCAAGCGCCCTGCCCAACCCCGCCTCCTTCGCCGAATCGCGTCATATATGAACCACGGCGACCCAAGGATCGCGAGACTGACATATGCAAGATCAAACAGAAGCATGAATCCGATTCTAGAGCACCGGCAATAGGATCCACACCCCCGATGGACCAGTGGCAAATCTCCTGCGATGTTGGCGGCACATTCACAGATTGTGTGGCGGTCTCACCCTCGGGCGTGAGGCGCACTTTGAAGATCCCCAGCGCCTCATGGTTGCCCGCCAAAGTGGGGAGCACCGTTCACGGCTCGGGTGACGGCAGTGACCTCTCGGCGGTGCCCAGTATCCCCAACACAACAGTCATCGAGTTGCACACGCCCCTGCAACTGCCTGCGGACTTCTTCGCAGGATGGGAACTTGTCTCCGCTGGCCTCAAGAGCTCCATCATCCATAGCAGCCCCGTCGGTGAAGGTTCAACTCACATTCTTACCCTCGCTCAGCCCGGGCATCCCGCACCGGGCTCACCTGTCACGCTGCAATCGAGTGAGCCATCGCCCGTGATCGCCGCGCGCATCATTCTCGGCAAGATTCCCGGGGAGCCGCTGGGCCAGATCGAGATGCGACTTGGAACCACGCGCGGAACCAACGCGCTTCTGGAAGGCACAGTCTCCCCCACAGCACTTTTCGTAACGCAGGGATTTCGGGATGTCTTGGAGATCGGCGATCAGACTCGCCTCGACCTCTTCGCCTGGCATCCTCGTCGCGCTCGCTCCTTCGCATCTCATGTGTTCGAGGTGGAGCAACGCCACGACTCTCAGGGCCGACAACTGCGCGAGTTGAATGAACCTGGTTTGCGTGAGGCAGCTGCAGATGCGCTGCGGCGCGGGCTCAAAGTGGGTGCCATTGCCTTTGTGAATGCGTGGACCAATCCCAGCCATGAACGCAGAGCCGAAGCGATCCTGCGGGAGATGGGATTCAAAGATGTGTCAGTCTCATCAACCCTTGCTCCGGTGATTGGCTTCGAGCAACGGGCCCGCACTGCTCTGGTGGACGGACTTCTTGCGGCACCAGTTGGTGACACGCTGCGCGCCATTGCCCACGGTCTTGGTGATGAGGCGACCCTTCTGGTGATGACCTCGGCGGGCGGGCTGGAGGATCACCGATCATTCCACCCTAAGGACAGTTTGCTGAGTGGCCCAGCAGGCGGAGCTCGTGGTGCCATGACAGCGGCAGTCGCGGCGAAGATGCTTCCTGCCATTGCCTTCGACATGGGCGGAACTAGTACTGATGTCTGCGTCCTCAGCGCGGACATCGAGTATCGATTCGAAACTGAAGTGGCTGGCGCGCGACTGGCAAGTCCCTCGATAGCCGTGGACAGTGTTGGCTGCGGCGGCGGATCCATTTGCGCCTTCGATGGCAGTCACCTTCGGGTTGGGCCGCAGAGTGCTGGCGGTGATCCCGGGCCTGCCTGCTACGGGCGCGGCGGACCACTGACACTGACGGATGTGAACCTCCTCCTCGGTCGGCTTGGAACTATCTCGGTTCCGCTCGATGTGAACGCCTCGCAGCGGGCGGCATCGGTGTTACTTCAATCGTTCACCACCAAGCGCGGCGCACTCTCCATGGGGGAGTTTCTGCTCAGCCTCGTCCGAGTTGCTGACGAGAATATGGCCGCCGCAGTTCGCCGCTCAACCATTCGCCGCGGACTCGATCCAGCGAGTTTCACACTCGTCGCCTTCGGCGGGGCCGGCGGACTGCATGCGGTCTCTGTCGCCCAGATCCTGGGTATTGCCCGCGTCCTCCTCCCCGTTGATGCTGGAATCCTCTCGGCGTGCGGCATTGCCGGTACGGATCGAGAGCGCTTCGTCCATCAAACCGTCAACGCGCCTCTGTTGAGTCTGCCTCCAATCAGGAATGCCTTTGCTGGTCTGGCGGCCGAAGTTGGTGCTGACTGGCGCTACTCGCGGTACATGCTCCGCTGTCGGCTCATCGGCCAGGATGAACCGCTGACCATTGATCTGTCAGCGATTGAACTTGATGACCTGAGCCGAGTAGCGCCTCAACAAGAACCAACTTCCCACTGGCGCGTTCTCACCGCCGCTCGTTTCGCTGCGGCATACACCGCGATGTATGGGTATCCGCCCCCAGATCGGCCGCTAGAGATCGAGAGCATCCGCGGCGTGCTGCGCCAGAGTACGCCCATCCCAGCAACGCCTAGTTGCTGTATTCAACCTCCGCTCGAGTCTGAGACGCACCAGCGAGCAGGTCCCTTCAACATCATCACCAGCAGTGCAACTGCTTGGGTTCCATCTGGCTGGACGGCGCGCACCCTCGCCTGCGGTTCAACCTTACTGGAGTGTTGCCGCCGATGTGAGGTGTCTGCCGAAACCACCTCCGCGGCAGATACAGCATCCACCTCACCGCCCGTTGCGGAAGAAGTCTTTGCTTGCCGCATCATGGGACTCGCCGCTGACATGGGCGAGGTGCTGAGGCGAACCGCCGTATCGGTGAATGTGAAACATCGCCTCGACTTCTCCTGCGCTGTTCTGGATGCAAGTGGAAGTCTTGTCGCCAATGCCCCTCACCTGCCCGTTCATCTGGGTGCTCTCGGTGTGTGCACGCGCTCCGTAGTGGCGACGCTCGGCGCCCGCAGCGGCGATGTCTTCGTCACAAACCATCCCGGGTTCGGTGGATCGCATCTGCCCGATGTGACGGTAATCACTCCGGTGTTTGCGAATGATGGTGGCGGCCAACTCTTGGGGTTCGTGGCCAACCGAGCCCATCACGCCGAGATTGGCGGCACGCGCCCGGGCTCCATGCCACCCGGGGCGCGGTGCCTAGAGGAGGAAGGCGTTGTGATTGCGCCAATGCGCATCGCCAGAGACGGCATGCTCGACTTGTCAGAGCTCGACCGACTGCTGCGGACTGTCCGATTCCCCAGCAGGTCGCCCCTGGAGAACATTGCCGATTTGCGCGCCCAAGTAGCTGCCAATGCTCTGGGGGTAGAGCAATTGCGCCGCCTGTACCACTCCGGAGTTGACCTAGCCCGTGGATTCGCGGTAATGCATCAGCGTTCTCGCGAGCGGTGTGAGCAAGTGATCGATTCCATGGACACCGCGCCGCACGAAGTCATCCAGTCTCTCGATGACGGCGCCGAGATTCGGCTTCGAGTCGAAGTGCTACCTACCCGACCGCGCCGACTGCGGCTGGATTTTTCCGGCAGCGCCCCAGTTCAGCGCAGTTCATTCAACGCTCCGGCCAGTGTGATCCGCAGCGCAACGATGTACACGCTGCGTCTGTTGGCGGGGAAACTCATTCCCAACGAGGCGCAGTGGATGGCTCTCAACGAGGGATTTCTGGAACCCGTCGAACTCATCAATCCCGAGGGAATGCTCAACCCCAGTTTCGTCGGCGCGCCCTCATCTCTCCCCCCTGTGGCTGCGGGAAATGTTGAAACCAGTCAGCGTGTCGTCGATGCTCTGGTCCTGGCGCTCAACATCTCCGCCTGCAGTCAGGGAACAATGAACAATCTCCTGATAGGAGATGCGACCTTTGCCTACTACGAGACCATTTGCGGCGGTGCTGGTGCTAGCGAGTCTGGTGCGGGCGAGAGCGCGATCCACTCCCACATGACCAATACCCGCATCACCGATGCCGAGATTCTCGAGGCGCACTTCCCCATGCTGCTGGAGGAGTTCGGTATTCGTCCTAACTCGGGAGGCGGCGGCAAGTATCGCGGTGGCTGCGGCGCCATTCGACGGATCAAGTTTTTGCGCCCGCTGGAGATATCTTTCATATCGCAGCACCGAAGCAGCGGCCCCGCCGGGCTCGCAGGCGGCAAGGCGGGTCGCGTGGGTCAGCAATGGATCATCCATGCCGCGGGGGGACGCACTCCCCTCGAGGGAGTCTCGTCATTCGATGTCGAGGCTGGCGACGCCATCGAGATTCACACTCCGGGGGGCGGCGGATTCGGTGCGATGAACTGAGACTGCCTGTCAGCTGCCCGTCTCACTCACGAAGGGTGGCTTCTGCCGATCCGCCAGATACTCAATGCGATCGATGGATCTAGCCAAGCCCATGTCCCCCCGGACGCGAATGACGCACCCACAGAGCCGCTCATCGCCCTCTCCGACTTCAAACTGAACGGGGGCGCCCGTAGTCATGTGCTTGACAACGGCCCGGCGATCCCGCCCGATCACGCTGTTGTAGGGGCCGCACATTCCCATGTCGGTGATGAAAGCAGTTCCGCCTCGCAGGATGCGGGCATCGGCGGTAGCGACATGAGTATGACTGCCAACTACTGCGGCGACTCTGCCATCGAGATAGTGCGCCAGCGCTGCTTTCTCTGCCGTGGCCTCCATGTGCGCTTCCACAATCACCATGGAGTTGTCGCTGGGGATCGTCGCCAGCATGCGATCAGCGCAGGCGAAGGGATCATCGGCGGGCATGGTGGGGAAGAAAATCCGCCCCACCACGGTAAACACATATAGATCGCGCATCCCCGGACGGGTGGCCGGCAACCGCAGCAGCGACTTCCCCGGAGCCTTGGCGGAAATGTTGGCAGGCCTGATGACGGGCTCATGTGGGCGTTCGAGAAAGGGGATGATCTTGGGATCGCGGAAAGCGTGATCGCCGAGGGTCATTCCATCGATGCCGCATTCGCGCAGCGCTTGATACAACTCGGGAGTCAAGCCCGAGCCGTGCCGAGCATTCTCCGCATTTGCAATCACGAAGTCTGGTTTGTGATCCTGCCTAAGTTGCGGTAGCTGCTGAGTGACGGCCCGTTTGCCCGGCTGTCCCACAATGTCCCCCAAGAATGCAATGGTTATGTCTCCTTCCATGTGTTACACTCTAACTGGTCAAGGACAACTTAGACCGGGACGGTCGCCGTAGGCGATCTCTTAGCAATGCCATCCACGCTCTTCAAGAAAGGCGACAGAGTTCGCCATCCTCGCCGCCCTGAATGGGGCATCGGCACCGTTACACGGGTCGAACATGTGACCCACACTGGCGCGGCGGATTCGCGCGTCTGGGTTCGGTTTCCCAGCATGGGTGAGAAGACATTTCTAGCCGGCGCGGCCGAGTTGGAGGAAGTTGCAGGCGAGGCCGCCGATGCGGCAAGTTCCATTTACTCAAGGCCGAGCATTGCTGAAATCGAGGCTAACTCAGGGGCAGGCTGGCTGGGGAAGGCCGATGGGGGCAAGATCGCCGAGGCAATGACAGCAGTTCCGTTGGAAGCAACGGATCCCTTTCTGAGCATCCGCAAACGCTTGGAGAACACGCTGGCGCTCTACCGCTTTGATCAGTCTGCGGCCAAACTCATCGACTGGGCCGTGGCTCAAAGTGGTTTGGACGATCCGCTATCTCGCTTCAATCGCCAAGAGTTGGAGCAGCTTCACCAGCGGTGGATCTTCAAGGTAGACACGCACCTCACCAAGCTGCTCGGAGATGCCCGCCGCGAACCAGGCGCCGTCGATTCGGTAGCGGCCAGCGCTTCGCCTTCGGCACAGCGCGCAGTCAAACGCCTGATGTCAATGGTTCGCTGACAATCTGCGGACGCGGGGAAATGCACCGTACTGGACTTGAACCAGTGACCTCCTCCGTGTCATGGAGGCGCGCTAGCCAACTGCGCCAACGGTGCTGAACGGACAAGTGTAACGCCAAGCTGCTAACTCGTTTGTTAGGATCCCTCGCCGTGAACGAGTCTGCACCGGCATTGTCGACACATCCCCATGGAGCCTCGGCTATCAGCGATGCCCAGAGGCTTTTTCTGCAAGAGGGAGCAGCGGGATTCGCCGACATGGTGGAGACATGGCGGGTAGAGCGCATCATCGCCGCCCTTGGTGAGTTAGAGGCAGTTGGCGCGGTGGAGGTGCTGGATCGCCTGCCGGAGGCAACGCTGATTGCCGTCACTGAAGAAATGGACGCGCGACTCTTGTGGCGCATCACCAACACTCGCCTATACCCCTCGGGATCAGTGGGAAGAACTATGGCTTCCGCGCGGGTGGCGATGCGACCGGAACACTTGGTTGAGGATGCAGTCGAGCAGGTCCGATCCTTGGAGTCCTCGGGACCGATCATCAACATCTGGATAGCCCGTCAAGGCGGTGTCTTGGTGGGCTCCATCGCCATGAGTCACCTGCTGGTGGCAGATCCGAAGGCTGAGCTTGGATCAATAATGAATCATCATCCGCCGGCGCTGCCAGCATCGATGCAACTGGCAACTCTGGAGGTCGCATCGCTGGGTTTTCTGCACCCGGTCTATGCGGTACTCGATGACTCCCAGCGGTTGGTTGGTGTAGTTCGTTCTGGGGCGCTTGTCAGCGGGCTGTTCGAAGGGCTTTCAGCCCGACCGGGGCGAGTACTCGGTGTTGATAGTGAGGAACGAATATCTACGCCTGCCCGCATCGGTCTGCGGACGAGGCTGCCTTGGCTGACCATCAATCTATTCACCTGCTTCGTTCCCGCTCTCGTTGTGGTTGCGTATAGCGAGGAAGTTCGCCAGCACGCCCTTCTTGCCGCCTTCATCCCCATTCTGATTGGACAGTCAATCAATGCGGGCGGTCAATCTCTCGCCATCATGATGCGCACCATAGCGCTGGGCGAGGTTGAGAAGGATCGCCTGCTGCGCTCACTCTCCAAGGAAGTCAGAATGGGAGTTGCCAGCGGCGGAGCAACCGGTCTGCTTGCTGCTCTGGCCATGTGGCTGGCCGCCTCGGCGACGGGAGATGACCGAGCCCTGCCTCTGGCTTGGACGGTGATGCTGGCGATGCTCGGGGCGTGCGTAGTCGGCTCGAGCGTCGGGACGGCTGTCCCGTGGCTGGCTCGCCGCTGGGGCTTTGATCCCTCCATGGTCTCGCACATTGTCTTGACCACCATCACCGACTTGGTGAGTATCACTCTGCTCTTGGGGATTGGGTCGCTGCTTCTGTCCCACGGGGCTGTGCCGCTGCCATCGTGAGTGCCCGGTCAATCCGCGCCAAAACGCTGCTACTACCCAAGATCGCCAGAGTGTCGAAAATCGGAGGGCTGACAGTTCCCCCACTCACGGCAACACGGAGAGGCTGGGCAACCTTCCCCAGTTCACCGGCAGTGTTCGCCTCGGCGTATCCCTTGAGCAGTTGCTCTATCGAGTGCGCATCCCAGTTGCTGAGTTTGGCGAGAAGGTCACGCGCGGCGCGCAGGTGTGCTTCGCCCCCGCCGCTCACCAGAACCTTGAGCACCGACTTCATGTCGTAGGGCAACTCCGCATCGGGCAGAATGAGAAACCGATTCGCCTTGAACATGTCTTCGAGAGTTTTTGATCGCTCGTGACTGGCGCTGGCCAGTTGCACGAACTGGGATTCACTCAGCCGCGTCATGAACTCTGGGTGCTCGCTGAGACCATGAGCCCGCGCCAGAACTGTGAACTCGGCTGCGGTCATGGCCTGGAGGGCATCGCAGTTGAATGCCAGCAGCTTCATGCGATCAAATTTGGCGGGCGTCTTTACAACTCGCGAGAGATCAAAAGTGCGCTGGAGAAACTCGTTGTCGAACTTCTCCAGATTGTTGCCCGGGCTCCAACCATTGAGCGCCAGAAAGTTGCACAGCACTTGGGGCAGATACCCCGAGCGACGAAAGTCATCAACATTTATCTCGGGAAGTGAAACGCCCAGACTTGCCGCCAGCCTCTCGGCATCGGCTAGAGGCAGTTGCATGGTCTTGTCCCCCCGCCACGCCGCAAATGTGGCAGCATCGACCGTTCCCGCGGGAGCCTGTTCCATCTTGCGATCCGCGCTGGCTTTCCTAAGCAACTTATCCTTGTCGCGCTTGCTCATCTTGCTCCCATCAGGATTGAAGATGAGGGGAAGATGTCCGTAGATTGGACGGCGGAACCCCAGAGCGTCCTGCAACACCATGTGCTTCGCGGTGTTGTTGAAATGCTCTTGGGCGCGCAGAACATGAGTCACACCCATCAACTCATCGTCAACCACCACTGCGAAGTGATAGGTGGGGAAGCCGTCTGCCTTGCGGATGACAAAGTCGTCGACCTCGCCGGCAGGAATCGTGGCTGATCCCAGAATCTCATCCTCGATGACGATCGGCCCCGTGGGAGTATGAAAGCGAATCACAGCGGCCCGCCCTTCAGTCAGCCACTGCTGGACCGTCTCCTTGGCGATGTTTCGGGCGGTCGTGCCCTCATAGCGATAGGGATTTCCTCGCGCCTTCGCCGCCTGTCTCTGAGCGTCCAACTCCGCGGGAGTATCGAAAGCCCAATAGGCCTGACCAGCATCGATGAGCCGCGTCAGGTGGGTGTTGTAGATGTCCAGCCGCTCCGACTGAAAGTAGGAACCCCGGTCCCCACCGCCGAAACTCTCAAACTCGGGACCCTCATCCCAGCCAATGCCAAGCCAGCACAGGTCCTTGAGAAAGCCGATGCTGGCGGATTCACTCGATCGTTTCTGATCTGTATCCTCGATGCGAAGGATGAATCTGCCGCCACGCCCCTTGGCATAGGCCCAACCGAATAGCGCCGTCCTTGCGCCTCCCACATGGAGGTACCCCGATGGACTGGGAGCAAATCGAGTCACGATTGTGTTGGGTTGAGTCATGGTCGGTGTTTGGAATAGATAGGCTGCGGATTGTAGTGATTGAGTACCAGCACATTCTCGGATTGATTTCCGACCCGCACGGAGACGCGGCTCGGACTCGGTCGGCAATCGAGCTGCTCAAGGCCAAGGGTGCCACCGCATTTATCTTTCTGGGCGACGCCGAGACTGAGAGTGTCTTGGATCAGTTCACCGGGCTGAAGACCTGGGTGGTTTTCGGCAACACCGACGAGGTTGGTCCGCTGGGCGATCACGCTCGACTGCTGGGCCTGCAGGTGGTTCACCCCTTGGGAACCCTGCAGATCAACGGCAAATCGGTGGCCTTCACCCACGGGCATCTGGATCAGTGCGTTGCCGATGCCTTTGCCTCGGGAGCGGACTACCTGCTGCATGGGCACACCCATCGCCGCCGGGATGACCGCATCGGAAACACTCGGGTAATCAACCCCGGAGCGCTGAACCGAGCCAGTCACTTTCATGCTGCAATTCTCGATGTTTTTTCCGATGAACTGCTCTCGATGGAGATCGTATGAGCGGTAACTTATCGGCATGGCTACGACACCAGCGGCAACGAACTTTGGGACTGACTTTGTGAATACCAAGACCTCTGACATCTTCGGCTCCAAGACCTTTAGTGGTGATGTGATGTTGAAGCGGCTTCCGCCCGAGGTCTTCATGAATCTGCAGCGCACCATGACCCGAGGCCTGCCTCTTGATCCGGCCATCGCCAACACCGTGGCCCAAGCCATGAAGGACTGGGCCCTCGAACATGGGGCGACCCACTACAGCCACTGGTTCCAGCCGCTGACAGGATCAACCGCTGAGAAGCACGACGCCTTTCTTTCACTGACCGAGAGCGGCGGAGCGATCGAGAAGTTCTCCGGCGATGCACTCATTCGCGGAGAGCCCGACGCCTCCAGTTTCCCCTCGGGCGGCATCCGAGATACCTATGAGGCGCGTGGTTACACGGCATGGGATGCCACCAGCCCCGCATTTCTCTTGGCCAATGGTGAAGGGCAAGCAACGCTCTGCATTCCCACGGCGTTCGTTTCCTGGACTGGCGAAGCACTGGACAAAAAAACTCCCCTGCTTCGTTCTCTCGAGGCGGTGAGCAAGCAGGCTCTGCGCGTGCTCAAGGTGTTTGGCACCGATGCCGGTGTATCTCAGGTCATCACCACTCTCGGTTGTGAGCAGGAGTACTTCCTCGTTGACTCCGAGTTGCATCGGGCCCGTCCCGATCTTCTCATCACTGGCCGCACCTTGATGGGTGCCTCTGCTCCCAAGGGGCAGCAACTGGAGGACCACTACTTCGGATCCATTCCCGAGCGCGTCATGGGATTCATGGCCGATTCGGAGCGCCGTCTTTATGAGCTGGGAATACCAGTAAAGACGCGCCACAACGAGGTCGCTCCCCGCCAGTACGAGATCGCCCCTACTTACGAGAACGCCAACATCGCCGTAGATCACCAGATGCTCACCATGCATGTGCTGCGCACCACGGCTCGTGCTCACGGCTTCGAGTGCCTCCTGCATGAGAAGCCATTTGCGGGCATCAATGGCTCGGGCAAGCACAACAACTGGGCGCTATCGACCGATACCGGCGTCAACCTGCTGGATCCGCGCGAAGAGACTCACACCAATATGGAGTTTCTGGTCTTCCTCTGTGCCGTGATCCGCGCCGTTGACATTCACGCCGACCTGCTGCGCGCTTCCATTGCCAGTGTTCACAACGATCATCGCTTGGGTGCTAACGAAGCGCCCCCTGCCATCATGTCCATCTATCTGGGTGACATGCTCACCGACATTCTCGATCAGCTCGAGCACGGTGCCGCCAAGAAAACGATGAAGGGTGGCACCATGGATCTGGGCGCTCGCACCCTGCCTCAGGTGCCACGGCACTCCAGCGATCGCAATCGCACCAGCCCCTTCGCCTTTACCGGCAATAAGTTCGAGTTCAGGGCGGTGGGCTCTTCCCAGTCAGTGGCTTGGCCCAACACCGTGTTCAACACCATGATTGCCGAGAGCCTCGACTTCCTCGCCACTGAGTTGGAGAAGCGCGCCGGCAAGCATCCATCCCCGGCCAAACTGGAAACGGCTGTTCGCGCCACCTTGAAAGAGATCGTCAAGAAGCACCGCCGCGTCTGCTTCAGCGGCGACGGTTACAAGATGGAATGGCACAAGGAGGCGGCCAAGCGCGGGCTTCCGAATCTGCCGTCAACGGCTGATGCTCTGCCCGCATTTGCCTCCAAGAAGGCATCTGAACTCTTCTCTCACTACGGCGTCCTCAGCCACCGCGAGTTGCATGCACGGTACGAAGTGCAGGTTGAGCAGTACTGCAAGGTCATTCAGATCGAGGGACGCACCATGTGCACCATGGTGAACACCCAGATCATTCCCGCGGCGATGCGCGCCCAGGCGGAACTTGCCGATGCGGTGGGTGCCGCGGAAGCCGTGGGCGTGGAGTGCCCGAGCAGCATGGCGGCGCTGCGCGCTCTGGTGGCGCAAGCGGCGGCACTTCGGACAGCTTGCGGAGAGGTAAGTGCGGCGGCGAACAAGGCCATCGATGATCCGGCGAAGCGCATGCGACATCTGCGCGATGCCCTAGTTCCCGCCATGGCGAGGGTTCGCGATTGCTGCGACGCTCTCGAGGGAGTAATCCCCGATGACCTCTGGCCGCTGCCAACATATGCGCAGATGCTGCTGATGCACTGATCGGGCGTTATACTGGGCGATTCCCCCAAATCACCTATGACGACCCAAGCAACTGCCAACCGTGTCTCTGTCACCGATGCTGGTCCCGCGCTCAAGCGCATCCAGATCACCATTCCTGCATCCCGAGTGGCGGAGCACATCGAATCTCAGTTCGGTTCGCTGGCCAAGACTGCTGTCATGGCTGGATTTCGAGCGGGACATGCCCCTCGATCGCTTCTGCAAAAGCGATATGGACCGGCGGTGCTGGAGGAAGCGAAGAAGGAACTTTTCTCGACCGCCGTGAACGACGCGGTTAAAGAGCACAAACTGCAACCGCTAGGACAGCCCATCATCACCAAGGAAACGGCCGACTGCACGCTCAGCCCCTCTCAGGATTTCTCACTCGAAGTCGAGGTCGAGGTCGTGCCCGAGTTCACGCTGCCCGCATGGGAAGGATTGGCACTTCAGCGCCCCGTCATTGATGTGCTCGAGAGCCATGTCGACGATGAGATCCGCCGCAGCAGCTATCGCTTTGGAATACCGACTCGCATCGATGGTCCGTTTGAGAAACTCGACCGTCTCGTAGGTCGAGCCGTGGTGCATATAGAGGACGCGGAGGCCGTGTTCTTTGAGACTGATAAAGCACTGGCTGTGGTGCCATCGGACGAAGATGGCGGCAAGGGCCAGTTCCTGGGACTGCTGATCGATGATCTGGAGGCCACTCTCCTCGGTCGCAAGACAGGTGATGTCGTGGTGATGAACACGGTTGGTCCGGAGGCGCATGAGTTGGAGGCCGTCCGCGGCAAGAAGCTCCGCATCGATTACACCATCCGCGAAGCGGAACGCATTACTCCGGCCACCAATGAAGAACTGCTGGCAAAGTCCGGCATCGACACCATCGAACTCATGCGCGAGCAGGTCAAGATGATCCTGGAGAAGCGACGCGACGAAGAGCAGCGAGGTGCCCTGCGGGAACAGGTTTTCGAGCAGCTGGCTGCAGCCGTTGACTTCCCCCTCCCCGAGCGTCTCTCCGCCGCTCAGGCAGAGCGCGATCTCGAGCGAGCACGGATGGAACTTACCTATCGGGGTCTCGAAGCTGACAAGGTTGAGGCGCGGCTCGCTGCCATGCGGGGCGCAACCACGGAGCAGTCTCGTGCAAGACTGAAACTGTTTTTCATCCTCGCCAAACTTGCCGAGACTCTGGCAGTGGAGGCAACGGAGGGTGAAGTCAACGGCCGAATCGCCGCCATCGCTCGGGGTCGCAATCTGCGGCCGGATGCGGTGCGGACGGAACTGGAGAAAGCGGGCAGAATCGGCGAGGTCGTTCTGCAGATTCGCGAGGCCAAGGCTGCGGATCGCGTCATTGGCAAGGCTACGGTCACTGACATCGATGCTCTTGAGTGGAACAAGCAGATTGAGGCAAAGATGAAGAGCGGAGCGTCTGTGAGCACCGCACCTCCCGCTGCGTCTGC